>CAYLVY010000068.1:0-19284 GCA_964387205.1 uncultured Draconibacterium sp.
TGTCCGCTCCACAATTTGGATGCATCACGATAACCAGGATTATCGAGATACCAGTCGGGATAGTGAGCGCCGCTTGATTCAACCCACGCGCCAAAGTGCAGGTAACCCTCAATGATTTCGGTATATTCAAGCGTGTGGTCAAGTACTATGGGAATATGGATACCCCAGGGGAGATTATTTTCCGATTTGTAGTATTTTCCCATTCCTGGCACGCTGCGGTCGTCGCTTGTTCCGAACAAGGCACTATTCATTAAATCAGTCGGGACCTGGTCGGGAAGGTGAATCTCAACTTCGCGGTTGCCATTCTTTACGAGGAAGGGATTGAATGGCGCTGCGCCAACGGTTGCCAGAGGTAAGGGATTGGAAAAGTGAACGAAGATGGAAGTTGTATCTGCAGTGCCAACCTTACCATTAGGCAAGGTGTTGTGGAACGAGCCGCCAGCCCTGTTGATCACCGCTTCGGTGTTGTCGAAAACAAATATGACTGCTTTGGTCTGACCGGCTTCTGTCCCGTTCGTATTCCGAGTCACATAGTTCTTGGTTATCACCTGTCCGTTCACATATTCCACCTGATCAGGGGTTACATTGTTCAACTGAAAAGCAAATCCGTTGTGGAAGGATGCTCCAACCGCTGTTACTTTATATTTCGACCGGATATCAACCACCTGGTTGGAGGCATTGGTCACGATGTTGGTATTGTAAATCACCACTACATCATTAAAATCATAATCACCACGCGAAGGCCAGAGATCTTCATAGGCCAGCGACCCCCATACGTTTTCAGAGGGATAATAGTTGTTGAACGCACGGGTAGGATCGTTTGGATAATCATCATCCTCATCAGGCACACCGTCACCATCAGTATCTGTTATTACCGGGCCACAGGTGGTTCCATTGCAATTCATGACGTAGTCGAAATCAGCAGAAGTGAAATTCACGATCTGTCCATTGGTTCCGGCTTTGGCGCTTGTCCTCTGATTCTGAAGAGCACCGGAAAGCGTATAGGTCACGGTAAAAGATCCGGCCTTACCACCACCGATTCCACTGGTACCATCCAGCTTAAATCCCTGGAATGGATCTGAACCCAAATTCGGACCGAGATCAATATTTTGATAGGTCATGGTGCCTGAAAGGACAGCAACCGAAATATTACTGTAGGTTCCCGGCAGCGCTTCGATGGAATAATGAGATAACTCTTTGCAGGATGGGCCTCCGCATCCGTCGTGGTCGACGCGCAATGTAATGGTGTAGGTGTTGTTGCAATTATCAATGATCGATTGAATAGTGGTCGTAAAACCGCCTCCATTGACCTTGCTGATATCACAAGCAACAGATGCCCTGGATGAGAAAGGCAGGAAGATTGCTAAAACTGCCCCCAGGGTTAATATACTGATGAATCTGTTCATGTTTTTCATGGGATTAACTTGATTATCGGTTAGTTAAAAATATAGCTGACATTCGCACCGGAAACTTCCACCTCAACGGTCTGTCCCAGAAATCTAAGCTTTAACGATTTTGTGGCTTTTGGAAGGGAAATCCGTGAAGTAAAGGGTTCGTTCTTTTTCAGAAAAACCTTTTGTATAAGATCTCCGTTGGAGTTCAGAATTTCGGCAGTACTGTTGGCATAACCGGTCAGGGTAAGACTAACTTCGGAGGTTGTTTTCCAGTCGAATCCGGAACTGACTTTCAGTTCGCTCATCGATTTATTGGAACTGTCGATTGGAGCAATATTGTCTTTTTTACACGCGCTGAGGCTCAACACGAGGCCCAGGGTGATTAGTATTACTGTGTTTTTCATGGTCGTTGGATTTGTAATTACTTAGTCAAATAGTATGCCAGAATTTTTATCATTCTGTTATTCTGTGCATTACGTTAACATTTGGATTTTGAACCTCGTTAATCGTCCAATTTTTAGAATAGTTTTCCAATATACAAATTGAAATAACAGGCAAGGGTGTCTTAAATAGTTTTTAGACACCCTTGCCAACAGCAAAACTCAGATCATTCCTGAGTTTCAGGAATTATACAGATGCTGTTGATTTCTGTATCCGGGTTTGTTCAGATACCAGTCGTAATACACGGTTCCTCCTGATTTGCCCCGGGGAATGAACTTTGTATAGGCCAGTGAAATATCAACCTTCTCTTTCGGATAGCTGAACGGACCTTATTTGAGGCAGCGAACCGATAAACCAAATGATTTCCAGTAGACATACATCATGGTCCCGTAGCTTATGTCAAAATAAGAAGCGGAATTTGACCCTTGTTGCGTGCTGCTCCAGTAAATTCCCTGCCCCCCGCGGGCGACAAGAGTCCCGGCGTTAGGATCAAGATATCCCGCCTGATGCAGCTTCAGCGGTGAATCGAAGGTCTGTGTGGCGCTTACCCATCCGTTTGTCTCGTCCAGATTGTACCATTCGCTGAAGGATGGCAGCCTCCATCCATTCCCCAGTTCAAGGTTGCAGGGGTCGTTGCCCGCTACCCAGTCTGAATTTTCATTGATATCGTTGTTCCAGGGCGTTGCAGGGGTACGCACGGAACCGTCATGCTGGTAACCCTGCATGGTATTGAACTGCCAGTACCAGCCGGCGGCGGCTTCGGTATTGTCGTCATAGGAAGCAGCCTGCTGGCTGGAACCCAGGTTGTTCGTAGTCCAGCACTTATCCGGTACGCCCGGAAGGTTGGTCGTCGTGCCATAGGAAACCGTCTTGCTGACCGGTGCAACATTGCCCTGAACATGGCTGATGGCGAAGGAGTCGCCGCATGCCCAGCAGTCTGCAGTTGAATGGACAACAGGAAGGACTGAGGAATGCCCGCATCCGTTGTAAGCCCATATATAACGTTCATAGGAGGTGCCGCACAACAGGCCCGTTTCATTCTTCGCCGTATCGGTCCCTACGTCGACGGCTGTAGCGTAATCGTTGGTAACGCTCCATTTATATCCTTCTGCACCGGCTGCCTGGTTCCAGGTCCATACCACCGATGTTTTCGTCGATGAATGGTTTCCGGCGACCGGGTTTACAGGGTGCACCGCAGGCACAACCGCAGAAAGGTTGCTCATTGCAGATTCGCCGCAACTGCTGTATGCCCAGACGTAGCGCGAATAGGTTTGATTGCAGGTAGTTCCCGTTTCCAGCCTGGAAACCGAGTTCAACAGGTCGGTGGCCGATTCGTAATCAGGTATGGTATTCCACCGGTACCCGGCAGCCCCGGCAACCGGCTGCCATTTCCATAGGATCTGGCCCTGGGAGCGCTCATGCACAGCTTCAACGGGCGCCGAAACCAAGCACGGCGAGAAGGTAAGCCATGAGCCCCCCGTGAAAATGCTTAGAGATCCATTAGTACCGCAGTTGGTGCAATAGACCATCAGTCCTTCTGCCGGATTGTCAATGGCATTCCTCTGCGACCGGGTCATCCGGGGAAGAAGGACCCCGCTGCTGACACTCGAAATGTCCAGCGCAGCCGACGGAACAGGGGAAGAGGTGCCAAGTCCCACTTTACCGGTGTTGAAGAAAATGTTCTGACCCGCGCTGGTCCACTGACTTGAGACTTTACTGTTGAAGGTTGCCCAGTCGGCATTGCTCAGGTAACCAGACTGACTGGACGTGGCTTTTTTTACGGTGATAGAGGTCCCGGTCCCCAACACGGAATTGGTTCCGTTGTTGATGGTCAATACCGAGGAGGAAGATTCAGTGAGGTTCCCCTTTTTGATCGTCAGGTTCATCCCGTTTCCGACCACCGCCCCGTTCCCTCCGGTGATGGTCATGTCCGATGACAGTACATTTCCGAAAAGCAATGCATTTTGCTTGCCGTTGAACGTGTTCCAGTCGGATGACGAAAGATATCCGTTTGCAGACGGCCCCGACTGCGGAATGGAAAGGACAGGCACCTCGCCACCACTGCTGATCAGAGGAGCGTTGGCGGCAACCCCGGCAAGGTTGCCAAGGATGGTCCAATCAGGGAACATTTCGGTACCCCTGTTCACATAAAAGCTGCCGACATCCGAGCAAAATACAAGCAACCCCTTGGCAGGGAGAGAAATGGCATCGCGCTCGGCGATGGTCATCCTGGGAATCAGCATTCCCCTGGAAGTAGATTTTACGTCCAGCATCGCCGACGGTGCCGGCTCGCTGTTGTCGGAATTGATGCTTACCTGGGCGATGGCATGGATCCCCGGCGCTGTAAGGATAAGAATAATGGCGACTATTTTTTTCATGGCGAATCTGTTGATTGAATTTCTATACTTTTGTTAAACTAATCATGCTATGATGAGAAAGTGCCTCCATTGATGGGCATGCAAATATAATTTAATTTAGACTGATTTAATATAACAAGTCGTATTTTTTTAAGGCGGGTTCATTCGAAGGATTTTGAATCCCCTATGTTCGAAAGTGGCTGATCACTTAACAACTCATGCTTTGGTGTCATTTCCGGAGTGTTACCGTCATGTAAATACACTGAAGAAACAGTATCGCGCTTCACGTTTCCCACCCCTCTTCAGAAATCCGGCTAATATTCCTTTATATTTGAATACCGTTAAAACAATTCCTCATTAAAAAAGTTGATTAAGCTTATATACCAGGAAGGATGATAAATAATCTTGATTTTTCCGATCAACCCCTCCGTGGTTCTCATTATAAACTCAGTGGACCCTTATGATTAAAGGACGAATCATTTCTATCCTGCTGGTTTCCACTATACTGTCGGGGCTCCTTCTCCTGATTTGTCACAAAACATTCTTTTTCCCGGTAAGCATAGCCGTTGAGATGAAATGTGATACAATTTGTCAGGTTCAGGTATTTTTTCCCCGTTTTAATTCCCAATCAGGTGGAAGCATGGATCAAAAAAGTTATTCCTGAAAGCTTTGACCGTTCCTCTTTTACCAGAGATAAGGTTTCTCTCTTTCCTCCGGTAGTTATTCGTGAAGCGATTTTAAATGCTATCGTTCACAGAGATTATACCATTGATGGGGCAAAAATTCAACTTGAAATTTACCCTGAGAAGATTGTTGTAAAAAGCCCCGGACTGCCTGTTTACCCCAACTCGCTTGAGAAACTGCAGATGTTTACAGCAAAGTCATACAGCAGAAACAAAAAAATGACTTTGGTTTTTAACCTTATGAGGCTCATGGAGGAAGTTGAATTTGGAATGGATACCTATCGTAAGATAAGGGATACGCATAAACTGCCCCTGCCCATAATAACTTATGATGCACCTGACCTCATTGTATCTTTCCCCCGTTCTGCAAATGCTGTTCGTAGTCTCGAAGGACATAAATAAGGTCATAGCGTCCTTGGATATCTACCACTTTGGGTATTAATCCATTCCAAGGACATGATAAAGTACATGGCGTCCTTGGGACTGTCCATGCAAACGATGAGCTTCTAAAAAAGTAATTAATTCAAAACGGGTATCATTTCCCCACGTTCTCGGGAAACTCGCTGTCTTATCCATGCCTCCAACCGCTTTCCGCCTAAAAATGAACACTCCATCCTTTTTTTGCGTAACATTGCACTAAAGACCGGATAAAATGCAACTCACCGAAGTAAAGACCCCGGGGCAGAAAAAAGAGTTTCTGCAGGTCCCGAAAAAACTCTACCGCGCCGATCCCAACTGGATCTGCCCGCTCGATTCCGACATCGAAGATGTATTCGATGCAAAATCCAACTCGTTGTTCCGAAACGGTGAAGCGATAAGGTGGATCGTAAAGGACGACGAGGGAAACCTGACCGGAAGGGTCGCCGCATTCTACAACCATGATAAAGCCGCAAAAAACGAACAACCCACCGGCGGCATGGGCTTTTTCGAGTGCATCAACGACCGCCCGACTGCCTTCCTGCTCTTCGACGCTTGCCGCAACTGGCTTTCATCCAGAGGGATGGAAGCCATGGACGGCCCCGTTACCTTCGGCGAAAACCTCACCCAGTGGGGCCTACTGATCAGGGGTTTTACCGCCCCGGTATACGGCATGCCATACAACTTTCCCTATTATCACGACCTCTTCACCGCCTACGGGTTCAAAACCTATTTCGAACAGTTCTCCTATGAGGCCGACCTTGCCGTGCCTTTCCCCGATCGTCAGGTGCAGTTTTCAATGCACCTGAAAGATAAATTCCGGCTGGAACATCTCGATTTCCGCAGAAAAGAAAAGTTCATCGCCGACATTTGCTCGATCTACAACACCGTCTGGGCCGATTTCCACGAGGACTATACGCCGCTCGATACCACCGAGATCGACAAGATCCTGAAAAAAGCCAAAGCCATCATCAACCAGGAATTTATCTGGTTTGCCTACGACCAGGATAAACCCATCGGGCTGGTGGTGGTCTTCCCCGATGTTAACCAGATCCTGGCTAAACTGGGCAATGGCAGACTGAACCTGATCAATATATTGAAATTTCTGTATCACAAGCGTGCCGGGACCATCAACAGGGTACGACAACTGCTCACCGCGGTAATACCTGAATACCAGCGTTCAGGGGTTACCGGCGTGCTCTTCCTCACCATGGTGGATGCACTGAAAAAGCACGGGATCAAATACCTCGACATGTCGTGGGTGGGCGACTACAACACCACCGTCAACAAGATCTACCGGCTGCTGGGGATCCCGGTGGTCAAGACCCATGCCACCCTCCGGCTGATGTTTGATCCGGAGAAAGAGGTGCAGCGCTTTACCAATATCCATACCTCCAAGCATGAGCGTTTGGCAGGAAAACATGAAACAAAACCGATATGAAACCTCTCCTGATCCTTCTGACCCTGGTCGTCCTGATCCTGGTTTTCTTCAGCGCCCGTCTTTTTGGACAGCAACCCGGAGATACGAAAGCTGCGGCCATCCCATCCCTTGCCTATAACCCTTATCAGCACTACCCCGTGTACCGGGGGAGCGACCTGGGGGTTACCTATTCCCCCGCAAAAACCACCATCAAAGTATGGTCGCCACCGGCTGAAGGGATGAAACTATTTCTTTATAAAAGTCCGACCGGTCCCAACCGGATCGAAACGGTAACCTGCCACCGGGAACCCGGAGGGGTGTGGTGTGCAATGCTGAACGGGGAGCGCAAAGACCTCTTCTATACCTTCAGCGCCAAGATCAAAGGCCATTGGGGAGAAGAGCATCCCGACCCCTATACCAAAGCTGTCGGGGTGAACGGAAAACGGGGACAGATCATCGACCTGCGGGAGACCGACCCGCCGGGATGGGATCAGGATCGTGCCCCGGAACTGAAAAACATGACCGATGCCGTGATCTATGAGTTGCATGTACGCGACCTTTCCGTTTCGCCCGAAAGCGGTATTGCACACAAAGGTAAATTTCTTGGACTGACAGAAACGGGAACTTTAAATCCTCACGGACAACCCACCGGCATGGACCATATCGCCGGGCTGAGTGTCACCCACATTCACCTCCTTCCCGTATTCGATTTTGCGACCGTGGATGAATCGAAACCAGAAATCCCGCAGTATAATTGGGGGTATGATCCACTGCACTACAGTGTTCCGGAGGGATCCTATGCTACCCGTGCCGACGATGGCAAGGTAAGGATCCGCGAGTTTAAACAAATGGTTCAGGAGCTTCACCGGAATGGACTCCGGGTAGTTATGGATGTGGTATATAACCATACCGCCCATACCGGTCATTCCAATTTCGACCAGCTGGTGCCCGGCTATTACTACCGGCAGTGGGAAAAGGACGGCTCATACAGCAATGCCAGCGGCTGTGGCAACGAAACGGCTTCAGACCGGGAGATGGTGCGCAAACTGATCATTGAATCGGTCACTTACTGGGTCACGGAATACCATATAGATGGGTTCCGCTTCGATCTCATGGCTATCCATGACATCGAAACCATGAACCAGGTTTCGGCAGCGCTCCATGCCATCAAACCCGATATCTTAATATACGGAGAAGGATGGACTGCCGGCGACTCCCCGCTGCCCGAAGAACACCGCGCCCTTAAGAAATTTGCCAACCGGCTGAACAGAATCGCCGTCTTCAGCGATGATATCCGGGATGGCATCAAGGGGAGTGTTTTTGATGACCACAGCACAGGTTTTGCCTCCGGTAACGCAGAGATGACAGAACAGGTAAAATTCGGCATCGTTGCCTCCGGCTCCCATCCGCAGATCGATTTTTCAAAAGTGAAATATTCCTCCGCCCCTTATACCAACTCACCGGAAGGAGCCATAAACTATGTCTCGTGCCATGACAACCATACTCTGTACGATAAACTGAAGGTGTCCCGTCCCGATGCCGATGAAAGGACAATCCGGAAGATGCATGCCCTGGCCAATACCATTGTCCTTACCTCTCAGGGTATCCCCTTCCTGCACGCCGGCGTGGAGATGAAGCGGACCAAAGGCGGAGAGCACAACTCGTACAACAAACCCGATTCGGTCAACAGGATCGACTGGGAGTGGTTGCATGAAAACAAAGATCTGGTGGATTATTACCGGCAGATGATCGCATTGCGCAAAGCCCATCCGGCCTTCAGGATGCCGGATGCCGGGATGGTCAGTGAAAAGCTCCGTTTCCTGGCCACCGAAGATACTCATCTGATTGCATACCAGATCAGTGACCATGCCAATGGGGATCCCTGGAAAAATATTCTGGTGGTCTTTAACGGTTCCGGGAAAACGAAACAGGTAACGATACCCAAGGGCACCTGGCGCTACGCTTTACGGGACCAACAATTTTACCCCGACCTGCCTGAAGTTTCCCTGCAGGCAGAGGTGGCCCCCTTTTCTGCCCTTATTTTATTTCAACCTTAAGAAATAATTGCAGTTTCTCTATCGCTTCACTGATCCGGAATGCGCATGCCGGCAGGCGGATATCGGCTACTTCGGCCGATTGCTGCTTGACTCCCGAAAGTTCCTCCTCGGCGGGCGCAATGAAGATCATCACGGAAGGCCGAAAAAGCCTGCCAAGGGCGCCCGATTCACAAATCACCCGTTTCCCCGCAGGATTACAAAGTTGGAGAAAAACCTGCAAAGCCTCCGGCAGATGCTCATCCCGCACCTCCATGAAGTAGGAGGCCCTTGCTCCTGCTTTTAGATATTGCCCCGAATTCCTGTCATGCGGTTCAAGATCGCGGTAGATGGTGAAACGGCAGTTTCCTTCCACCATCATGGATTTTCCGACATCGTCGTGGGTATGCGGAGAAATTTTCAGGGCGACGATGGGTTCTGTGGGGCTGAAATAAGCGATCAGTCCCACTGCGAGATAGGTCTTGCCCACTTTTTTCCCTGAACCGGAGATCAAAATAAAATCGGGCAGATCAATCCGATGCATAAAACGGTCATTTCAGGCAAAACTAATGTTAATCCGGAAACCACAGAGGTTTTAAGAAATTTTTACCTGTGGAAGCTGGTCGGGACTTATCTTATAATAAGATCTCCATAAATAATCAGCGGTCATGATAAAAAAAACATGATTGAATACATATCTAATAAAATATATCTATAAATTTGTTCACGATTTCACAATGGTTTTTTACCTTTGGATGTTCATTTGTCATTATTAAATATTGCCCATGAATCGAAGGAATTTCATCAGGATTTCCGCGCTAGGCGCCGGGAGTGCACTGCTAGGAAGGATGGTATTCGGAGGCCGGGAGGAGCTCTCCGGCGCGGAGAGGGCCGCCGGCAACCTGGCCGGTGCAGGGGATACGCTGACGCGCACCCCGACTTACTGTGAAGTATGTTTTTGGAAATGTGCAGGCTGGGTCTACAAAAATGAACAGGGGGAGATATGGAAGATCATCGGCAATGAGAATGACCCCCATTGCAATGGCCGGTTGTGCCCTCGCGGAACCGGTGGTGTGGGGATGTACCATGACCAGGACCGGTTGAAGACCCCGCTGATCCGTACAGGACCCAGGGGGAAACAGCACTTTAAGAGAGCCAGTTGGGATGAAGCGCTGGATTATGTAGCAAAGAAACTGGATTATATAGGAAAGAAGTACGGCCCCGAAACGGTGGCGCTCATCACCCACGGTTCCGGAGGAAAAGTACTGGGGACCCTGATGAAAGCCTACGGAACGGATGCCATCGCAGGTCCCTCCTACGCACAGTGCAAGGGGCCACGCGAAGCGGCCTTTTCCATGACCTTCGGCACCTCCCTGGAATCGCCTGAACCCACCGACATACGCAACACCAGGTGCCTGGTGCTGATCGGAAGCCATCTCGGGGAGAATATGCACAACTCTCAGGTGCAGGAGATGGCCGATGCCATCGACCGCGGTGCCACTATCATCACGGTAGACCCGAGGTTCTCCACCGTTGCCGGAAAGTCAAAATTCTGGTTGCCCATTAAACCGGCCACCGACATTGCCCTCCTGCTGTCGTGGACCCATGTCCTCATCAGCAACGGATGGTACGATAAGGAGTATGTGGAGAAATACACCTTCGGATTTGACAAATTAAAGGAATATATCGCTCCTTTCACCCCGGAGTGGGCTTACGGAATTACGACCATCGATCCGACGGTAATACGGGAAACTGCGCGGGAGATGTTCAACGCCTCCCCCGCGGTGATCGTGCATCCCGGCCGGCATGTGACCTGGTACGGGGACGACACCCAGCGTTCCAGGGCCATTGCCATCCTCAACGCCATCTTGGGTTCCTGGGGAAGAAGGGGTGGATTTTACCTTCCCGAAGCCAGGGAGATCCCGGAGTATCCCCACCCTCCTTTTCCACCGGTAAAGCGCTCCTGGAGAGATGTGCTCGGAGACGAATACCCTTTGGCCGACCTTCCCGTGGCCAATGCCATCATCGACGGATCGATACCCGGAGGACTGAAAGATTTCCAGTATCGCGGATGGATCGTGAACGGATCCAACCTCAACATGACCATGCCCGATACCCGGAAAACCCTGGCAGCAATCCAGGAACTCGAATTGCTGGTGGTGATCGACACCATGCCCATGGAGATCACCGGCTGGGCCGATGTGGTCCTTCCAGAATGCACCTACCTGGAACGCTATGATGTGCTCAGGAACGATCCCCACCGCGAACCGGTGGTCGCCCTGCGTATGCCTGCGGCAGAGCCTAAATATGACACGAAACCCGACTGGTGGATCGCCAAAAGCCTTGCCACGAAAATGGGACTGGAAAAATATTTCGGCTGGAAGGATTTCGAAGAGTTTCTGGATTACAAACTGACCCGGATGGGAACCTCTTTGGCTGAAATGAAAAAGATCGGGGTAAAAAAATATGAACGTGAGGGTGGCGAGCTCTATTTTTCCGAGCTGAATCCACCCGCTTTCGATACTCCTTCAGGAAAGATCGAGCTTTATTCAACAACCCTTGAACAATATGGCTTCGACCCCTTGCCGCGCTATACTCCTCACGAGGAACCGCCTGATGGATTTTACCGGCTGAATTACGGACGAACGCAGTCGCACACCTTCAGCCGCACTTCAAACAATCCGAACCTCGCCGCGATCATGCCCGAAAACAACATCTGGGTCAACCCTAAAGTGGCGGTCAACTGGCAATTAAAAGACGGGCAGGAGATCTGGCTGAAAAACCAGGACGGGGTCGTCACCCCTTTTCCGGCCAAGGTGAGGATCACCGAAAGGGTACGGTGGGATTCGGTTTACGTTGTCCACGGGTTCGGACACAATAATGCATTGCTGACCAGAACCCATGGCAAAGGGGTCAGCGATTCCGCCCTGATCACCAAAGTACTGACCGACCCGATCATGGGTGGAACGGGCATGCGCGGCAATTTTGTCACTTTTGTAACTGAAAACCCGGATAAGGAGGCACAGGTATGAGATTTGCCATGGCTGTCGATACGAAAAAATGTGTGGGGTGCAGCGATTGCGTTGTGGCCTGTCAGACCGAGAACAATGTACCTATCGGTTATTGCCGGGAATGGATAGTGGAGGTGAACGACGGCACCTACCCTCAACTGGAGATGGAGATCCGGTCGGAACGGTGCAACCAGTGTACCAACTCCCCCTGCGTCCGCTGCTGTCCTACCGGGGCCAGCCATTACAGCGACGGCGGGATTGTGCTGGTAACACCGCATAAATGCATCGGATGCGGCGCCTGTATCGCCTCCTGTCCTTACGATGCCCGCTACCCTCACCCGAAAGGGTATGTTGATAAGTGCACCTTTTGCATCCACCGCGTCAAGGAAGGGCTACCACCTGCCTGCGTGGCAGTTTGTCCAACCAAATGCCTCTATTTTGGCGACACGGATGATCCGCGAAGCGAGATCTCCATGATCCTGAAAAAAAGAAAATACAAACGACTCATCCCGGAAGCCGGCACCGATCCCAATCTCTACTTTTTAACCTGATCATCGCATGAAGGAAGAACTGATCATCAGCGGTCGCATGAATCCCATGGTGGATCCGGCGCTGCATATCTGGCACTGGCAAATCCCGCTCTATCTCTTTGTGGGCGGAGTGGCTGCGGGCATCCTCTTTTTTGCATCACTCTATTATATACTGGGCAAGGAGAAAGAGTATCCGACCGCTATCCGGCTCGCTCCGTTTCTGACTCCGATGTTGCTGGTCATCGGCCTGATCGCCCTCTTTCTCGACCTGAACCATAAACCATGGTTCTGGCAATTGTACCTGACGATCCGGATTGAATCACCCATGTCGTGGGGCGCCTGGACCCTGCTGGTCATCACGCCAATGGCCATGATCTGGTGCGCCACCTGGATGAAGGAACTGATACCGGGCTGGAAATGGCCATTTCAATTGCTCGATCAGTGGGAAGAATATTTTATCCGTCACCGTAAGAAACTGGCCTGGGGTATGCTCATTTTCGCCGTAATCCTCGGGGTTTATACCGGTATTTTACTTTCGGCATTCAACGCACGACCACTCTGGAACACCAGTATCCTGGGGCCGTTGTTTCTCGCTTCCAGCTTTTCGACCGGAGCGGCGGTGATCATGTGGCTGACCAAAAACCACCAGGAACGGCTGGTTTTCAGCCGGATCGACCTGATGATGATCGGCATCGAACTATTCCTCATTATCCATATGTTTATGGGTTTCCTGGCCAGCACCCAGGTGCAGATCGATGCAGCCAGGATGTTTCTCGGAGGGCCATATACCGAAGTGTTCTGGATTTTCGTGGTGATTCTTGGACTGATCGTCCCGGCAGTGTTGGAAACGCTTGAACTGCTGGGTTATCGCATTCCCATCGCAATCACATCGCTGCTGATCCTCATTGGCGGTATATTCCTGCGGTTTATTATCGTATATGCCGGCCAGGCAAGCCGATATCTCTATTAATCACAAACCAGACAATCATACTGCATAACTGCATAACTGCATAACTGATTAACTGAATAAATACAGTACCCATGAAAGAAAATCTGAACAACAAGGCAAAACGATATATGAACCCTTACATCGGAGGAGTTTTGCTTGGGCTGGTGCTGCTGGCGGCCAATTTTATTTCGGGCCGTGGGCTGGGAGCCAGCGGTGCGGTCAAAAGCGTTGTGGTGGCCTCCACCCAGGCTGTTGCGCCTTCCTATTCGGAATCGGCGCCATTTTTCAGGGAATACCGGGAAGAACATCCGGGTTCCCCCATGAAGAACTGGCTGGTATTCCAGATGCTCGGGGTTATTGCCGGTGGTTTTATTTCCGGAGCCGTTGCAGGGCGCTTGAAGTTCAAGGTTGAACACCATCCCGGAATATCGGGCCGCCGGAGATTGATCTTCGCACTTTTGGGAGGAATACTGTTTGGGATCGGCTCTCAACTAGGCAGGGGTTGTACCAGCGGTTCGGCCCTCAGCGGAATGGCGGTACTCTCCTTCGGAGGGATTATCACCATGCTCGCCATCTTCGGCGGAGCTTACGCGCTGGCCTATTTCTTCAGGAAAAACTGGATCTGATCATATTTAACAAAGTAAAAACATTCTATATGGGACCTTTAGCAGTCAACGAAATTATTTCCCAAAACACCAATTACTTTTTCGCCTTCGTGATCGGGATCGCCTTCGGGTTCATCCTGGAACAATGCGGCTTCTCTTCCAGCAGGAAACTGGCAGGACTTTTCTATGGCTACGATATGGTAGTGCTTAAAGTATTCTTCACCGGAGGGGTAACCGCCCTCCTGGGGCTGCTTTTCTTCAGCCTCTTCGGATGGGTGGACCTTGACCTTGTGTATGTCAACCCCACTTTCCTGACCTCGGCTATCGTGGGCGGACTGGTCATGGGGGCCGGTTTCATCATGGGGGGATTCTGCCCGGGAACCAGCTTCTGTGGTGCCGCTATCGGGAAACTGGATGCCATGATCTTCATCGTGGGGCTCTTTATCGGGGTTTACCTCTTCGGATTTGGTTATCCGATGCTCGAATCCCTTTACAAATCGGGAGATATGGGCTCGCTGAAAATCTCTTCCATGATTGGCCTCAGCGATGGCGTCTTTGCACTTCTCCTTGTTATCATGGCCCTGGGCATGTTTTACGTTTCCGAATGGGTGGAAAAAAAGTTCCCGAGAAAGGAGTATTAATGCATGGGGTTTTTTATTGTATCCATATAAAATAGACATAAAATGAAGCCATTACACTATCTGACACTGATTTTCATGATCCTGGGCATGGTCATAGCCCTGGTTCCACAGAATACAACCCGGCCTTACAAACTAACCGCTGACCAATTGCTGGCCGAGATCAGTACCGGGACACAGTTTGTCTCCCCCGATGAAGTCGCCGGTAAAATCATCAGCAAAGATCCGTCGATTCAGTTGATCGATGTGAGAAATCCAAGGGACTTTGACATGTTCAGCCTCCCCGGAGCGGTCAATGTACCGCTTCAGGATATTCTTTCACCGGAACATGACGACCTGCTGAACCAGGGAACGAAGATGAACATTTTTTACTCCAATGGGTCCACTGAAGCCAATGAGGCTTGGTTACTCACACGCCAACTGGGATATCAGAACAACTACGTGCTTCAGGGAGGACTGAATTACTGGATGGAAACCATCATGAACCCGGAGAAGCCGGGAAACATTGCAGCGAATGACGAGTTTGCCCGTTACGATTTCAGAAAAGCTGCTTCTGCAGCCCTTGGCGGAGGCACGGTTTCAGCGCTGACTGCCCCATCCGGCGAAGCCGCCAAACCAAAACCGGGCGTGGTTCCGGTTAAAAAGAAAAAGAAAGCGGCAGGAGGCTGCTAATCTTCCCGGGCCAGAAGGTCAGCAGGGTTATTCATATTGCGAAATAATTGTGCCGGATTGAATCTAATATCCCCGGTAAGATCTATCATTCGTTCCGGAAAGTTCCTGATCAGTTCCAGAGGGCTGTACCTCTCCGAATTCAATTGATTTTCCAATTCCGGCAAAATATCATGATGCCAGAAACCGCAAAGTGGTTCCACTAATCCGTTGTGAATGGGAACCAACACCTTTCGGCGCTCCGGCAAAAAGGTAATCATGTACCGGATGAGTTCCGGGGAGACACCGGGCATGTCGCAGGTCAACACCAGGTTCCATGGGTGCGGGCTGGCCATAAGCCCTGCATGGATACCGGCCAGCGGTGCGCTCACAGGAAAGATATCACGGACAACTGGATAACCCAGTCGGTTGAGATCGCGACCATTATCTATTATGTAAATATCAGAAGTCAGGGTTCCGGCCAGTTCCAATGAATATTGGATCAAAGGCCGGCCACCGTACTCCAGCAACGCTTTGTTGCTTCCCATTCTGCGGCTTCTGCCCCCTGCCAGGATCAATGCCGAAAACCGAAGTGATTCCAAAACTTACGCTTCGAGTCCTTCCACTACTTTTTTAAGCACTTCCGTCACTTCACCGGCCAGCTCCCCAAG
Source organism: uncultured Draconibacterium sp. (assembly GCA_964387205.1). Classification (GTDB taxonomy): domain Bacteria; phylum Bacteroidota; class Bacteroidia; order Bacteroidales; family FEN-979; genus CAIVAT01. The sequence goes on from CAYLVY010000068.1 coordinate 15,798, forward strand.
TGCGGGATTTTCGATCGCCTGCATGGAAGCCATCGGATTAACGGCTGCGACCTCTGTGGCTCCATCTCCCTGACTGATCAGCAGCACATTGCAAGGGAGCATGGTACCAATCTTTTCCTCCGCCTGCAGCGCTTTGTAGGCAAAAGCCGGATTGCACATCCCCAGGATTTTATAAGGTTTGAAGTCAACACCCAGTTTTTCATGCAATTTCTGCTGCATATCGATCTCTGTCACCATTCCGAATCCGACCTCCTTCATGGCAGCCAGCACTTTCTGTGATGCCTGGTCGATGCTGCAATACAATATCTTCGAAAAATAGTAATTCATCGCTACTTGTATTTTAACATATTCAACTTATTGACAATAAAGTCTTTCTGCTTTACGCCCACAATCCGGTCCACCTCCTTGCCATTCCTGAAAATGATGAGGGTGGGAATATTCCTGACCGCATATTTCTGAGCCACAGACTGAAATTCTTCAATATTCACCTTACCAACCCTGACCTGATCTCCCATTTCCTCTGCCACCTCGTTCAGGATGGGGGCCATCATTTTACAGGGCATGCACCATGACGCCCAGAAATCCACCAGTGCAACACCCGCAGATATCTGCCGGGTAAAATTCTTATCGGTCAATATCCTGATCCTTTGGCTGTCGGGCACTATGGGCATACTTTTTACCCGGCGGTAGGTATAATACATGTAACCGGCCAGCAGCAACAACACACCGGTAATAACGATTGCCGTGATCATAAAGCTCCTCCTTTAATTACCAGCAACAATCCTGATCTCATGGGTAATCTCCATCGATTTCCGGTACACATGCGATACACCGCAATACCGCTCCTGACTGAGATCAATCGCCTTTTTTAACTGTTCTTCTTTCAGGTCTTCGCCGGAAAACTCGTATATGATGTGCATCTTCACATAATGTTTGGGATGCTCTACGGTGACATCGGCCTCGACCTGTATGTTGAAATGATCCAGCTTCACCCTCATTTTTTTCAGGATGGAGACCACATCCATTCCGGTACAACCCGCCAGCGCCGCCAGCATCAACTCTTTCGGACGGGCACCTTTGTCTTCGCCCCCCACTTCGGGCAGGGCATCCATCAATATATGATGTCCGCTTACCAGGGCGTCAAACATCATATTTCCTTTCCAGGAGGTATTCACCACATGTTTCATAACAGATGTATTTCAGGTTGATACAATTTCATTTTCAAAATGCAAAGATCGTAATATTTTTTTGATTAGTGATGTTTATGCGCTTTATTTTCGTTTTTAACGTGAAAAGGGACTATTTTTGCTTTCATGTCGAAGACGCTGGCCATAGTCCTGAACCACAATCTCCCGGAATACACCAACTGGGTCTATTATTCGTTGAAGAAATATGCGGATGATTCCATTGACCTGAAGGTGATGGACAACGGATCGAAACCGGAACTAATCCCGAAATACACCCAGATCAGGCTACCGAAGAACCTTTACTGGGGAGGGGCGCTTAATGAGGCTTTCAGCATGGTATTGAAGGATCCGCAATACGATTCCCTGTTGTTTCTGAACAATGACATCGAATTTAACCCTGATATTTTCTTCCGGCGCCTGCGGGAATCGATGTTCCGTTATGACCTGGCCATTGCGACGCCTTGCATTTCGGGCAAACCGCAACCATGGCGGCAAATGCAGAACTGGGGCAGCCAGGAGCCAAGGATGGTGAAGTGGATCGACAACCAGGCGCCGCTTATCCACCGCAAGGTGATCGAGGCCATCGGGCAGTTTCCTGACACTTTACAGATCGGATGGGGGCAGGAGTTGATCTGTTATGAAGTATGCCGTGATCATGGATGGAAGATCGCGGTACTTGATTATGTGGATATGATCCATTTTGGAAAACAGACGGTATTGCAAAACCAGTTGTTCAGGGAAAGGGATCATGAAGGGGAAGGGGAAGAAGCAGTGGAATGGGAGACCTTCAAAGCGGATGCCCTTCGCAGCCGGGATGCATGGTTTGAACAGCACCCGCTGAAGTATGAGACTCTTCAGGAGCAGGTGGAATGGGCCCTGAAGTACCACTATTCCCCTCCCGTTGGTGACAAGCATACCATGCCTGAAATAAAAAAACCGCAGTCCGGAACAGGGTGGAGAAAATTATTTGGATGGAGATAGCCTTCGTTTGATCGCCAGCAATAAATCACCGGGCTTTTTAATGAGAATTGCCCCAACCTTCCAAGTCATAGAACTAAAGGTACGGATGAGCCGTCTCTCCAGGTCGATATTGGTATTTTTCAGGGCATCGATCCGCTCCTGAAGCCGCCGGCGCTCATATTCCAGACGACGTATATGTTCGGCATGCTCGCTGCGAATCGAGAAGAGCTGATTGGCAAGTCGAATATTTTCCTTCTCCGACATCTCACGGATAAGGTTGTTTTCCTGTTCCGCTTTTATCCTGATCAATTCCATTTCCCGAAGGTTATTCTCAAGAAGGGTACGTTGCTCTCGCTCATGACCTTCCTTCAGCAGTTGCGTTTCCGATTCAAACGCAGCTTGCAGCGACTGCAGGAATGCTGCATGATCTGCTCTGATATCGGCAATTTGCTGTTTCAGACCCGCTTCTCTTTTAGCGGCTTCCTCTTTCTCCCGGTAATTCTGCTCCTGAAGCTGCTTAAACTGAATGGTAAGTTCCTGAAATTCGGACTGTTTACCCTGCAATTCGGTCATTTTCTGCATATCAGTGGCCCTCTGGTGGGCAATTTCCTTTTCCAGAAGGTCCAGTTGACCGGTTAATTGCTGGTTCAACGTAAATTGTTGCTGAAACTCCGCCCTAAGGCCTTTCAACTCACTGGTTAATACAGCATTGTTGTCCACCAGTGATTTTTGCTGCAGCAGCAATGCCGACAATTCTTCTTCCCGTTTGAGCAGCGCTTTATTCCGGCCTTCCGCCTCGGTGATGGTCTGCTGGTACTGCTGCAGCAGGGTGAAATACTCTTTACGGATCTCGACCGGTTTAAAATCCGGGAACATCAATGCATCGTACCGGGGCAGAATGACCCGAAGGTCAAAATTCTCCACCGAAAAACTCCTTGTTGACTGGCCTTCCAGCTCAAAAGCCTTAAGGTCGCTGAACCTCCTGATCAGCGCGACAGCCTCCACCGCCACCGAAAAACGATATTGCCCAGGAAAAAGCAGTTCCGAGCCGGCCCAGTTCCGGATTACAGGAATGGCCCTCGATGCCATCCCTTCCGCGATGGCCATGTGAAATGATTCAAAGTCACTGGGAGATACAATAAACCCAATTTTTTTGAACCATTGCTGCACGTCGCTACCTTGTGGTTCAAAGATTACCGCATCCTGTAACCCCTCTTTTTCCACCGTGTCGTACAAAGTTTTAAAATACTCCTGCTCTTCGGGGCGGCGCCAGACCCAATCTACCTCCTCAGCTCGTCGTCCTTTAATAAACAAACGATAGCGGTTATCCTGCTTCCGGA
>CAYLVY010000069.1:0-18712 GCA_964387205.1 uncultured Draconibacterium sp.
CTTATATTATAACTAATTAGGTCTGTATGCCAATTTAAAATCATCTGCTGGACACATAAAAACTAATTCGTGATTCGAGTTATATACGGCAAACACCGGAATAATCCCGTTTTCTGTCCGGATTCTCTTTGCATCCATAAGATGGAATTCTCCCTCTGTGGTCTTAACGATCAGTTCAGGGGTTGGTAACAAATTCATATCCTCAAATTTTGGTATCTCATTCATCATTTCTTTCCTCCACATACCATTTGCCATTTAAAATTTCATCCTTGGTGACACCGCCCAGCACGGATTGAAGGCTGTTTGTTGTTCTTTTGTAAGTCCTGATTCCGTCGCTGGATTCTGTTTTTATCGTCTTGCCATTAGCCCACGCCTGAATCGCTTCCTGCCAGGTGACTGATTGCTTGACAATTTCCCAACCGTCAAAATCTATATTCCCAGCCTTGCCTAATGAATATCCTTTCGCACCGAGATACAAATAGTAGGTATCTGATTGCAAGGTTCCTGAATCATCAACATAAAGTTCGTACCGGGTAGAATCAATCACGGCCACACCGCTCAATGCGGGGTTTTCGGTTAAGCTTTTTACAATTTCCCAATATTTCATCTTTTTCTCCTTTTAAAGCTGTACTGAAAGGCCTTCATTCCGTTCGGCAAGAGCTTCAATCAAGTTATGCTGTGCTCTATTGATATCTTCCAGGGTTTCAATTTGCGCCATCATCACATCCTGCATCTCTCGATTAATTCTCTCGCTTTCCCGGTGCAATCTCCATATCCTGTTAAGCTCTTTCCGTTTCCTTTGGATCTCTACCATGGTTCCAATGCAGCACCCGATAATGAACGTAAGTCCAGAGAATATCATCACATCAAACCAAGTCATTTAATCATTCTCCTTTTAAATCTGTAGTGTAAAATCCTTTCGCACCAGGACGATTCCACCAGGCACCCGCATCGGTCTCAGGTTGGAATCCTCTGGGTTAATCCGGATCACATGATCTCCTTCTTCCTCACTGGAGAATTTCTTACCCAGTTCGAAGTTTTGCAACGTTACATATTTATGGATCTTGTCACTCATGCCGGCCACCGTAACTTTGCTGTGTTTTTCCTGTGGTTTTGCCGGGTCAAATCCGTATTCCATGTAACACTTTGCTCGCAGGAACTTCGCCCGGTTGAACGTAAATTCATGTTTCCATGCACCCAGCTTGGTACGATCCACCTGGATCCCTCGGGGAAGCTGCAATCCCAGGATATGAATAGAATCCGTATCACAGTAACAAAACCTGTCATAATTGGCCTGCACCGCATTGATGGTTGTCTCCCGGGCGTACGCTGTAATAAAGGAAGCAGCAGGGATATATAGAGGCTCCCGCTCCTCGGTAGGTGTCATCTGATATTTTACCACTCCTTCCTCTTCATCAAAGTAGGGGACCGCGGATGATACATCCGGTGATACCGCCCATTTTCCATAAAGAGAATTCATGATCAGTTTAGCCAGGGTGCGCATTCCTTCGTTTTTGCTTTGTTCTGCATCAATCTTAATCTGCATCCAGTGGTCGATGAATTCAGCGAATAATTTATCCGAACTCATAAATTTATAGCCGTACAGGTATTCTAAATTAAACACATCGTAATGTCTTAAAAACAAATCCAAGTCAACATTGGTTAAACATAGTATCACTTCTTCATCCAGGGAATCTTCCACGTATTCATGCTCTGCAAACCGAAACGATTTTTTTATCTGAATGGTGGGAACATGGTTTTTCTTGAGTTTAAACTGGCAGCGAATGAACTGCACGTAAAGGTTATAGATGGGATCTTCCTGGTACTTCCCTTTATACTTTTTTGGTTCCCCGTAGGGAAGCTTACAGTATCTCATTCTAGAGGGATAAAGGGAATTCACGTCAAACACCATTCCCGGTCCTACAATCTGGTTTTTAAAGCGGGGACTGCAATAGGTGTAACCCCCGCGGTAAGACTGGCGAATATCCGCATCACATTTCAGGATGGGGAATAGTTTCCGAAACGCTTTCTTATCAATGGTGTCACGAAACGCATGCAGCGAATTACTGGCAGCGGTCATTCGGGTCATTCCAGCATCATAAAGCTGCTTTAAGGCATCGCCCACAATCTGGCAGTCATGCTTTAAATAAGTGATTTCCTCAGGTGTCGGATCATAGCCCAGAGGACGGGCAAGCTCATAATCAATCGATAGTTTATCGATGGGGAGATTAAAAGCCTTTGCCACTTTCTCCACGGAGAACGGGAGCACTTTCAATGAGTCTTGAATCGTGACGGACCGTTTTCCCTTGTTGCGCTCTTCAAAACACACTTTTATTTCATAAAAGAGCCTGGTATCAGAAATCAGAGTGGCAAATTCTCCCTTGCTGAGTTTGCGGCTCTCTTGGGAATGAATGAAACCCCGCTTGAAGAGCTCAGCCAGAATGAACTCCCCGTCAAACTTTAAGTTATGGAAGGTGCATTTAATGCTTTCTCTGTGAGTTTCTTCCTCGAGAAAATCGAAAGTAGCTGCCGATATCCTTTCCGGTGCGGAACTCTCCGGTATTTATTTCATAAGCACCCCAGCACCAGACTCTGCAATCCTTGGGATCTGTCGTTGTTTCAAAGTCACACGAATATATTTTCATCTCTACTCCTTATCAAATACCTGACCACAGTGAGGGCAGCGATCATAAGCCTGAGCGATATCCCAACTCATCCGATAATCACAACCGGGACAGGCAGCGCATAACCCTTCATCCGTAAACGGCAGTGGTATTTCCTTTTCTTTCAGTCTGGCATAATCTTTTAAAAAGGCAACCAGCCTGGTTTCCCTTGACCGGGACTCCGCGCTTTGTTGTGAGTTTTCCAGCCGTTTTTCGTACATAGCAATCATTTGTTTTATCTCTTCCATTTTAAGAACGCCCTCCAGCTTTCCTTTACTTCCTGAACCCATATCGTAGTGTTCGATGCGGTAGAAAGGGGATCTGTCAGAAAAGAAACAGTCCAGCGCAGCACGGTGACGATCAGGGCCACCGTGATGCAGATCAAGGTGATGAAGGCTGACAGTCCAATGTATTCGCTCATACTACAATCTCCTCTCCGCAGTGTGGGCAAAACCGCGCTTTCTTTGGTACATGTTTTTTCAAAATTCCGACGGTCTGAATGAAAATCTGCTTCTCCCAGAGTGACAACCGGCGGGTTTTCAGTTCATTTTCATAGTGTGCAATCAGTTCAGGTACGGTCATTTCTTCCTCCCAATCCGGCCCAGGGCCGCAATGTCTTTTCGGACCGGACGGCTCCGGTCGGTGATATCGGACCAATCAAGTTCTGAGACATCTTCATAGGCTGCCGCCAGCTGCGCTGCCTGTTCGCGCTTCGTGTAAACCTTGGGACTCTTTCCCCTGCGGAACTCAAACCAGCGATTGAACAGTCTCTCGGCTTTCAGGAGCGCGTCGATGTAATCATAAGTAAACCCGATGGTCAATTCATAGTCCTTCTTCATGGCGCTTACAAAATCTTCGGGGCTCATGTCCTGAATCAGTTCCACGATGGGTCCGGCCAGTGAACCCAGCTGCTGCTTTAAGGCTCGTAAATAATTATCCTTATACAAAACCATCTTCTCCCGTTTGCTGGAATCATATAGCTGATGATCCAGACGCTGCTTATGCCGGATCAGCTCTTCAGAGGTTTTCACACCTTCAATTTTCCAAGGCTGGAATGCTGCTTCCTCTGCCATGTTACTGATACCGCGCTCCGGTGTGAACTCTTTCCTGGCTCTGGCGCGCCTGGCATTCTCAACCTTTTGAATGTATTGAATATCCTTTTTGAAAAAGGAGGGGACGCTCTCCCCGTGAAACTTTACTTTTGCCTCGGATCCTCGTTCAATGAACATGCTCGCCCGCTTTTTCGCCCGGTTTAAATCCGCCCGGCTGTAAATGTCAGTTTTCTTTAAGGGAGCAGGGAGATAAATTTCAAGGCTTGGATCCTTTTTCCGGAGCCGCTCAATCTTCGCATTGTAATTTTTGCGGAGCTTGGCGAACTCTTCTAAATCCTTTTTGGACCATCTTATTTTTGAAGCCATAACACCTCTTGTTAGATAATAAGGGCCCAGCACTTGGCCGGGCCGCTGTCAATCTAGTTCGTCGGAATCGAGAATGTCAAAATGTTATTCTTACCTTTTTTAAGCTGCCGGACCTCCAGCGTGATTCCCTCTTCCCAGGTGGGCTGACCGTAAAGACCAAAGAGCTTTTTGAAAGCTGACAGGACACCGACGGAAACCGCCTGGTAACTTCTGCCCTCTACATCAATCACAACGATCCGGGGAGCTCGTACCACTTCGCCGGTTTCCTCATTGGCCATTTCCACCTCTTCAATGAATACATCCTTGACGGTGATGGTCTTTCCAATCATGTCGGAAATCCGGTGATCCGGGTTATTCATGGCATTGAACAGCTTCGCTTTTTCCTCGTTGGTGTTGGCGCTCATGCTGGTGTACATGCTCATTCCCGTGTTGGTCAGGTCCGTAATATAACTCTTCTCAACCATAGCTAAACTATTTACTACAACTTCATCCATTATTCTTCAATCTCCTTCGCGATTTTAATAAATTCTTCTTCATCAATTTGATAGACTTTGTTTGCCTGGGTATATCCGGTAATTCGGACTACCTGGCCGGGGTGCTGCTCCATCAGCAGCCGCATGAATTGGTGTGAACTGGTTCGCCCGAAAAATCGGGCGTTCCGGTCGGGCGCGTCGTCGGGATCCGATTCCAGCCTGTAGTTTACCTCGGTGATCAGTAACCGTTTAATCACTCTCCTTCACTCTCCTTTCGTTTGGTGACATCTTGAGTATATCACAGGAAGTATAGATTTTATCTAAAATTCCAAAATATAGTTTGGAAATTTATTCATGGAAATACAGGTCCATAATCACCCGCAGGAGCTCCTGGCGAGTATGATAACCAGATGCTGCTTTTTCCCATTCATCAGGGGTGTAAATCCCTTGGAAGAAACGCTCATAAACAAAGGTCAGCAGAGCATCTTCAGCGTCGATCAGGCGATTGCAGGAATCCTCAGAAAGACCGTCCAGCGGATTCTTCACATAATATCCGTATCGCCTTGCCTGTTCCTGGACCCATTGTTTCAGAGCGTAGAAATGGGGATGCTCCAACTTCACATAGTTTAATTCAATCGGCTCTTCCACGCTCAGGCGAAGGATGCGAACCCCTTCTTTAATTAGCTCATTTTCCATGCGCTGATCCGCTTCATAAAGATTCCGCGTGATCCTGTAATTTGTTTTCAATTTTTGGAAGATATTCATATCATTAACTCCTTTATGGTATAATAACAGTAACGGTGACTCCTTCCGTTGAACCTCCTGTTTGGGCGAATCCCGGCTGATAAAGCCGGGATTCTGTTATTACAGGATTCCGCAGCGGATCATGTCCATGAACAGCAGAATGAGAAGCGCATATCCAATAAAGAGCAGCACACCCAATAAATCCCGGATCATTTGGACACCCTCACCGGCAGGACCAGACCAAAAGTTAAATCCTCAGGGGAGTTGAAAAACACCGGTGAAATCCGTGAATCCCGATCCAGATACACCCGGGCGTCCGGCATGGCCTGAACCATCGTCAAAAGATACTTTGCATCTACCCAGATACTCTGACCGTCTTTGCGCTTGAATTCATACAGCGGATGCTGTCCCAGAGCCTTTTTAATATCAAGCAGTGCTTTCACCTGTCCGGCCGTTGGAACCAGCACTTCTTCATGATAAATATGATAGAAGCTTCCCCAAAGATTTTCACCCTTTAAAGGGGCTTTGTCATTCATCGGCAGCTGAACTTCTTCCCCGGTGGCAATCAGCCGATACCCGTCACAGACCACAACCCTGAAATCTTCCTTCCAGGCCTTTTTCAGATCTTCTCGAATATCCTTCTCTTTTAGTATTGCTTTCATGGACCGGGCCAGCTGAGCTTTCCCGTTTAGCTTATTGGCTTCATCTCGGATATCTTCTTTTAACCGGTCGCCAAGGTCGTTTAAAATCGCCAGATCCCCTTTCACCAGGTATTTTTGGACTTCTTTTAATATCGCTTGCTTGTTCATGTTAACACCATCCTTCCGGAGCAATTATAGTCCAAGTATCGTCTTTATCTACTATGGTAAAGATTTCCCCTAGTGTTTCTTTTTGCAGCACTTTGGACATGTCATTATTAGGATCCTCTTCGATGATCAGATCAAGGGGAAGATATGCTCGGATATCTGTGACTACAACAGAATCTTTTACCTGAAAGATTTCATCGGACCAGGACCAGTTCAAAACCCGACATTTGTTTCCGCAGACCTGGATCCCTGATTCCTGTCCGGTAATCTCGGTTAATCTGCCTCTTCCTATGAACCCGTTCTCTTCCTCGATCAGTTGGCGGATCCTTATATCCAGCGTGGCTAGAATTACAACCAATGTATCCTCCGGGATATCAAAATCCATGGCGATTTCGTAGCGCAGATTCCGCCACCAGGTTAAATCATGTTCCGGGTCCTCAGTGTACGCAATTTCGAATTCATCAGAGTCGTCGATCTGGGTCACCAGATCATGAATCATATCCCGGAATCCTTCGTTTTCCATGGTCTCGGAGTTATATACATCATCCATCCCGCCGCCTTCAAATTCGCTGACGTCCCGGGTTGATACAAAGCAGATTCCCTGCCAGCGCAGCGCGAACCGACCGGTTTCCTCATCCAGGCACAGTTTATACAGAGCGTTATTCCCGCGGATGTCAGCGATGCAATCATTCTTCTGGACCATTTCAATGATTTCCTGTACGGTAATTTTCATTTCATTCACTCCATTTCGCCGGGATTAACCGCGGCTGACTTTTGTAGGGAGATACAGACGGTCGATCAACTCTGCAATTTCGGCGTTGATCGGTGCTACAAGTTCAGCCAATTCGTCATCTTCTATTTCATCATTTTCGTACAGGGCTGTACGTTGGGATTGTAGCTTCCATATGCGAGTATAAAGCTGGTTGTAGTCAACCGACTTTACAGGTTCAGACTTACCACGGGTTAATCCAATATTCATTTCATTCACTCCTTGTTTCTTACTATCTATAGTGTAACCCATTAGCTGTAGTTTGTAAATACATTTTTGAAATATATTTTTAAACTATAGTTTTATACTATATTTTTAAACTATAACTTTTCTTTGGGGATATAGTTGTAAAATACATCTATATAATTATTGTTGTGATATAATAGTTACAGGCAGGTGTGCAGCGTACCAAAAAGATAGACCGGACGGGTTCCCCGGTGAAGAGCCGCCGCCCGGATCAAACCTGGTGGTACAGGATCTTTTAACGCTGTATCGCTTGCCACCTTTGGAGGCTTGATCATGGGCATTTATTACGATCTATATAAGACACTGACTTACAACGCCCTCTTCAATTTCATCATCGGAAACCGGGGCGGCGGGAAAACCTACGGCGCCAAACTCTGGGCTATTAAGGACTTTCTGAAAAAAGAAGAAGAATTTATTTATGTCCGCCGCTATAAGACGGAGCTCACCACCGTCAAAAACTTTTTCGCGGATATCTCCCAGGAGTTTCCGGACACGGAGTTTAAAGTGGAAGGATCCAGTTTTTTCATCAACGGGAAAAAGGCAGGGGAAGCCATGGCGCTTTCCACCAGCAAGATTAAAAAATCCAACTCCTACCCCCGGGTAACGAAAATCATCTTCGATGAATTTATTATTGATAAGGGTGTCTATAAATACCTTCCTCATGAAGTGGAATATTTCCTGGATCTTTATGAAACCATCGCCCGGATGAGGGATGTAAAAGTCTTTTTCCTGGCCAATGCCATCACCCAGACAAACCCTTACTTTATATATTTTGATATCGAGCTGCCTTATAATAAAAAGGTTCAGACCTTTTACAACAATGGACAAGGGAAGTTTGAAAAACGCAAAAACAAGGAATATCCGGATGTCTTGATTGAAATGGTCCGCAATGACGATTTCATTAAAGAAAAGAAGAAGCAGCGCTTTGGCCAGTTAATCGCAGGAACTCAGTACTCTGATTACGCGGTTGAGAACACTTTCCTGAGGGATTCCTCCACCTTCATTGAGAAAAAAGCGGAGCGCTGCCGATATCTTTACTCCATCACTTATCTGGGATACGTCTTTGGTGTATGGCATGATTTTAAAAATGGTCTGCTCTTTTTATCCCTGGACACGGAAAAAGATAATCGCATAAATTTTGCGTTCACTACCGATGACCACAAGCTAAACACCATGCTGATCTCGTCGGTTTCCAAGTCTGCATCCCTAAAGCAGCTCTTTGACGGCTATAAAATTGGGTACTTACGGTTTGAATCCATGGATATTAAGAACATTTTCCATGATTTGATAAAACACATATCTATATAATGAGGTGATATATGGACACGGTAAAAGGAATAGGCGTCTGGTGCAGTGGGGTGCTGGTGTATTTCATCGGAGGGTTCGACTTGTTTTTAGAAACGCTGCTGGTCTGCATGATTATTGACTACGCGATGGGTTTGACCATTGCCGGAATCTATCAGAAAAGCCAGAAAAGCGATACAGGCGGGCTGAATTCTTTCGTTGGATGGATGGGTATTTCCAAGAAAATCACATCACTGCTTTTTGTCATCATCGGGGTAGAGCTCCAAAAGATGACGGGTGTTCCCGGAATCCGGGAAGGTATTATTATCGCCCTGGTACTGAACGAACTGATTTCAATTATTGAGAACGCGGGAATCATGGGGATTCCGGTACCAAAAGCACTGACCAAGGCGATTGACATGCTAAAGGAAAAAGAGGAGACGGTATGACCAGAAAAGGAATTGATATCTCCAGTTACAACACAGGGATCAACTATCCGGCCATCGCCAAAGAAATTGATTTTGCGATCCTTCGCGCCGGGTTTACCGGGTATGGGTCCGGTCGCAGTCTGAACAAGGATAAATCCTTTGAAACCCACTATGCCAATCTCACCAAAGAAGGGGTACCACTGGGCGCTTATTATTACTCCTGTGCAGACACCGAGGCAGAGGCGATCCGGGAAGCAAACTTCTTACTGACGCTGCTCGAGGGAAAGAAATTTTCCTATCCAATCTATATGGACGTGGAAGATTCCTATCATCAGCAAAAGCGATCCAAAACCGAACTTTCCAAGGTGGTCCTGGCGTTCTGTCGGATCCTGGAACAGGCTGGTTACTACGTCGGGGTGTATGCCAATACGTACTGGTGGCGCAATGAGCTGGATCAGGAGATGTTAAAATCACTGGACCGGTGGGTAGCCCATTATGGTGTGGTTACTCCTGGTGTTTCCGGGGCGATCTGGCAGTACACGGAAACCGGAAAACTGCCATCTCATAAAGGGGATCTGGATCTGAACTGGTGTTACATCGACTACCCCGCGTTAATCGCGCGGGCCGGTCTCAATGGGTATGCGGCGCCTCCTAAGCCCGCAAAAATAATCGTGAAAGGGGAAACGGGTGTTGAAGATGAAGAGAAAGTAACACTGGCAAAGAAACTGCTGTCGCTTCTAGGGTTTGACGTCAGTACGGAAAAATGCTGACACCGCAGGACGTGGTAGACACCGCCGAAGCTGAACTTGGAAAAACCAATGCGTTAAAGTATTTAAGTTTTTGCGGGTACAACTTCTATACGGACTGGTGCGCTGCCTTTGTGACATGGGCTTTCGGGCAGCATGGGCTGGACGGGAAAGCGGTTCCCCGCACCATCAATTGCACGCCCGGTCGGCAATGGTTTATTGACCGGGGCAGATACTACACCGACAAAGCCACCTACACCCCAAACCCTGGCGATGTGATCTATTATCACTGGTCCACCGGCACGCCGGGCAAGGTACAGCATGTGGGTATCGTACGATATGCAGATGCTGAATATGTGTATACAGTGGAAGGAAACGTAAATTTCATTAATGGGGTGTCCCGCGTGGGATTTAAAAAAAGGTCGCGCCTTTATTCATCCATTGATGGATACGGAAAGCCGGCAATGAGTAATCTGACCCCCGGCCCGATTAACCCGGAGGATCCGGATGAGAATCCGTACAATCCACCGGACGAGAACCGCCTGTATTATCACCCAGGAGTAAAGAAAAATGACTGGTGGATCTACTTAAAAAGGAGAAGATAAGATGCTGAGTAAAGACGAGTTTAAACAAAAATTGACCGAGGTACTAGAAAATGCCGGTGATCCGGGTAAGGTGTCTACACTCCTGACAGGACTCCATGAGAGTTACGGCGAGGTGTTAGAGGAACATGAAACCCTGACCCAGACCGCTGCCAAACTCAAAGAAGCGAACGAATCCCTGGTTAAATCCAATGGTGAACTATTCCGGTATGTTGGATTAGTGAAAGAAGAACCGGAGGAAGAAAAGAAAGACGAAACAAACCCGCCCATGCCGGGAATTGATGAAGTTATGGAAAATTTAGTCGATAAGTGGGGTAAGTAAATGAGTAAAAATATGATTGATGTATTAAACGGCATTCTGGCCAGCGGTTCCGCCGAGTACCAGAATTATGTGCCTGTCGCCACCCGCAGCAACCTGGAAGCGGTGGCTTCTCCGATCCTTTCCTATAATATTGTAAAGAATGAATTTGTGACCGCGCTGATGAACAAAGTGGTTCTGTCCGTGGTTCACAAAAAACTTCTCACCAATCCACTGGCTCCCTTAAAGCAGGGTGTTCTACCGCTTGGTCAGGACATTGAAGAAATCCATGTAAACCGGGCCAAGGGTGATGTGTTTGATCCGACAGGAGCCGATCTTCTCACCCGGAAAAAACCAACCGCTATGGTTTCCTACCACCGCCTGAACCGTCAGGACACCTACACGGTTTCCATTTCCGATGATCAGCTTCGGCAGGCCTTCACCTCTTACGACAAGCTCCAGAACTTTGTGGATGCAATCATCAATTCGCTGTACTCCGCGGATTCAGATGATGAATTCATCTTGATGAAGCAGCTGGTTTCCGAAGCCGTTTCCAAAAACCATCTGACCGTTGTGGAAGTACCCGCCTTTTCCGCTACCACAGGCGCAGCTGCTGAAGTGGTCAAACTCACAGTTTCCGCTGCCTGTACCAAAAACGGAACCGTATCGGTTACGCTGGACGGGGTAACCAAAACGGCACCGCTGACCACCACCCAGTCCAGCGCAGCCCTGGTTGCTGCCGAAATCCGTAAACTTTCCTTCGATGGCTGGACCACTTCAGGGTCAAACGCGGAAGCGATCTTTACCTGCGACACCACAGGAGCAAGACTTGATCCAGTTTACGACCCGTCTGACACAGGAGCTGCCGGAGCATGGACCATTACGGCTCAGGGTGTGAACCCAACCGTTTATGATGCTGCTGCCTTAAAAGCCATTGTGGGAAGCTTTAAAAATACTTCCTCCTATATGTCCTTTGCCGGAGAAGCGTTCAACAAGTACTCCTCGCTCAATCCTGGTTCTGATCCGATTCGGACCAAAACCGACCGCGAAAGCCAGGTGCTGCTTATTCGCTCTGACCTTGCCAATGCCGTGGATATCGAAGTACTGGCCAGGGCGATGAACATGGACAAAATGGCCTTCCTGGCTCGCCGGGTAGAAGTGGACAATTTTGGAGAAGATTCAAAAATTGTCGCCCTGCTTTGTGACCGCAACTTCTTCCAGGTTTATGATCAGCTTCGTAAAACGACTGATTTTTACAACCCGAAGGGATTGTACACCAACTTCTACCACCATGTCTGGCAGGTTATGTCCTACAGTGTCATGGTTAACGCGGCCGTATTCCGTATGGCGTAAGGAGATATTATGGGTGTAATTACTCCGGAAGGTGAGATGCTATTAATCTCGGTTGATATTGACGCAACCCAGACCCATCAGCTCTACTTCACCTCGCAGCTGGCGCAAGAAGCCTTTTTCAAGTCCAAGGCGGTCGCCTCTGTCGCTCCCGATGTGTACACCTTTATCCAAAAAGATGAGCTAGTCCGCGTTAATCGTAACGCGGACGCTCTCTATAATGCTAATTATCTGATGTATCGCAACGCGGCCCATTCCAACCGCTGGTTTTACGCCTTTATCAAAGAGATCAAGTGGATGTCTGACTCATCCTCAGCCATCACCTTTGAGACCGACGTATATCAGACCTGGCGCTGGGATGTCGCATTCCGTCAATCCCTCATTGAAAGGGAGACTACACCGACGGATCTGGCGGGCGATCATTTGTTGGATGAAGGACTGGAATTCGGAGAATATGTCACCGGGACACAGGTAGCAGCGGGACTGGGTGAAATGGTAATTTGCGTGGCGACAACCATCGAATCAGCCACAGCATCCGCTTACGTGGAAGCGCCTTGGTCCTATACCAAGGTGACTGCTCAGGGCACCGTTATTACGAACGTATATTCGGGGTCCATGGTGATCTGGTTCCCAAACACCGCCGCCGGTCGCGCCGATCTAAACACCTGGCTCATGAACATTACTGCCGCTGGCGCCAACGATGCGATTACAGCGATCTACATGTGCCCTTTGGCTGCCGTTGCCTCCGCCGGTAATTTCAACTCCGGGTACAAACTGGCAGAATCTTTTACAGGACTCGTGAAAACCGTATCGCTGCCGGGTCAGAGCTCAACCATCGACGGATATACGCCTCGAAACAAAAAGCTCTATGCCTACCCTTACTGCCTGGTATATGCTCATAACTCCAACGGGTCCGGGGCAGGCTACCAAATCGAGGAGTTTATCGGGGTTCCCTCATTCAAGGTGTATGGCAACGTAAACGCGCTGCCACAGTTTAAACTGGTTCCTTCCAATTATAAAGGGTTAGGATCCAACATTGATGAAGCTTTGGTACTGCAAAATTTCCCGATGTGCAGCTACAACATCGACAGCTTTAAAGCGTGGATGGCGCAAAATGGGACATCAGCCGGAATTGGCGTTGCAGGATCTGTCCTGGGTGCTGCTGCCTCAGTGGCTATGCTGTCCAATCCAGCTACAGCAGCCGTAGGTGCTGCCGGAGCACTCGGCTCTGTCATTGGAGCGACCCAGAGTCTTGCCAAACTGGGGGAAGCAACTTTGCAGCCACCACAGGCGCAAGGATCAGCAAACTCCGGGTCAGTGAACGCCACCTTTAACGCCAATGATTTTTATATCACCTACAAAACCATCCGCGCGGAGTGGGCCAAAGTGCTGGATGATTACTTCACGATGTACGGTTACCGCGTCAACAAGCTGGATTACCCTCATTTTGGCTGCCGGCAGAAATGGTACTATGTGAAAATGATCAACCCGAATATTACGGGCGCAATTCCGGCACCGGACATGATCAAATTGAAGCAGATTTTCGCAAACGGCGTGACCCTTTGGAACAATCATTCGGACATTGGCAACTATAACCAGTCCAATCTGCCTGTATAGAGGTGACCATGGAAAAAGTAAACATGCGAACAAAAAACACCCCGCACGGGGTGACCAATTACATCACCTTCGCTCACTATTATGACTGGTTGCGAAACATCGCGACTAACATTTTCCAGTGGGAAGGGCTACCGGAATATATGCCTAAATGGGCTATTGAACATTTTCTGTTCGAGTACGGGACCGCCCTGTTTTTCAGTGATCCGGAAAAAGGGTTCCTGGTTTTGCGCGGGACCGGCAACGGAACAAAAAGCGTCTATGGTGAGGATATCGCTTTCCAGGTGAATGCCTACAATTATCACACCACCCGGACAGCCATGGAATCTGTTCTGATCTGGAATAATAACACGAAGTCCCCAACCGAACCCATCATTCGAGCGTTTGCCGCCCGCCTGGCTTCTGTTGAGCGAGTGACCGATACCAATATGAACGCCCAGAAAACCCCGGTCCTTTTAGTCGGGGAAGAGAAAAACATTCTCACCCTGAAAAATATTTATCGTAAATATGAGGGGAACGAACCGGTGATCTATGGGGATAAAAACTATATGAACAACCAGTCGATTCAAGCGATTTCCACCCTTGCACCATACATTATTGACAAGCTGGATGTTCATAAACAAAACCTGTGGAATGAGGCGCTGACCTTTTTAGGGATCCAGAACGCGAACACGGACAAGCGGGAGCGGCTGATTACCGATGAAGTCAACGCCAACAATGAACACATCAAAACCAATCTGGATGTCATGCTAAACCAGCGGCAGCAGGCAGCAGAGCGGATTAATAAAATGTTCGGTCAGAATATTTCCGTAAGGGTGAGAGGTGGTGAAGAAGATGAGTCAGTACACGACAGAACTGAGATACCTGATCCAGCAGAACTTTGATATTGGATTGAAAGATTACCCGATTTTTGACGAAGGGTATCGCAATGTCCTGAACCGCAAAATCATCAATGAATACTATTTCAGGGAAATCGGACAGGAGACACCCGCAAGGTTTGCTCACTACATGAATCACACCTTAAATATGATCATGCCTTATTACAACCAGTTATATCAATCAGAGCTGTTAAAGATTGATCCTCTGCTGTCCTTCTCCGACTCAGAACAACAAACCAGAAGCAGTGACACTTCCACGGTGGATCTGGCCACAGATACGCAGACTGGAAAATCCAGCAATGATTCCTCCGGGCGAGAATCAGGTTTCCTCATTTCAGGAACTGAAGCATCTGAGAAAGTAGAGGAAGAAAACGCGAACACCCAGGGCGAAAATAAAACCATGGTGAAGTCTGATACACCTGGTGGTATGCTTTCTGTAGGTAGCATTAAAAATGCCACCTGGGCCAGCAATGCGGAAATGAATGAAGGGACCATTAAGGACAGTGGCAGCACGGAACGGGACACCGTGAAAAGTGATGAGACCATCACCGACACAGAGCGAACTACTACCGCAAAAGCCGCTGCCACCATGGAAACTGTGGGAAATGCCCGGCGGGATGGAACAGTTGAAACCACAGAAGATTATATCAAGACCCGCACCGGGTTCACCGGATCCCAGGCGAAACTTTTAGAAGCCTATCGGAAAACCTTCCTAAACATCGATCAGCAGATTGTCCGGGAACTCAATAGTTTATTCATGGGGGTATACTAACAACTTTAGTTGTTAGAGTTTAAAAATAAAGAGGTGACAAATGAGAACACACGTACTAAATAATCACATACCAAACCTCAAGCAAGGGGAAGATCGGACAAACACCATTGAAATACTGGCCCCCGCGGATATGCGCAGCTACTCCCTGTTCCTGTTCTTTGCGCTGCCGGACGGGTCCAAAACCTTCACCCCGAAGCTGACGATGACAGACAACAAAGTTTCGTATGTCATACCAGCAGGTATCACGGCAAAAACAGGTCGCGTCACAGTAGAGCTTCAGGGGTATCTGGATAATCGATTGATCAAATCCGTGTCCTATGCGTTCTTTGTGGTGGCTGCTGTTTCTACTCCCACCGACCCGCCGTTTGAAGATTTTGTTCCCTGGTATCTGGAAGTCATGCAGAAAGCGGACCAGGTGGAAACCGATAAATCCGCGGTAACTGCCATGAAGAATCAGATCAAAACAGAGGAAACGCAGCGTCAGGTAGATGAAATCCAGCGCAACCTTGACGAGAATACCCGCAAGACCAATGAAATTGCCAGGGCAGAAACGTTCGGACAGTGGGCAGACACACAGGCAGACTGGGCAGCGGATGAATCGACAAGGGACAGTGCCGAAACATCAAGAGGTACAGCGGAAGGTCTAAGGGCTACCGCCGAAACCGGACGGGTAAACGCTGAATCATCCCGGGTGACAGCGGAAAACAATCGGCAGGCCACTATTGACGCAAAAGTGCCAAAGACTACCACGGTCAACGGCAAGGCTTTGTCTGCCAACATTTCCCTGACTGCCACAGACGTGCCAAACACTCCGGCTGGCGGCATAGTGGCAACTACAGTGCAAGAGGCAGTCAATGAGCTCGACACGGAGAAAGCCAACAAGGCGCAGGAAGAGTGGATAACTCCATCTTTAGTTAATGGTGCAACTCATAGTGGACGACCACTACAGTACAGGCTAAACGATATAGGACAACTTGAGTTTAGAGGTGAATTATCGTCCGCCCCATCTGTTTTAGCGACAACAATATTTAGCGTTAGGGGTAAATATCTGCCGAAAACAAATAACGGTGGGGTTGTCAGCAGAAATAACGCTTTTGCAAGAGTGCAACTTAGTCAGGCAGGTAATTTTAATCAGACAGCAGGAGCTACAACGGGAGCTTTAAATGTTGACGGTCTTACCATCAATGTAGGGTAGGTGTAAAAATGAAGCAAATCATAGATAAATTAACAGGTCACTTATTATACACAGGAACGGAGTACAATTCCGAAACACAAGAAGCTATCGAAAGCGATTTTGTAGATGGTTTTTACAAGCCAAGATGGAACGGCGAAGAATGGGAAGAAGGAGCAACACAAGAGTATATCAACAGCCTGAAATCACAGGCAGAGCCACACGAACCGACCGCCGAAGAACGACTGGCAGGACTGGAGCAGGCCATGCTGGACATGATGGGAGGTATGTTTCAATGATTTATTTCCTCAAATTACAGTGGCGAATGGGAAAAATCGACGAGGCGTATCTAGACCACCTCGTGGAAATCGGAAGAATCACGCCGGAGCAGAAAATCGAGATCATGGAAGAAGTGAACAGAATCGTTGTAATAAACAACTAATAGAGGTGAATGTATGAATTTAGCAAGAATGATGAACCTGGTAAACCTGACAACTCCCTATGCCTGGGATGATTCGCTGTCCGTGTTCGAGATGATCGGAAAACTTGTTGCCAAAATCAATGAGCTGATCGGGGTCCTGGATGAAGAACTGGAACAGGAAGTGTCCAAACAGGTAGCAGAGGAACTGAAAGATTTCACCACCGACAAGCTGTCAGAGCTGCTTCAGACAGGTGAGCTGGCGCAGATGATTCTGAACCATGTTGAACTGGTGGTGGGAACCCGCTTTGAGAACGTGGATCAGACACTGGCAGACATGAACACCAACCTGACTGAAATGGAAGAAGATATCACTTCCCTCACCAATACCACCAATGCAGCACTGGCAAAACTGGCCGAAGCTACCATCTATAACATCAAACGGGATGTAGCTTCCGGTGATATCACCACCTACCTGGAAAATCTGGTTAACACCCTGGGACCATATTCCACCATTTTAATCCCCGCAGGGGACTGGATTTTAACCCGGCCAATCTCCCTGAACGAAGGACAGGCAATCATTGGTGAAAATGGTTCAAAGATTGTTCTGTCCGAAACAGGTGGGTTCATCCTGACTTACCGCTCCCGCGTGGAAGGGTTCTATTTAAACCCAGTGGAAGTGTACACAGGAACCATTTGTTACCTGGATAATACAGGGTTAAACGACACACACAAACAAAGCGTGGACGCGGTATTTTCCAATCACACGGTTTTCAAACAGTACAACGCTGCCTATAAATCAAAGCTGATTGACCTGTACGGAAAAAACATCAACGGACAGGCAATCACAGGTTTTTATAACTTCCATGCGGATAACATCAACTGCTCCGGAATCTCTTACCCGCTGACTATGCGGATTTTAGATGGATGGCTCCATGCGAATAATTTCCATAACTGGCGGGTTGATTACTTTGAAAAACTGATTGTCATGAACGGGCAGGAAACCGGAAACAATGATTATGACGAGCGGATCAGGCGAAACAAATTCCATAACTGGACCGTGCAGCCCCGCCCGGATTGTACTGTAAAAATCTTTGAGCAGAACAAAGCGTTCATCAACGATTATCGCAGTATGGATATCTGGGACCTGTACCGCTGGACACAGCGATTCGATATTGGGGAAGTGGATATGCCGGACTGGTTGAATTCAATGGCTCCATTATCTACCTATGTGAAACATGGTGAAAATTATTATGCTACCCGTGTATATCCAATCGCCACTACGCTAAACAAAGAAGGGGCTTCCCGCTTCGAAATGCACTACTACGAGCTTCCGGGGTTGTACGCTGATTTCTCCTTCTATAACGAATATGTTCGGATCAGAGCATCAAAGGATTTTGTAAATAAATTCCGGTTCTATCGGGACGAAAAGCAAAATTACTGGATGGAAATGACAAATACTGCTGTCGGTGCCTTGTATTATACCAATCGGAAAAATATGGGGACCATGCCCCACTTTAACTATAATCAGCTTTCCGATGTACCTGGTTCGCTTCAGCTGCTCACCGTAACCAACGAAGATTTACTGGTCGGAGTATCGGAAAAAGTGACCGATCTTCTCAATGGTCACGTTGGGTTTGTGGAAACCTATCGGGTAGGAAAACTGGTGCAGGTGACTGCCATTGTTGATTCGACGAATGCCACAGCAATCTTTTGCAGGAAAATCATTAATGCAAAATACCCTGACTGGGGCAGCACTCTCGTGGAAGGATATCACATCAACAGTACCTCGGTATTGTGTCTGCCAACAGGCAAGATCAACAAGGTCAGTTTCACGTACCTGGCGGAATAGGAACGAAGGGACCCGCAAGGGTCCTTTTCTTTATGGGCCGGTGAGGGGAGGGGCGGAGACACAAAGTGACAACACGTGCCGAGCCGGTCAGTGTCTGTGTACAAGTGTTCGAAAAATGGGGTGGTGTGAATTGTCTGATTATAAAGGGTCGGAAATGGGGGAATTGTGAGGTTTTGTTTG
>CAYLVY010000070.1:0-18686 GCA_964387205.1 uncultured Draconibacterium sp.
CAGCATGTGGGCCATGGTGCCGCTCCCGGTCCATTTGTTGGAACCGTTGTCCTGGGTTCCTCCTGTGATCAGGGATAGAGAACTCTCCGTTCCGGCGATCCTGTAAAACTGGGTAATCGCCAAACCGGCGGTGAGGTCGGTCCAGGTGTCACCGAAATTGGTGGAACGAAAGATCCCTCCGTCACTGAGACAATACAGATAGTTGTTAAGCGGGTTAATGTCCAGTCCATGGATGTCGGCATGGGTGTAACCAATTCCTCCTGAATTGTCCCACATCGAGGTGATGGTCCAGGCGGTGCCGCCGTTGGTGGATACCCAGGTATTGATACCGCCGGCCATCACATCCTCTGCGTCATTTCTGTTAACAGCAACCGCGAGGTCGTATCCCGACTGGTGTTTGTTGTCTCCGCCTATACTGCTGTATCCTAAAATATTGGGGGTTGTCGAGCGGGTAGTGAAACTGACACCTGAGTTGGTTGACCGGTAAACGCCACGGAAGGTGCCGGTACCGGTGGCAGGACCGGTCAGAAGATAAACATAAGAAGCATTGTTGGGGGAGACGCCGATCGCTATACGGTTGGCAGTGGTCGGAACTCCGGAAGTGATCTGTGTCCAGGTAAGTCCCGAATCGGTAGAGCGGTGAAAGGTAGTGGTTCCGGAGACATATACCACAGTCGGATCGCCGGGCTTAAATTCTATATCCCTGTAACTGCCGCTGAGCACCTTGGTCCATGTGATTCCGCCATTGTTGGTTCTCGAAACACCGTCGTTAGAAACGACAAAAAGAATGGAACTGTTGGAGGGGTGCATCAGGAGTTTATACCCTCTGATGTCATCATAGATGGTATAGGTGAGACCGGTGGGATTCCATGTTTCCCCGCCGTCGGTCGATTTCAGCACACCGATGGAGGTTGTATGACCGCCATCACCGTCCCCGGTAAGGATATAGAGGATATTAGGGTTGTTGAAATCAACCGCGATACCGGAAACGCCGATTACCGGCATTCCGTCGGTCAGGGCTGTCCAGGAGGAACCGCCGGTGGTGGTTTTCCATAAACCACCGGCGGGAGCTCCCACCCAAAAGATGGAGGCATTGCTGGGATGAAAGGCGATGCAGTTCAGTCGTCCCACACCGCCGTTCCAACCGCCGCTCCAGGAGAAATCGGTTGGCCCAAGACTGATCCAATACCCGTTGGTGGCATCGAATTCGCCCGCATCGGTGTTGGCACGGCTGTCCATGTAATTATGGTACTCTTCCCAGTTTTTGGAGGCCCAGTTGACCACTTTGCCTTCGGGTGAGAGATGGTGCATGGCATGGTACTCCCATCTTTTCCATTGTTTGTAACCGGAACCCTTTCCCTTGTCGCGGCCCTCGAAATACTGCTCCACCCGTGTACGGATGGTGGCAAAGTCGTCGGTGCCGGCATTCAGGTAGAGATCGGATACATCGGTTTGTCCTGTGAGGTTGCCCATGGAAAAGAGAAGCAACGCTACCAGGATACTATATATCTTTTTTCTCATAATGATACGTTTTGGTAATCTGATTATAAATCTGAAAAGCACTCCGGGTAAAGGTTACCTGGGTTTAATCCCCTCAGGCTGTTCCGGTGACCCTTTACTCTCCCTGTGGCTTTTGACCGAGACAGGGGGTGCGGGAAGGGTTTGGGACCGGGTCATGTTCATCCTGCGACGGTCGTCCGGAACGCCGGCATCGTCCGGCATCGGCTGGGTTTGCCCCAACTGATCAGGATGACTGACTGCCGTTACGGGTGCTGTGTTAACGGGTGCGATCTCTTCACGTTCGGGGCCGGCAGGGGAAGGTTTCCAGTTAACCGCCGGTGCTGTGACTTCAGCGGGATTTATCCTTGGATCGATCTCCGGCGAAGTAGCCGGCCGCGGCGGATTGGGCAGAATGGTTTTCTCATAAACCTCCTGCTCCTGCGCGGTACGACGGGCATCGTCCCCGGTGTCCTGGGCCCTGATAGCGGTTATCCCGCTTATGCTCGTGGCCAGGGCAAATATGATGGCTGATTTTTTCATAATGGCAAATTTTGGAGGATGATTATTTCTTTATTGCTTTCCGGAGAGAAGCGTTTTCTGCTTTGAGGGTTTCCAGCTCTTTCTTCAGTTCATTCAGCATTTTACCCTGTTCGATGGTGTACAGGGTCAACTCCTCGACCTTCTCCACCACCATCTTTTGCATGTTGCCGATATGCAGACCGTTGGATTCAACCTCTTGCGCCGATGGCAGTCCCGGGAGATGTCCGAGCTTTTTGATCGATTGCTCCAGGTTGTCGAGGCTCATCAGGTTATAATCTTCTTTGAAGACATAATCGGGCCAGGAGGTCATATCCTGCACCAAAACCTCTTCACAGGCTATTTTTCCATTTACCGACAGGGCATATCCGGTGGCAGCGGCGGTGGTTCCGATCCTCAGGTCACCGCTCATGTAGTTGGAGCCTACAAAGTAACTGGCCCAGTTAGTCTCTCCGCCGGTTGCGTTGCCATAAACTCCGACCCGGGTACCTGCTGTTCCGCTTGCGTAACCCTGGACCCCATAAACCGTTCCTGTATAACCCTGGCCTTCTCCGATGCCATATATCCCGCGCCAGCCGCCAACCGCGTAAACGCCGTAACCATAGCCGGGAACGGGTGTCGAGGTAACAAAAATACCACGGGTATCAACCGACCTGGTGTGATTTACATTGATGGTGACCAGGTTTTGTGTCGAGTCGCTTCCCGATGCACTGCCGGAGTGGCCATCGATCAGCAACCTGCCTTTAAAGTAACCTGCATAGTTTTGATTTGCCTTGGCAGCTACCGAATAAATACCGTAGTTGACCGAGGATGAACCTGCCCCGTCTGAATAAAACAATCCGGCGAAGTTTTCGCTGTTCAGGTCGTTGTTCCAACCATAAACCGCGGCACCACTCCAGCCATTAGCCGGTTTGATACCCAGTACACCCACGTTGGTAATGGGGTAGGGAGCGCCGAGCAGGGTAGGGGAAAGTACGCCGAGATATCCTTCGGCAAAAACTGTTCCGCCATTCTCATCGCTGCCGCGTACCGCCCCTTTGCCGGAAGAATAATTGTGAACATTCAGGCCATGGTTGGCTGCCGAGGTGGTGCCGATGGCTACCCTGCCGGCATTAAAATAGATGTCCGAACCATTCGGATACCAGAAATCATAAGCGGCCTGGCTCATTTTTTGCCAACCGGTACCATCAAAATAGTAAACCCCCGGGCCATTGTCGAGCTGGTATATCGCCAGTCCGGTAGCCGGGGAAGCCGGACGATTGGCGAAGGTCATTCGCGGAAGGAGGAACCCTTTGTTGGAGGCCTTTACCTCCAGCATAGCGGAGGCGTGCGGTGCCGAGCCATCGGTGTTGATGCTTACCTGGCCATTGACCAGGAAAGAGGTACCAAGGAATACGAAAGCGAGGATCCAACGGATCTGATAGCGCAAAGCATGTTGTAACGCCTGCATAATAAATGTCGATTTCATAGTTTTAATTTTTGTTTTTAAATGATTTACGAAAGACAAATCAGACTTTATATTTTAAATCAGTCTGAATTAGCGGCGTAAAAGTAGTCTAAATAAAACCAGATGTCAAGATATTTGTCAAATATTTGACTGTTATTAATAGAACGAAAGCCGGGAAAATCCATAAGGTCAGGATGAATTATTGAACAGCCGGCAGGAAATATCCTGGTGGCACAACAATACGGAAGCCGTGGATATGGGTGTTGCCGGCAGCGTTATCTGCCAAATACCTTTTTCAGCAAATCGCTGGTGCGGGCCACCGGATCTTTCCTGATCGCGGCCTCCTCGCGGGCTACCATCACGAACAGCCCTTTGATCGCCTGTTCCGTGACATACGCGGCAAGGTCGGGATTTTGTTTTTTGACCAGAGGGATCTGGTTGTACCGCCGGATGGCACTCTCCCATAATCTTGTGGCATCCACTTTATCGAGACTTGTCCTGATGACGGGGGTAAACTGTTCTTTCAACCCGGCGGAAGTGGTCCGTTCCAGATACCGGGTGGCCGCATCCTCATTTCCTTTGACGATCGCCAGGGCATCCTGAATGGTCATGGCATTGATGGCGCTGATGAATATCTCAGCGGCACTTTTGGATGCATCTTCGGCAGCCCGGTTCATCGAGGTGACCACATCGTCGACCATGGAACCCAGACCCAGTGCACGAAGGCGGCTCTCCACCTCTCTCGCCTGATCCGGGAAAGGGATTTTTATGGCCGGATTCCCCAGAAACCCGTCGGTGACCGATACCAGATCCACACTGTGCGAAGTGCCCCTTATCAGCGCTTCCCTGATGCCTGCCGCTGCATCTCCCTCAGTAAGCGCCCCGCCTCCGGTCTTCAGCAAACCGATGGGGTCTTTGGGAAACTGCGCCGAGACCGGTCTTATTCCCTGGCCAAGATATAAAATCGATATCAGAATGATCAGAATGATAATATCTTTCATCTTGTTTGTTTTTCATTTAAACGAACTTCCGGAAAGATTGTTTTATTGACCGGGAAATCGTAGTTTTGTATGACAGAGATACAGGCAACGTGAGACATTTTTTACTCTTTCCCGTTTTTTTCCTGATCACACTTTCAGGGTATATGCAGGGAAGTTGGCTTCCGCCGGGAAGGGACCCCTCATTTCCCCGTTCCTATCCCGATAGCCTTGAGATCCCCGTTGTCCGTAACAGCCTCACCGATCCCGACATCCAGCCACTCTATAACCCTGTCTGGTGGAATGCCGGGAATATCATACCTTCCGGAAATTCAACCTATACCGACCGGTTTGCCCGGGCCGGTATTGCCCGGGAAGCAGCATTTATCTACCTGATGGACCGGAAACCAGCGGGAAATACGATCGTATCCCTCACCCAGGCCGATCGTGATACCATGCTGAACCGCGCCATCATGTTGCTGGAATCGATGAACACCGAGGTGGATGTGGGAACTTTCTGGACTTTTTATAACCCATGGCAACACCGGTCGAAAGAGCTTATTTCCTATCTGATCGCCTATGATCACCTTCGGGGGGCCGGGGTTCCCGAAGGTTTGCTTCAGACCGCCAGAAACAAGCTGGTCCTTTTTGCCGGCAACCTGTATCAGAAAGCAATGGCATCCTATACCTTCCTGAACCTGCAGTTTTTTACCTACCAGTTCAATAACCATAGTATCATGACCGCTTCAGCGCTGGGGCTGGCCGCGGTTATTCTTGCCGAACATACCAGTACCAACATCAATCAGCAACCACTGAACTGGATCAACGCCGGGCTCTATAACCTTGACAATACCCTGTGGATGGAAAACGGTGTCTATCCCCGGGTTTCTGAACCGGACACACTGGCCGGTTATGCCGAAGGACCCAACTATTTCAAATATGGCTTCGAAAATGCCTTCCCCTTTATCAGGGCAATGGGAAATTTCCTGCCGGATGGCCTTTATCCGGTAACATTTGGCAGTAATACACGCCATATAAAGAATCCATGGTTTGATGACCGGTTTGATCGCATCTACGACTGGATGAACCGGATCAGGATGCCCGATGGCAGTTCCCCGGCCATTCACGACAGTTACGCAGGTTTCGGAACCACCATTACCGCCCTGTCGGGAAAACCCCGGTTCAACTGGCTTAATCCCGGATTTACCCCAAATGAACTGACGATCAGGAGCCAGTATATCGCGACCCATATCCCGCACGGAGAAATTTCTGATAGTCTCTTTCAGCCATTACCGGCCGCCGGCAGTCTGGTTTTTCGCTCATCCTGGTCATGGGATGCCATCTACATGCATTTCATCGGTAAGCATGGTATTGCGCTGACGGGAGCGAAAGCGCACCACCAGGGTGATGCCTCCAGTTTCTCGCTATCCGCTTTCGGCCAACTCCTCGCGGTGGATCCGGGATATCCTGGCGCTTCGCAAGCTTCCCTGACCAATAAACCGGAGGACCACAGCCTTATTTTGGTCAATGGATCAGGACCGCTGCCCCCCAACGGAGAGTTGGTCAGTACTTCAACCAACACCGCCTATATTGAGCATTATTTCGATACTCCGATGCTCGATTACGGAGAGGTGAGGGTGTCCTATTCCGGGGCAGAGATTATCCGGCGTAACCTCTTTGTCAGAAACCGCTATTTTTTACTGGCAGACTTCTTATCTTCCACATCATCAAAGACCTATACATGGCAATTGCACGGACATGGTATAGCTGGAGGGGCCCCCGCATCCCCGGAGGAGGCCTATTATCCCGATTATTCCAATTATCAGGGAAGGTACCGGCGGGATTCAGTGTCCCTGTTGGTCAGGGTATCGACACCAGGCACCGTTCCGGAATTCAACCACTCCACCGACAGTATGGCCATTGCCGGGGGCTTCAGAAAATACTCCCGGATGACGGCCCGCCAAAACGCCGCCAATACTGTATTTCTTTCCGCATTATGTCCGGTGATTCCCTCCGATTCAGTTTCACTTTTAGCACAGCAAACTTCCCAGGCTGCAGTTTATCAAATTCTTTCCGGAGGTTTCAGGGATTTGGTTTTCAGTTCCTTTGCAGGAGTTCCTGTCACCATTCAGCCTGATTCCGTCATGTCATGGCAACCTGTCACAGGCAATGGTAAAGTGAATTTTTACTCCGAGACTGACGAGGGGCTGTTTTCAACCGCTTTTATCCGGGAAGGCGACAGTTTGAAAGCCGGAAACCGTCAGATCATTCAGGTAGTGCCGGAGGGTGATATTGCCTGGATGCATTGCGATTCGATTTTGGCGGCAGGTTTTATTTCCGGCGCGGCGACTGCACGCCTTTATTCCGGTGGGCCCATGCTCCCGATATACGGACCTGTTCAGTCGGTCGGTTACGATCCGGTTTCCGGGATGCTGGTGGTTCAATTCTCCGGGAGGGGGAATTTTTTAATGGGAAGGGATGGATTGACCTGGGTATGGAACGGATCGGCCAGCCACGACTGGCATGATCCGGCCAACTGGCATTTGCAGGGGCATGCACAGATCCACGGAGTTCCGAAGTCAACGCATAACGTCCTGATCGATGCCTCTGCCTCCCGGATGCCGGTAGTGGAGGAGGCACATCCTGCTGCCTGCCATGACCTCACGATTGAAGCCGGCGCCGGAGTTTCTGTAGCTTCCATGAGGTTTCTCACCGTTTATGGAAGCGTTTTCCTGAAATATTAAAATGTTATGGTGTAATTGTAATTCACCTGTTGTGGTTTTGCTGTATGATCTTCGGGTTTGGTGTCCGAAGGCTGATAGGTAATGACGACACCGGGCAGCCGGAAATGGATGGATGTCCTGGTGGACATTTTCAACCGAAGCCCCCGGTTTTTCACCTTTTCAAACTTCAGCAGGGAGATCAGCCTCAGTGATTCCTCATCACATCCATAACCCAGGCCTTTGATTATATGCAGGTTGCTCACTTCGCCTGTATCATGCACATCATACCCGACAATCACACTTCCCTGGATTCCTTTTTCAATGGCCTCTTTGGGATATTGCAGGTTCCGGCTGATGAATTCCTTGAAATCCTGGCTACCGCCGGGATATTTCGGAGTGTTGAGAAAGCGTTTTTTCGGGGATGATTTATCCATATTGCAATCCGGCATTTTGATGCAAAGGTATCATTTATTTAAGCTTTTCGGAAAATGGGTGTGCCCTGGAAAAATTTTTACCCCTGACGTTGTCGTAACCTGATTTTTACCGTATCTTTGTCAACTTTAGAAAAATTACAATTATTGGACGATTCCCAGATTTGGATTTATGAGTAGTTTCACCATATTCATTGTTGAGGACGATAAGTTTTACGGTGAGTACCTGAAGCATTTCCTCATGTCCAACCCCGACTATGAGATCAACCATTATCTTTCGGGGCGTGAATTTGTGGAGCAGTTGCACCGCAAACCGGATGTAGTCACACTTGATTACAACCTTCCGGACATGAACGGGGCGGTGTTATTGAAGAAGATCCGTCAGATCAGCCCGGAGACCCAGGTAGTCATAGTATCGGGGCAGAATGATATCTCGACGGCGCTCGATCTGATCAAGGATGGCGCCTATGATTACATTGTCAAGGACCAGGACAGCCGTTCCAGGCTGTGGAATACCATTTTACGAATCCGTGAAAACCAGAGCCTTAAGAACCAGGTTGAAAAACTTCAGGAGGAGGTGGCCCGGAAGTATGAATTCCAGAAGACTATCATTGGAAACAGCGAAGCGATCAGGAATGTTTACAGTTTAATCGGCAAGGCAAGTAAGACCAACATTACCGTAAGTATTACGGGTGAGACCGGGACCGGGAAGGAGTTGGTGGCGAAGGCCATCCACTATCATTCGACCCGTCGCAAAAAACCCTTTGTGGCAGTTAATGTTACAGCCATCCCGAAAGAGTTGCTGGAGAGCGAACTGTTTGGTTACGAAAAGGGCGCCTTTACCGGTGCCAATACCCGGAAAACCGGAAAATTCGAGGAAGCCAATGGTGGCAGCCTGTTTCTTGATGAAATCGGTGATATGGATTTTTCCCTCCAGGCGAAGATCCTGCGTGTTATTCAGGAGCGCGAAGTGGTGAGGATCGGAGGCAAAGATACCATCGGCCTGGATATTCGCCTGATTGTTGCCACCCACCGCGATTTACGGGATGAAGTTGCCAGGGGTACCTTCCGCCAGGATCTCTTTTTCCGGTTGCTCGGCCTTCCCATCCATCTCCCGCCCCTGAGGGACAGAAGGACCGATATCCTTGTACTGGCCAGACATTTTGCCTCCCTTTTCTGCAAGGAGAATAACCTGGAGCAGGTTACTTTCTCCTCTGAAGCCAGCGAAAAACTGCTTAAATACCAGTATCCGGGAAATATTCGTGAACTCAAGGCCATCATCGACCTGGCAGTGGTTATGTCCAATGGCAAGGTTCTTCTGCCCGATGATATCATCTTCGGCGAGTCGGTAAAGAGTACCGATTTTCTTCAATCCGGTGAAATGACCCTGGATGAGTATAACAGGGCGATTATCAAATCCTATCTTGATAAATATCAGGATGTCATGGTGGTGGCGAAAAAACTGGGCATCGGCAAATCCACCATCTACCGTATGAAGCAAAATAAGCAATTGCCCTAATCATTTTACCTGCCATGAAACCTCCGCTATATTCTCTTGATGAACTGAACAAAATCACCGGTGGAGATGATCAATTTAAAGGGGAGATGATCAGCCTGTTTATTTCACAATCGGTGACCGCCCTGGAGGAGATATCCCTCTACGAAAGTCAGAAAAATTATCAGGCATTGTTCCGTACGCTGCACAAAATGAAGCCATCTGTCATGGTGATGGGGATCACCATGGTGACCGAATGCATCCGTGCCATTGAAGAAATGAGAAAGGGTGAGGTGGACGAAGAAAAGATGCAGCTTAACCTGAAAGTCCTGCAGGAAATATTAAATCAGGTGATCAGTGATTTAAAAAACGAGATCCCCTGATTCCCGTTTGAAAACAATATTTTCCGGATTTTGGAAATTGCCATGACGGTTATAAAATGCTTTGTTCAGAGGTGTCATTCTAAAAAGTTCATCGACAGTGTTTTGAGGTTTAATTTATTCAGAATGAAACTAAATTGCAGCGAAAAATCAACAAAAAGCGTCCCCGGTATGTTATTTGAGTAACAATAGAAAAAAGATTTCCATGAAAGCACTACGTTCATTTTTTCTGTTAACAGGTCTTGCGGTCATTATGATCACTTCGTGCAAGAAGAGTGAAATCACTGAACCGGCCCCTGTTCCCGTGAAACCCACCACCCTTTCAGATATGAAGGCCCCCGACTCCTTTAACTGGAGTACCGGACAGGTGGTAACGGTTAAAATCACCGGACTACCCACGGTAATTCCGGTAAAAAACACCTTGTCGGTCAGCCTGACCAATGGTACCAAGCTGTTTAGCCGCATGCACCAGATGGACCAGGACCTTGCGATCAAGGTCCGGATCCCTGCCGTTGAAAAGCAACTTCTTCTTAACTATGGTTCTACAACGAAAACCATAGATATTGAAGATGGTATAGCTCAGTATTCTTTCATACCCGTCATAACAGAATAGAAAAAACTCAGACTCATGAAATCAATAAAGGCATCAGCCATTTTACTGGCATTTTTCTTCCTGACTGCTATTCAGGCACAGGTAGTGCTTACATGCGAATCGGGCGACAAGGCGATCGAACAGGGCAATTGCTGGGGTTTCGGCGCCACCACCTATACTAATGCTGGCAACAGTGTCATTACGGGCAGTTGGAGTACCCGGAGTAACCAGCTCACCAGTACCTCCCCGACAAGCTGCTGGATCAAGACCCCCTGGATGCTGATCGGAAACGGCGATATTACCTTTAATGCCAAATTCGAGAGCACCACGGGAACCACCCGGGGGATAAAAGTATTCTACATACCTTTCAATGCATCGAACAGCCCCAGCTATGAAGGTACTGCGGTGGAATTTTACAGTTACGACTGGCCAAAACCATGGTCCACCACTACAGTTGTCCCATTCAGCATCACCATCCCGCCGGCGATCGAAAACTCCACCGAGCCTTACAAAATCAGGGTGAGTTACATTGGTACCGGTGGTAATGCCAGGATCAATTCCGATGATTTTATCTTTCCGGGAACCTACCATTCCGATCCCTCCAACAACTGTATGCCGCTGGTCACCATTACCGATGCCGACGGCGACGGAGTGGCCGATGAAAACGATGCCTATCCCAATGATCCTTCCAGGGCATTCAATAGTTTTTATCCCTCTGAAACCCAGATGAGCTCCCTTGGCTTTGAAGATCTCTGGCCCAGCAAGGGAGATTATGATTTCAACGATGTGGTGGTGGATTACCGGTTGAAAACGGTTACCAATGCCTCCAACAATGTGGTCGAGGTTTTTGGCACATTTACCCTGCGCGCTTCCGGCGCCAGTTACCATAATGGGTTTGGATTCCAGATCGACTGGCTGGAACCTGAAAAGATCACCGGCGTAACAGGTAATGCCATCCATCCCGGTTCTGTCTATACCTTTGCCGCCAATGGCCTTGAAGACGGCCAGACCTACGCCAACTGTATCGTATTTGACGATTTTTACAAAGTAATGACATGGCCGGGTACCGGTATCGGGATCAATACCGATCCTTCCGCCCCCTTCGTGCCCTATGAAACCCTGACGGTCCACCTGCAGTTTACCCAGGAGCCTGGCCAGATGGTTCCCGATTATATGGTAACTCCGGATGTGTACAATTTCTATATTGTGGCTGCTCAGACCAGGGGCAAGGAAATTCACCTGGCCGACCGTATGCCAACCGACCTGGTGGATGGCTCCCTCTTTGGTACTGAAGACGATGACTCAGATTATTTCGGCGATGTAGTCAGTATAAAATACTACAAAACAGTCAATAACCTGCCCTGGGGCATTGAGATCCTGCAGGGATTTGACTACCCGGTTGAGAAGGCGCCCATTGGCAAGCGGAATCCTGCCGATGTGGAAGCCTATCATCATTTCATCGAGTGGGCTGTCAGCGGAGGTTTCGACTACCCGGACTGGTACATGGATTTACCCGGATACCGTAATGATAGCCTGATCTATCCCTTTGGTTCAAAATAGAACATCTCCAATCATCAATTCTCATTTTGGGAATTGAGATCAGGATCCCGGTTGTTATATTTCATTGCTATCTAACTACATATGATCATATGTGTACGTGGCACGGTTATGGTATCCGATAATCGAATCAATAGCAACCCTTAAAAATCAAACGATGAAAAGAATAAAATTCCTGTCCATATTCGGCCTGGCGCTCCTGGTCACCGGCATATCCACGGTTTCCTGCAAGAAATCTGCGGATGACCCTGTGGCTCCTTCCCAGGCTGCGACTATCGAATCGATGAAAGTCCCTTCCGGTTTCAAATTCACCAACGTCAGGGATGTCAGTATCGCCGTGCGTACGCTGGATAACCAGGATCAACCTGTTCCCGGGGTGAGAATCGATATCTTCACCGATTATCCGGATAATGATGGGCGCCTGATCCTCAGCGGCATGACCGATGCTGCAGGTCAGTACAGCATTGACTATAAATTTCCCAAGGTGTATGATTCCGTGGTAGTAGCCACCCGGGTACTTGGTTTCCCGAATCAGCAAAAGGTAAATGTAACCAATGGCTCACTGAATATTACCCTCGGAGGCAAGCAGGCCCCTGCTCTGAAAGCTGGTGAAAAGGGATTTTTTAAAAGTACCAATGCGGTATTCTATCCGATGGGAACCTATAACAACCTGGGTGTACCGACCTATCTTACCCCTGTAAATGATATTATTGATGCTTCCATGCTGAATGATATCAATGCTTCCATGCCTGAAAGCGTTAATCTGCCCAACAATAAGCCCGAGTATTTCACCTCCACCAATGAGAAGAATCTTGTCCTCACCGAAGCTTGTGATGTATGGGTGACCTTTGTCCATGAAGGTGCTGGTTATAAAAACGTACTTGGTTTTTACAAGTTCAATACCAACAATCCGCCGGCTACCACTGCAGATATCGACACCATAAGGATCATCTTCCCCAACACTTCATTCACGAACAGCGGCGGGGGCCTGGTTTCGGGCAACCGTGTCCACCTGGGTGCATTTGGCCCTGGTACGGAGATTGGCTGGGTGATCATCGCCGACGGCTTCCGCAACGGAACCATTACCAATGGCAACTGGACACTTTATTCCGACGACTACCTGAATCCTGAATCTCAGCCTTCAAAGAAACAGCATGCTGTTTTCCTTAATGATGTGGGCAGGGGTAAATTTCTCCTGGGCTTTGAGGATATCCGTCGTGACGGCAGCAGTGATAACGACTTCAATGATGCCATTTTCTATGTCACCGCCAATCCGATTTCTGCCATCAACACTGAAAATATTCCTTTACCCGAATATACCCAGCCCGATTCCGATGGCGACGGCGTACCTGACACACTCGACGACTACCCGACCGATCCGCAACGTGCATTCAACAACTATTTCCCGTCTGAAACCACGGTAGGAACCCTCGCTTATGAAGATCTCTGGCCAGCCAAAGGGGATTACGATTTCAACGATATGGTGATCGACTACAACTTCAACCAGGTGACCAACGGCCAGAATAAAATAGTGGAAGTCAAGGCTAAGCTGATCCTCAAGGCAATCGGTGCCAGTTTCAGGAATGGTTTCGGAATACAGTTGCCGGTTGCCCCCGATCAGGTAGCTTCTGTTACGGGCACGATGCTTACTGAAAACATCATTACCCTTAATGGTAACGGAACGGAAGCCGGACAAACCAAAGCTACCATCATTGTTTTCGACAACGCTTTCCGGGTACTTCCCCATCCGGGTATGTCAACCATTGGTGTCAATACCACTCCCGGCGCACCTTTTGTCACACCCGACACGCTTGACCTCACCATCGGCCTGACCTCTCCAGTCCAGTTGTCGGTCATGGGGACACCGCCTTACAATCCTTTCATTTTTGTCGATCAGGTGAGAGGGCACGAGATTCACCTTGTCAACCAACCGCCTACCGATCTGATGAACATGGCTTTGTTCGGGACTCAGCTCGACGACAGCAATCCCGCCACCGGCAGGTATTATGTTACCGAAAACAATCTTCCCTGGGCTATCGATGTGGCCGGTCCGTTTGAGTATGCGATTGAAAAAGCGCAGATCAACCTGCCGTATAATAAATTTATCCCCTGGGGAGAATCGGGAGGTGCCTCTTTCTACGATTGGTATCTGAATAAGCCCGGTTACCGTAACGGAGCTTATATTTATCAATAAAAAATTAAGCAAGGGTCCCGGCAGCCTTACTGACGGGTGGTCAATATTGTTTGTTTAATAAGGGGTTTTGTCTCTCTTTGATGCCCAGGCTTCAAAGAGAGACTTTGCTTTTGGGTGTTCATGCCGGATGAAAGGAATGGACCTGTTTCCGGGTTCGAGGGGGAGTTCTTCGTAGAGATGCTGGTCGCGGAAACCTATCGATTCAGCGTCATACCGTGTCAGACAATAGTGGACTCTGGCTATATTGGCCCAGTATATGGCGGCAAGGCACATGGGGCATGGTTCACACGTGGTGAAGATCTCAGCGCCGATCAGATCGAAAGTGCCAAGATGAGCACAGGCATCCCTGATGGCGACAATTTCGGCATGGGCCGTCGGATCATTGGATCCGATAACACGGTTCCCCCCCTTACCAATAATCACATTGTCTTTGACAACAACGGCGCCGAACGGACCACCTGTGTCACTGTTGACCGAAGTAAAGGCCTCTTCGAAGGCGAGATCGAAATATGGAGTGTAATTTGGCATCGAAATTCTGTTTGCGGTGTAACAAAAATAGCATCTAATCAAACATAATCCATAATTTTGAAGGTTATTCACTTCAAATTTCGGAAAATTGTCAGACCATTTTACCCCGCTTGATTTACCCCGCCTCGTTTCCCTTGCATTGTCGGAACTGAAGAAGGAGCGGTTTTTTTCCATCCCCGGGTCGCTGTTTTTTATTCCGGCCAAAACGGATCCTTTCCGGATTAACCGTTATGGCAGGATTTTACATACACCTGTCGGTGTGGCAGCAGGCCCCCATACCCAGCTTTCACAGAATATTCTGGCTGCCTGGCTTTGTGGCGCCCGCTACATCGAATTAAAAACTGTTCAGGTGCTCGATGAACTGAACGTGACCAAGCCCTGTATCGATATGGAGGATGAGGGGTACAACTGCGAGTGGTCCCAGGAACTGAAGCTGGAGAGTTCTTTCAGGGAGTATTTCAACGCATGGATCACCATGCATATCCTGAATGCCGAACTAGGCTTTGAAAGAGATCCGGGGACATTGTTCAATATGAGCGTGGGTTATGACCTGAAAGGTATACTCAGTCCGGAAGTACAGCAATTTCTGGACAGGATGGGCAACTGCAGTGCAGAAATGGAGGAAGCAGGCCTTCAGTTGGCACGGATTTATCCCGGTCTCCTGTCACTGGGAATTCCAACATCCATTTCTGACCATGTAACCCTGAGTACCATGCATGGATGTCCGCCGGAAGAGATTGAAAAGATCGCCACCTGGCTTCTGGCGGAAAGGAAGTTACACACTACGGTGAAATTGAACCCAACCCTGCCCGGCGCAGCACAGGTACGGGAGATTGTCAATAAAAAGCTGGCATTTCCGGCGGAAATACCCGATGAAGCCTTTGCACATGACCTGAGATACC
Source organism: uncultured Draconibacterium sp. (assembly GCA_964387205.1). GTDB lineage: Bacteria > Bacteroidota > Bacteroidia > Bacteroidales > FEN-979 > CAIVAT01. Next base: position 15,264 of record CAYLVY010000070.1, read on the forward strand.
CGGACGCTGTCGGGATGTTGGGGCGCCTGAAAAAAATTGCCGCGGATCGCGGTCTTACTTTTGGGGTCAAGCTGACCAATACATTGGAGAGTCTGAACAACCGTGATATCTTTCCGGCTGCGGAGAAGATGATGTACATGAGCGGCAGGGCGCTGCATCCGGTGGCGGTGTGTCTGGCCGAAAGGTTGCAGCATGATTTCGATGGTACCCTTGATATCTCATTTTCGGCCGGTGCCGATTGCTTTAACCTGCCGGAGGTGTTGGCCTGCGGGATGAAACCGGTAACGGTGTGCAGCGACCTACTACGGCCCGGCGGCTATGGACGGCTACAACAGTACTTCCTGATTCTCAGGGATGTAATGGATAAAGAAAATGCCGCATCGATGGATGACTTTATCCTGAACCGTGCGGGATTGGCCGGCCAGAGCCGGGATAAATCCAAAGTAAAGGAAGCGGCCCTGGTCAACCTCCGGAATTATGCCGGAAAGGTAACGAATGATCCGTATTACCGGAAGGATCCCTTCGCTTCGACCTCCATCAAAACCGAACGGCCGCTGGAGTGGTTTGACTGTATCCATGCCCCGTGTACCTTTACCTGTCCGACTAATCAGGATATACCGGAATACATGCGGTTTGCTTCGGCTGGAAACGTAGATAGCGCTTTTTCAACCGTGATGAGAACCAATCCTTTCCCATCGGTGACGGGAATGGTGTGTGATCACCTTTGTCAGACCCGGTGTACCAGGATCCATTATGACGAATCCCTCAGGATCCGTGAAATCAAGCGGTTCATTGCTGATAACGTTTCAAAGGAAAATCCGTCGAAGGTTATGCCTTTGACTCCACTGGTCAGGATGGCAGTGATCGGGGCCGGCCCGGCAGGGCTTTCCTGTGCGTGGTTCCTCCGTCAGGCCGGTTGCGAAGTGACGGTTTTTGAAGAGAAAATGATCCCTGGAGGGATGGTATCGGCGGCTATACCTGCTTTCCGGCTGACCGACCAGGCCATAGAGACGGATATTCAGCGGATCCTTGCCTCCGGGGTGGTGTTGAAAGAGGGTTATACGGTTGACCGGCAGCGCTTTACTCAGATGTTGGCTGATCATCAGGCGGTATTCCTCGCTGCCGGGGCCCAGCGCTCTGCGGTTTTATCGCTGGAGGGAAGAGAGGCTGAGGGAGTATTGGATCCATTGCAGTTTCTCTTTCAGGCCAGGAACGGACAGTTGCCCTTCAGCGGCAGGAGCGTGGTGATCATCGGAGGCGGGAATACTGCCATGGATGCTGCGCGTACCGCTTTAAGGCTGAACGGTAATGATGGAAGCGTGACCATTGTTTACCGCAGAACCCTTCGGGAGATGCCGGCCGACCGCGGGGAAATCAGGGCTGTGCTCGAAGAGGGTGCAGCATTGATGGAGTTGGTAAAACCATTGAAGATCAATTCGCAGGATGGGAAAATCGTCTCCCTGACCTGTTGTCGTACAGCGCTTTCGGTCAAAGGAGATGATGGACGGCCGGTTCCGGTCGATATTCCCGGTTCGGAATTTGAAATTCCTTGTGATATTTTGATTCCGGCCATCGGCCAGGTTCATGGGTTTGATTTTGTCGCCACTGAGAAACTGAAAGTGAAACCTGGTCATTATCAAACGGAAATACCCAAATTGTTCATCGGTGGAGATGCTCTCCGGGGTGCTTCGACTGCCATAAATGCCATCGGCGACGGGCGTAAAGCGTCCCTGGAAATGCTGGCTGCTGCCGGGGTTTTACACCCGTCTGCACCTGGACATAATGGTCTTTTTGCAACAGATGAGCTGCTTCGCAGGAAGGCTACCCGGCAATACAGCAAGGTTGCTGTTGAAACTATGGCCAGGCCGCCGGACGGATTTAGCCTGATCTCACATACGCTGGAGGCTGATGAAGCGCGCGAGGAGGCAGCCCGCTGCCTGCATTGTGATACCATTTGCCATGTATGTGTCTCGGTATGCCCTAACCTTGCCAACATGGGGTACACCATTGAACCTGTTCATTACCGGCTTCAGAAAGCCGTCCTGATGGCCGACGGCAGCATCGGCTTTGCCGAAGGGGGACAATTTTCAGTGGAACAACCTTACCAGGTGCTGAATATCCGCGATTTCTGCAACGGGTGCGGGAACTGTACCACATTTTGTCCATCATCCGGAATTCCTTTCAAGGATAAACCCAGTCTGTGCCTTACCATATCCACCCTGAACCATGAAGGATCAGGTTTTTTCCTGAGCCGTTTTCCCGACAGGTATATCCTGATATTCAAAGAAAAAGAGCATGTCCGGACACTTTCTGCAGCCGGCGACCGTTTTATTTACGAAACCGAACAGGTAAAAGCGGTGATCCGCGCCAGTGACTTCAGGCTTGAAAAGGTTGACTTCCTTACCCCTTGTGTGAGAGAATTCCATTTTAACTTTGCCGCCGAAATGAGCATTATCCTGAAAGGAGCCAGGCAAATTGTATAACCAAAGAGAAAACCGATGATACGATTTTTTGACCGGGTAACCGATCCTGCCATACTGGAAAAGGCGGTCGAACGGTACCGCCAGAAGGGGATCATTCTCCCCACCTTTGCCCAGATGAGAGATCCTGATCTCATTCCGGGAAAGATCAAAGATAAGCTTAAACATATTGGCCTGTGGGACCTTCATCCCCTGAACCTTTTCCGCATTACGTGGAAAAACGAGCCTGTTCCTTTCGGAGGATTGTTCGGCCAGCCAAATTACGTAGAATTGCCTTCCTTGCTGACCGGGGTAGATGCACGGATTATTGTCATGACGGGGAAGTGGTTTCCCACCGGCGCACATAAAGTAGGTGCCGCATATGGATGCCTGGCGCCCAGGATTATCACCGGTCAGTTTGATCCGACGGATCATAAAGCTGTCTGGCCTTCTACAGGAAATTATTGCCGCGGCGGGGCCTTTGATTCCTATCTGATGGATGTGACGGCTGTTGCCATTCTCCCTGAGGAGATGAGCCAGGAGCGTTTTTCCTGGCTGAAAGAGATTGGTGCGGAGGTGATCGCAACCCCCGGATGCGAGTCGAATGTGAAAGAGATCTATGATAAATGCTGGGAGATCCGCCGTACCAGGCCCGATTGCATGATATTCAATCAATTCGATGAATTTGGGAATTCCTGCTGGCATTACGAAGTCACAGGCCATGCCATCGAAGAGATTTTTCACCTCGCCGCCGGGAAAAAAAGTCAACTTGCGGGATATATTTCTGCCACCGGATCAGCCGGCACCATCGCTGCAGGTGATTACCTCCGGACAAAGTTTCCACATCTGAAAGTGGTAGCCTCGGAAGCGTTACAATGTCCCACCCTCTTACGGAACGGATTTGGCGGACACCGGATCGAAGGTATTGGCGACAAACACGTTCCCTGGATCCACAATGTACGAA
>CAYLVY010000071.1:0-18633 GCA_964387205.1 uncultured Draconibacterium sp.
TAGTGCCCCTTTCGTCCCTTCACCACCGGGGCCAGCACCAGAATCTCCTTCCCTTCATATCTGCCAAGGATCAGTTCCACGATCTGCTGTTCATGGTAGCGTACCATTTTATCCCCCGTAACATAAGAATAGGCTTCCGAAATCCGGGCGTATAAAAGTCGCATGAAATCGTATATCTCCGTGATCGTCCCGACAGTGGACCTGGGGTTGCGGTTGGTCGATTTCTGCTCGATGGAGATCACCGGGCTCAAACCGTTGATCTTGTCCACATCTGGTCGCTCCAGGTTGCCGATGAACTGACGGGCATAGGCTGAAAAAGTCTCCATATACCGGCGCTGGCCTTCGGCATAAATTGTATCAAAAGCCAGGGACGATTTACCGCTTCCGCTCAGACCGGTGAATACCACCAGCTTATTGCGGGGTATGGTAAGGTCTGTGTTTTTAAGGTTATGAACCCTTGCACCAAATACTTCCAGTTTATCTTCCACTACTGTGATAACAGGTTGACAAGCTATTGTAATTCGTTGATTCGTAATGAGTCGTTAAAGAAAGTAGCAGAATTTCCTGACGGATAAAGACCTTTGACCGTCATGGCATTTGCATCGGCTGGGACCTTGAAGACGTAGGTTTTACGCTGTTTGTTGGGCAGAGAGTATTGCCGTATCCAGGGGTTCAACTCCCGGAGGAGACGGTAATGGATGGAGAGGCCTGCTGCAAACCGGGGCAGATCGGCAACCGCACTGTCCACGGCAATATCCCGTGTTTTCAACGGGGGGTAAAGATCATTTTCCCTGAGATAGAAACCGTATTTAACAGGATGGATGTACACCTCTTTCAGTGCGATGATGCGGTAGACATAACGGGAGGTCTCATCATTCAGATAGAGATCGTAGTATCCCGAAGCCCGCTGGCTGGAAATAGCCCTGTCAAGACCTTCGGAGCCCCGGTTATAGGCTGCGGCGACCAGCGACCACTGACCGAATTTTGTATACGCAGCTTTAAAATACCGGCAGGCTGCCTCCGTCGATTTCTCCATGTGGTACCTCTCGTCAACAAATTCGTTGATTTCCAGGCCGTACTGCTTGCCAGTTGTGGCGAGAAATTGCCAGTACCCTTCGGCTTTTGCCGGGGAGACCGCATTGGCCAGGTTGCTTTCTGCCACAGCCAGAAATTTGAAATCATCGGGAATGCCGTTTTTTGCCAGGATTGGTTCAATAACCGGGAACCAACGGGAGGCCCTTTTAAAGAACAATATGGAGGAGGAGTGCATGAAGGTGGCGGCCATGATTTCACGGTCGAGCGCCTCTTTCACATAATAGTCCTGAAGCGGAACCTCTTCACCGGCGAAACTGGCTTTCTCCGGAACGGGGGGAGTGAAGATACGCGTATAACGACCGAAAAGTGCCTGATAATGATCAGGCGACTCTTTTTTATCGCTGACTGCACACACCGACAGGCTAAGAATGGCGACCAGTGAAAGGAACGGAAAAAGATGACGGGAGCGGAGTGGCATGGAAATAAAAGTTGAACATTAGAACGGAGTGGTAAACCCGGCAAAACCTGGGGCCAGTTTATCTTTATCTGATATTACCGGATCGGAAATTCCCCAGTCGATGTCTAATACCGGATCATTCCATCTAACGCTTCCTTCGCTTGCTTTGTTGTAAACATTTGTGCATTTATAGAAGAATACGGTATCATCTTCCTGGGTGACAAAACCGTGCGCAAAGCCGGGCGGAATCCAATACATCCATTTGTTCTGCCCTGAAAGGACGATCGATTCCCAGCTGCCGTAAGTTGGTGATTTGCGCCGGATATCCACCGCCACATCGAGTACCGAACCGCGGATCACCCTGACCAGTTTTCCCTGCTCAAAAGGTGGCGCCTGAAAATGAAGCCCTCTCAAAACACCTTTTCTGGATTTTGATTCATTATCCTGGCGGAAGGTGATATTCAATCCGGCCGCACTGAATTTCTCTTCGTTGAACGATTCGAAGAAGTAGCCCCGTTCATCTTCAAACACATCCGGTTTGATGATCAGTAACCCGTCCAGGGGTGTCCTTTCTATCACCATAATTTTTACGGTTTCAAGGTTATTTTCTTATAAATGAACGCATTCCCCATAGGCCTGCGCAACCGCTTCCATTACCGCTTCGCTCATGGTCGGGTGGGGATGGACAGCCTCAATGATCTCTCTTCCGGTGGTTTCAAGTTTCCGTGCCGTCACCACCTCCGCGATCATCTCCGTTACATTGTCTCCGATCATGTGGGCGCCGAGCCATTCGCCATATCTGGCATCAAAGATCACTTTGATAAAACCGTCCCGGGCTCCTGAAGCAGTAGCTTTCCCGGAGGCAGTGAAGGGGAACTTGCCGACCAGAATATCGTAACCTGCTTCGCGTGCTGCTTTTTCAGTCATGCCAACCGAGGCTATTTCCGGATGGGTATAGGTACAACCGGGAATATTTCCGTAATCGAGAGGTTCTGCATGTTTGCCGGCAATCTTTTCGACACATATAATTCCTTCATGGGAAGCTACATGCGCCAGTGCAGGCCCTTTCACGATATCGCCGATGGCATAATAGCCTTCTATGCTGGTCCTGTAATAGTCATCCACAACTACTTTCCCCTTGTCCGTATGTATCCCGGTCTCCTCCAGTCCGATGCCTTCCAGGTTGGTTGTAACCCCGACAGCTGAAAGTACCACATCGCATTCCACTGTTTCATCTCCCTTTTTCGTCCTGATCAATATTTTGCATCCATTCCCGGAAGTGTCTGCAGACTCAACCGAAACCCCTGTCAGAACTTTCATGCCCGATTTTTTGAACGACCGTTCCAGTGCCTTGGAAACCTCTTCATCTTCGACCGGGACTATGTTCGGCAGGACTTCAACGAGCGTCACCCTGGTACCAATGGTGTGATAAAACCACGCGAATTCTGATCCAATGGCGCCGGATCCGACCACGACCATGGAGGCGGGCTGAACGGGAAGGGTCATCGCTTCGCGGTATCCGATGATCTTCTTCCCGTCCTGTTTCAGGTTGGGCAACTCCCTCGACCTGGCACCGGTGGCCAGGATAATATGGCCGGCGTTGTAAGTAGTGATAGCGCCTGTGTCATCCGTTACCACAACGGTTTTTCCGGGTTTGACTTTTCCTGTTCCTTTGATGTGTTCTATTTTATTTTTCTTTAAAAGAAATTGAATTCCTTTGCTCATCTGATCGGCGATATCCCTGCTCCTTTTGATCATGGCGGGAAAATCGGCCTTCGGATCAGGGGCGATCACCCCGAAATCAACGGCATGTTTCAGGTACTCGAACACCGATGCGCTTTTTAATAACGCTTTGGTGGGAATGCACCCCCAATTCAGGCATATACCTCCAAGTTCTGCACGTTCCACGATGGCGGTGCGGAACCCGAGCTGGGCAGCGCGGATGGCAGCGACATATCCCCCGGGACCACTGCCTATAACTATAATATCGTAATTCATAGGTCTCAGTTTTTTCAGGGCAAAGGTAGTAAATCCAAAGAAGTTGGTAAGCCGCTGATCAACCTTTTACTTTTTATTCTTAAATGATTAGTTTTGCAATGTGAAATCCTGACGATGATCCGGTTTTTCAGTATCGTTTTCTTTTGCCTGCCCTTACTCCCGCTTTTGGTTCAATCACAAAACCTGCCGGTTTATAAAGATCCGTCGCAGAGCGTTGACCGAAGGGTGGCGGATTTGTTATCCAGAATGACTGCAGAGGAGAAGTTCCGGCAACTATTCATGATTCCCGGGGACCTGACCATCGGAGAGGAAAAACTGAAAGAAGGAATATTCGGGCTTTGTGTCGGTTCCCATGGCCTGACCACCGATGCGGCCGGTCAGATGATTCATCAGACCGGGGGTGCCCATGCGCGGCTTTCCGCTATTAAAATCAACGATATTCAACGTTTCTTTCTTAACGAAAGCCGGCTTGGCATACCTGTAATTCCTTTTGATGAAGCCTTGCATGGGCTGGTCCGCGAAGGGGCGACCGCTTTTCCCCAATCGATTGCGCTGGCTGCCACTTTTGATACCTCCCTGATGCACCGTGTTGCCGGAGCGATCGCCGCCGAAACCCGTTCCCGGGGCATCCGGCAGGTACTTTCCCCGGTCCTGAATATCGCCAGGGACGTCAGGTGGGGCCGCACCGAAGAAACCTATGGTGAAGATCCCTGCCTCGTATCCAGGATGGGGCATGCCTTTGTCACCGAATTCGAACAGCGGGGAGTGATCACCACGCCGAAACATTTCGCGGTGAATACCGGTGACGGCGGACGCGACAGCTATCCGGTCCATCTGAATGAAAGGATACTCGAAGAGGTCTACTTTCCGGCATTCCGCACAGCGGTCAGGCAGGGTGGGGCTCGTTCGGTCATGACGGCATACAACTCCCTGGATGGTTCGCCATGTTCCTCCAACGACTGGCTGTTGAACCGGAAATTGAAGAATGAATGGGGTTTCCGTGGTTTTGTCATTTCGGATGCCTGTGCGGTAGGAGGAGCCAACGTGCTGCACATGACTGCCGCAGATTATGCCGATGCCGGCAAACAAGCCATCCGGGCAGGTCTCGACGTTATTTTTCAGACCGATTTTTCCCATTCAGACCTTTTCAGGGAACCCTTTCTCAATGGCGATATCCCTCCCGTCATCATCGACAGTGCCGTGGCCAGGGTACTTCGTGCCAAATTTGAATCAGGCCTGTTTGAATCCCCGTTTGTCGATCCTGGAGAATCGGAACGGATCAACGGAAGTCCGTCGCACCGGGAACTTGCCCTGCAGGCTGCCCGGGAATCTGTTGTCCTGCTGAAAAATGAAGGCAATATCCTGCCGGTCGGCAGGGAGATAAGGAAAATCGCCATCATCGGACCCGATGCTGTCGAAGCCCGGATGGGCGGGTACAGTGGCCCCGGCAACAATCGGGTCTCCCTGTTGGATGGATTGCGACAATTGTTACCGCCGGAGGTGACCCTCTCCTATACTCCCGGATGTGGCAGGAGTGAAGCCCGGTCAGAGGTTATACCGGAAAAGTGTCTTTCTGCCGGTAGCGGCGGCAAAGTCATTCCCGGTTTGATCGGAGAATACTATGACAATCCGTTCTTTTCGGGTAAACCTGTTTTGTCCCGGCGTGACGGGAAAATAGATTTCAGCTGGACACTGTATGGACCGTCTCCTGATCTGGATCGTGACTGGTACTCCGTACGTTGGAGCGGTTATCTCAGACCGGAAAGTTCGGGCAGTTTCCGGCTTGGACTGGCAGGAAGTGGTGGCTTTAGCCTGATGCTGAACGATACACTGCTGATTACTCCCGGCACCATAGGTTCGTGGCATCGGAAACAGGTGGCTGTCAATCTCGAAAAAGACAAAGATTACCGGTTGGAAGTCCGTTTGCCGGTATCCGCAGGAAACGGTAACTTGAAGCTGTTTTGGGATGCGGAAGTTGAAGATACCATAACGGCTGCCATCCGTAAAGCCTCAAATATGGCATCCACGGCCGACATGATCATACTCACAGCAGGTATAGAGGAGGGGGAGTTCAGGGACCGCTCTTCTCTGATGCTACCCGGAAGACAGGAGGAGTTGATCCAATCGCTGGCCGCCAAAGGCAAACCATTGGTGGTGATCCTGTTCGGAGGGAGCGCCGTCAGGATGGACCAATGGCCGGACGGGGTCAATGCCGTATTATGTGCCTGGTATCCCGGGGAAGCAGGCGGGGAAGCGCTGGCAGAGGTACTTCTGGGATTGTACAATCCGGCCGGTCGCCTGCCCATCACCTTCCCCATGACAGAAGGGCAATTGCCGCTGGTCTATAACCATAAACCTACCGGCAGGGGCCACGATTATGCCGATCTGACCGGTGCACCGATGTACCCCTTTGGCCATGGACTGAGCTATACAAACTTTAGTTACAGTGACCTGGTCATTAATGATAATGATGTCAGGCCCGGTGACACCGTACGATGCAGTTTTTTGCTGCGAAACAGCGGCACTGCGCAGGGCGATGAGGTTTGGCAATGTTATCTGAGGGACGACCTGGCATCGGTGGCCAGGCCAGTCAGGGAACTGAAAGAGTTTGGCCGGATTACACTGAAACCCGGAGAAAGCAAGTCTATCCGGTTTATTTTAACACCGGAAATGATGCAGATGTATGACCGGGGTATGTACCGTGTGATAGAAACCGGCCGGTTCAGGATCATGGTGGGGGCATCTTCCGCCGACATCAGGCTTACAGGTAGTTTTACCGTATCGGATCAACCTAAAAAGTAACAAATATGCCAACTGTGGAAACCATTTACAGAGGTGAGCTAAGGACTGAAGCTACCCATTTGCATTCAGGCACCAGGCTCCTCACCGATGCCCCAACGGATAATCAGGGAAGAGGGGAGTATTTCTCCCCCACCGATCTGGTAGCTACAGCATTGGGAAGTTGCATGGTCACCATCATGGGTATCGCTGCCCGGACCCATGGTTTTGATATTGACGGAACGAAGCTGGTCATTACCAAAATAATGTCTGCACACCCCCCCCGAAAGATCGAAGAAATCAAAATCGAACTGGCTTTTCCCGGCAACTATGATGAAAAGATAAAGAAGATCATCGGTCATTGCATAAAAAACTGTCCGGTTGCCCTGAGCCTGCACCCGGACCTCAGGCAAAATGTGAACCTACGTTACGGAGAATAAAAAGAACTGAAAGCGGCTCATCATATGATTATCATAAGGTATTCATTCATAGACAAATAGTGAAGCAGAATATCGCGGGATACTGGAAATCGTTTATCCGGACACACTGGAGCAGTGCCTGGTTTTTGGCGCTGTTTTTCACATTACCTTTTCTATGGCTGCTGCCGGGCGAATCGGTAAAATATAAGGCTGAGGTCGTACGTTCCGGTGTGATAGATAAGCCCGGCGGATACGAATACTACCCGGACCTGAATGGCGACGGTACCAGCGAGAGGGTAATATATTTTGAGAATACAGAAGGAAGAGCCTCTGTTAAGATCCTCGATGCGGAAGGATATATCAAAGGGCAATTCTACTTTGCAGGGCAAATGTTGCGGGAAAGAGAAACCTTTATCACGGGCGCTGTTGACAGATCCGGAAAGAAAGAGATTTTCGTCATTACCAGAAGTCAGGATTCCCTTCTGTTGCATGCCATCAGCCCATCCACAGGTCAGCCACTTTTTCGGGATGTTCTGATCACTACCCTGCCACCCGGGACCACAAAAAAAGACCTTACCACTTCACTCTACGGATTGTACGATCTGAACGGTGACGGCTCCGTTGAAATCTTGCTGAGCGTGATGGCCGGGTTTACTCTTCAACCGCGTGCCATCTTTGCATACGATATGAAGAAAAACGAGATGAAACGGACACCCTGTATGGGTGCTTTTTTCCGGATCAGCAGGGTTCAGGATATCAATGGTGACGGTTCTCCGGAGATCCTGACCGGATCTTATGCCATATCCAATCACCCGGATACCAGCCGGATTCTGTATCACGATTCCACTGCATGGCTTCTGGTGTTTGATGCCGGTTTAAAGCCACTCTTCCCACCTCAGTCCTTCAGAGGGAGATATTCTTATCTGTTTCTGGATTGCCTTGGAACAGGGGATAGTGTGTCCCTGGTCGGACTGAGTTATTCGTTGACCCGCGGGGTAAACGCTCCGCGTGTCCTGTTGTTCGACAGCCGGGGCCAAACTGTCAGGGAGCGGAAGCTCAAACAGGAAAAGGGGGTGCTGAATTACAACTTGTTCATCCCGCACGGAAATCCGGATCATTTTTACATTTCCCGCGTGGGTGAAAAGATTGAAAAGGTTGACCGGCAGCTCCGGAGTATCGGCGAGATTGACATTTCAGAGGCTGCCCCTTCCTTTCACTCGTTAATGGATCTGGAAGCTGACCAGGATCCTGAAATCATCTGTTACAACGATCAACATGTGTTCCGGATCATGCAATCCGACTTTTCACACCCGATTGATATCGGTATTTATTCCAATAGCCCTTTATTTCTTGATTTGCAGAATAACAGCAATAAGCTGCCATTGCTTTTCTGTCAGACAGGCGATAGTTACAGTCTGGTCTCCTATGGGGTAAATCCATGGTATTACCTCCGCTATCCTGGTATTCTGGTTGTTTTCCTGATCGGTACAGGTTTTATTTTTCTGATCCAGTTTGTTCAACGGGAAAAAATGAAGCAACGGTATGAATCGGAGAGGAAAATGGCGGCCATGCAATTGCAGATGGTTAAAAATCAATTAGATCCTCATTTTACTTTCAATGCCATGAATACGATCAGTTCGGCGATATTGAACCAAAGTACAAAGGAAGCCTATGAAATTCTCATGCGCCTCTCCCGGCTGATAAGGTCCTGTGTGGATCAGTCTGAGCGCCTTTCCAGAACTTTGGCGGAGGAACTCGACTTTGTCAATAATTATCTGCAGCTGGCCAGCCAAAAATTTCACCATAACTTTCATTATTCCATCGATATCGCCGAGGAGGTGGACCTGAACTGGCATGTTCCCAGGATGATGATCCAGATTCACGCTGAAAATGCCCTGAAGCACGGCATCAGTCCTATGGAAAAGGGGGGAAGGTTGATGATACGGGCCAGCGTGGCAGGAAAATTCCTGCGACTGGAGATTGAAGATAACGGGATCGGAAGGGAAGCAGCTAAAAAACATCGCAACGGCGGAACCGGAAAGGGACAGGCGCTGATGGAACAGTTTTTTCATGTCTACAACCGGTTCAGTGATTACAAAATAGAAGAAGAGATCGTTGATCTGAAGGACCAGCAACAAAACCCTGCCGGTACTATGGTCAGGATCATAGTGCCGGCAGGGATGAAAATTGACTGGAATTAATCTTAAAAAACTACCACTTTTTTTCTGATCACGCTTCCGTCTGTCCTTTCAATATTCAGGAGATAAAGTCCCGGATAAAGGTCATTGATGTCAAGTGTATTGCCGTCGAATTCTGGAATTGTTCTGACGATGGTTCCGGTGGCCGAAGTGATCCGGATGACTGCTCCGCGGGCATTGAGGATATTCAGGATTCCCCTGGCAGGGTTGGGATAAACATTGACCGTTGCAGGGAGAATGGTACCTGTACCGACACCGCCCAAAAGAAAGTTCACGGTATAAAGGTTGTGAGTGGTCAGGTCTTCGGCAAATACATCCACTGCTACACTTCCGGGAAGTTCGTATGCGGGGATAATGATGACGGTGGCGTTGGTGTCCATGGGTTCAGCTTCAATGGTAGGAGATACCGTCGTGCCAGAGAGTAGTCTGACTTCATACGTAAAGGTATCCGGGCTAAATCCGGGAACAGGCTCATCATTATAAACCAGGGATGCAAGTCGTGCTTCGGTGGAGAGTATACCGTCTTCCACCGAGTAGGTGGACTGATATACTTTCTTTGATGCCTGATGTTGAACAAAAACCGCCACGATCAGGTCGTCCCATTCCTCAACATTGGTACCGGTAAGATCGACGGTTTCATTCACGTTAAATGGTACCCGGTCGGTGAGGTCAACGGTAGTCCCTTCTGCATTAGGTACCATTTTCATCATCACATGATGGAAATCGGTTTCACCATTAGACCTGGCGTTGTTGTGGGTAACTTTTTCCATTACGACGATATGAACCCGGCATCCGGCAATGTCGGTAAAAGGCAGAATGCTGGCGTTCACGGTGATCGTCTGGTTGTCCAGATGATGAGTGGCAGTAATTTTCATCATTCCGATCTCCTGGATGGCCATATTATAGGCATTCTGTACTTCCCCCATGGAAGTGGCCACATTACCGCCCTGGCAATAAAGATCAGGGACGGCGCTCACACCGTAATAGGTCCTGCGAACTCCTCCTTCAGCAGTATAATAGGGATCGCCGCTACCCGGCCAGTTCATCTGGTATTTCACCAGCGTGATATCCTCTTCATAGGTGGCACACCAGGGAACAAAGCCGCTGTTAAAAGAGGCGCATGGGCCGCATGTTGAACTTGTAAATTCCTCAAAAAGAGGACGAATGGGAGTGACATGACAAATTTTGTAAAGGGTTTTCGTCAGCGTGTCATTTCCCCTGAAATCATCCGGGGCGCCATTGATTTTATTGATCCAGACTTTCAGACTGTGAGATCCGATAGGGGCATCGAGCAAATCGGTGCAGGAGAAATCGATCGATTGCTGAAGCATAAGGTTTAACCCGCCCACATATGAGGTGTAAACCGGCCCGTCGTTCAGTTGCCATTGCATCTCCGCATTGCTGATCGTCGTGTTGCCGAAACACATTATGGTACCTTCTACATCGATCGGGGCGCTGAAATAGGTCGGGGTCAGGCTCAGGGAGATCAAACCGGCGTCATTGTTCAGCGGGTTGAACAGCAGCAGGTCGTCGACATGGAAATAATCGAGGTTGTACATGTTGCCTGCAAGATAGACACAAACCTGGAACTGGCCCTGGCCAACATCGGAATTGTTGATATCGAGGTTGATTTGTTTGGGCCCTACATTCCCGGTGGGAGTTGACTCCCATACTATATTCCAGCTTCCGTTGTTCGATCGCGTGGCTACCCCAACCTTGGGTGCCGGATTGGAATACCAATCATAGAAATACCTGAAACTGAACTTCACTGTGGTCAAACCAGTCAGGTCAACCGCAGGAGATATCAGGCGGGTGGTCGTGTTTTGCTGGACATAGGAAAATTTCCCTTCAGGGGCAAGACCTCCTGCGGCACTGCTGTTCGCAACCGACCACTGCGCCGCCAGTGCATCGATGGTCCATCCCTGCGGAGGCATTTGTCCGGCATCAAAAGATTCCCAGATAAAGGTCTGGCCATGCACCACTATGACGGTGAATACAGCCATCATCATAAGTAAAGTTTTCCGTTTCATATTGAAGCATTTATTTAAGTTTATCTGTTGCAAAAATAACAGTAAATTGGTTTGTGCAATTGCCTGATGATCCCTTTATCAGGAAATATTGAACTATCTTTGCAAATTCTTATCAGGACTGTTTACAGACAGCATATGGATCAATTGGTAATCATCGGTGCAGGAAGGGTTGCCGTTAGCCTCAGCCACGGATTGGCAGCCCGTGGTTTCAGGGTAACCGAGGTTTGCAACCGGTCTTCGGGTAAGGGTATCAGTCTTGCCAATAGTTTGAACGCCAAATATATAGCTGATCCTGATATGGTTAATGACGAAGCCGGTCTGATCATCATCGCAGTAGCCGATGATGCCATTCCTTCGGTTTGTAAAAGGCTTGGCAGGAGAAGCGGTGTGGTGGTACACACCTCCGGTTCACAACCGATGCACATTCTTTCGGAAGCTTCTGACCATCACGGGGTGCTTTATCCGTTGCAAACATTTGGCGGCGAAGCCCGTATTGAATGGAGTGAGGTTCCGGTTTTCCTGGAGGCAAGCGATCAACATACCATGAAGGTCATCAGTGCAGTGGCGAAAACAATGTCGGATGATGTGCTGGAATTGGACAGTAGCCGGCGTGCGTGGCTGCACCTTGCCGCCGTCTTTGCCCATAACTTTCCCGTTTTTATGTATACGGTTGCCGAGGAGCTCCTCAGGGAAACCGGAATGGAAACGCAGGTGTTGATGCCGCTCATCCGCAGGAGTTGCCAAAATCTGCCGGAAAGGGACTTCTTTTCGGTGCAAACCGGTCCTGCGGTCAGGAACGACCTGCAGGTCATTACGAGACATTCGGAGATGCTGCGAAACCATCCTGATTACCGTGAAGTGTATGAACTAATCTCCCGAAAAGTAATTAAATACAAATTGTCGCATGGCTAACTACAAGGAATTGCTCTCCGCGATCACTACTTTTATTTTCGATTTTGATGGTGTCATGACCGACGGGGGGGTAATCATGTCGAATGAAGGAGAACCATTGCGGATCACCAATGTGAAGGATGGATATGCCCTGCAACTTGCCCGCCGGATGGGATACAGGATCGCAGTTATCTCAGGGGCTAAGGCCGACTCCATGATGCAGCGGCTGAAAATGCTCAAGGTAGAGGATGTGTTTCTCGGTGTCAGGGATAAAAAGCAGGTCTATCTGGATTATGTAGAGGAAAATGCCCTTAAACATGAAGAGATCCTGTTTATGGGGGATGATATTCCGGATCACGAACTGATGCTCATGGCGGGGGTTTCGACCTGCCCCGCCGATGCGGCGGAAGAGATCAAGTCGATGGCACGGTATATTTCACATTTACCAGGCGGCAGGGGGTGTGTACGTGATGTCATCGAGCAGGTCATGAAAGTTCAGGGTAAATGGATGAACGATGGACAGTGGCACTGGTAAACTGACATGGATAGTGCAGGCCGGAAGACTGATCCGATGGCCCAATCTGGTCATGGTCGTGCTGACTATGGTGCTGGTGCGCTATGCCGTAATACGGCCCCTTATTACCGACGGAAACAACGCCGGTCTCTCCCCGTTCGCCGATTTTCTGTTGCTGGTACTGGCCACCCTTCTGATCACTGCCGGTGGATATGTGATCAATGATTATTTCGATGTGAAGATTGACCGGGTCAACCGACCCGCTGCACTGACGGTTTACCGCTGGATCACCCCACAACGGGCGATCAAAGTCCATATGATCCTCAATGCCATCGCCATACTGATAGGTTTTTACCTGGCATGGAGGATCAGGACCTACTCATTTGCATTTATTTTTCCGTTGGTAACTGCTTTGCTATGGGGCTATTCCGCCCGGTATAAAAAAGCGCTCTTCTGGGGCAACTTTATGGTCTCCGCATTATCGGCGTTCGTGATCATGCTCGTTTGGCTCTTTGAATTCTTCTGGCTTCACCGCCATCCGATGATCTTTGCCAGTGCCGTTCCCGGTTTTTTCCATGTGACCCGGATACTTCTTGGTTATTCCCTGTTTGCCTTCCTCGTCACCATGATACGTGAAATCATTAAAGATGCTGAAGACCTGGAAGGTGACCTGAAGTTCGACTGCCGCACTATCCCCATCGTGCTCGGCCAAAAAATTACCAAAACATTGCTGGCTGTCCTGACTATGGTCGCCATGCTTCTGCTGGTTTATGCGATGGTCATTATGTTCCGGCTGGATATGGGGATGCTGGTAATCTATTTCGCCATTGCGGTGCAGGTTCCGGCCCTTTATCTGCTGTTTCGGATTTTCCGGGCAGAGCATAAAGAGGATTACAGCCAAATGAGCACCCTGACCAAACTGATCATGGTAGCCGGAATCCTGAGCATGGAGATTTTATTCATCAGTTTATCATAAAATTACATGGACCCACGTTTATCCGGTAAGCGCATCATCCTGGCATCGGGTTCTCCCCGCCGTCAATACCTGCTCAGGGAGTTGGGATTGGATTTTGAAATACTGGAGACACGCGTGGACGAATCTTATCCCGCTGGTCTGACCCCGCCTGAAATCGCACTGTACCTTGCCCGCCTGAAGGCCTCAGCAGTCGATTATTCCCGGTTTGACGACCAGACCATCGTGATCACCGCCGATACTATCGTGATCCTCGGGGATGAGATACTGGGAAAACCGGCAGATTATTCCGATGCGGTTGAAATGTTGCGGAAACTCTCCGACCGTACCCATGAGGTGATCACAGGAGTGTCTCTTCAGTCGCCAGGGAAAGATCACAGTTTTTATGTGACCTCAAGTGTGACATTCAAGGAGTTAACCCTGACGGAGATAAATTATTATATAGAAAATTTCAGACCGTTCGACAAGGCTGGCGGATATGGGATACAGGAATGGATCGGTTATATCGGTATAAACCGCATCGACGGATCTTTTTTTAACGTAATGGGATTGCCGGTCAGGGAACTGTATGAAGCCCTCCTGACCTTTCACTGATTAATCGTTTTT
The DNA here is from genome assembly GCA_964387205.1 of uncultured Draconibacterium sp. GTDB lineage: Bacteria > Bacteroidota > Bacteroidia > Bacteroidales > FEN-979 > CAIVAT01. The sequence goes on from CAYLVY010000071.1 coordinate 13,900, forward strand.
TTTATGACAGAAAAACCATTAATATTGATTACCAACGACGACAGCGTGAAGGCTCCCGGAATACGGGCCTTGATAAGTTTCATCAAGCCATTTGGCAGGGTGGTGGTCGTCGCTCCCGATCGTCCGCAGTCGGGTACGGCCCATGCGGTGACCATTGCGCACCCCCTGCGGCTCGACCTTATCGCCCGGGAGGATGATTATGAAGAATACAGTTGTAACGGGACACCGGCCGACTGTGTGAAACTGGCCCTCAAGATCGTCCTGAGGCGACATCCCGATTTCATCTTCTCAGGTATTAACCACGGCAGCAATGCCTCTATCAATATAATCTATTCCGGTACTATGGCCGCGGTGATTGAAGGGGCCATGGCAGGAATCCCTTCCGTGGGTTTTTCGCTGAACAACTATAGCCTGAACGCCTCTTTTGAGGCCTCAGGGCCTTATGTAACAAAGATCGCCGGAGAGGTCATCACCCGGGGTCTCCCTGCCGGTATATGTTTGAATGTCAATATCCCGGATGTCCCGGCGCCGTTGATACGGGGCATCAAAGTGTGTCGCCAGGCCCAGGGAACCTGGAAGGAGGATTTTGACGAACGGGAAGACCCGCACGGCAGGGAGTATTACTGGATGAAAGGGGTCTATGTCAGGACCGGTAACGGCGAAGATTCCGACCAGCATGCACTGGAGAGCAACTATGTGGCCGTTGTACCCATCCAGCTTGATTTTACAGCCTATCAGGCCATAGATCAGCTCAGGGACCGTTTCTGATGCGTTATTATATCATTGCCGGCGAAGCTTCGGGAGACCTGCACGCCTCCAACCTGATGCGGGAGATCAACGCGATCGACCGGACAGCGCATTTTCGTTGCTGGGGCGGGGAACTGATGGAGGCACAGGGCGGTACGCTGGTGAAACATTACCGTGAACTGGCCTTCATGGGGTTCATCGAAGTGGTGGCCCATCTGCACGAAATATTGGGAAATTTGCGTATGTGTGAGGCGGACATGCTGACTTTCCGTCCCGATGCCGTGATCCTTGTCGACTATCCCGGTTTCAACCTGCGCATGGCAAGGTTTGCCGCCCGCCATGGTCTGACGGTTTTTTATTATATCTCTCCTCAGGTTTGGGCCTGGAAGTCGTCCCGGGTGAAAACCATCCGCCGATGCGTCCACAGGATGTTCGTCATCCTTCCCTTTGAGGAGGAATTCTATCAACGGTATGGTTACAAGGTTGAATTTGTGGGACATCCCCTGCTGGATATAATCCCCGGTAAGGAGCCTCGGGCGGGACCAGATGAATTTCGACGCCGGCACCAGCTTGACCTCCGTCCGATCGTGGCGCTTCTTCCCGGCAGCCGGCGGATGGAGGTCCGGAAAATGGCCAAAATTATGGTGAATGTTTCGGCCGATTTTCCCGAATACCAGTTTGTGGTGGCCGGGGCACCATCCCTTCCGGATAGCTTTTATCAGGAAATACTCGCAGGCACTGATGTCAGATTTGTACTCAACCAAACCTACAACCTGCTCCGGCAAAGCGCTGCTGCCCTGGTAACCTCTGGTACTGCTACCCTGGAGACTGCTTTGTGGAACGTGCCCCAGGTGGTATGTTACCGGGGGAATTGGTTGTCGTATCAGATTGCCAGGCAACTTGTTCACATTCCTTATATTTCTTTGGTAAATCTGATAACGGGAAAGCAGGTGGTCACCGAACTGATCCAGGCAAAGCTCACTCGGGATAACCTGCGGACTGAGCTGACAAAAATCCTGCAGGAGGGGCCATACCGGACTTCCGTACTGTCGGGATACAGTGACCTGATTACCAGGCTGGGTGGTCCCGGGGCCTCATCCCGGGCGGCAAAATCAATGGTACACTTTTTGATGAATATACAGTTTAAAAGTCTAAACACATGAAGCAAATCCTATTCATACTGGCCCTCCTGATCCCGGGTCAGATCGTTGTTGCACAGAAACTCCCTCAGCGCAGCCCCCGGCAAAAGATCACCCGGATCACCCCTGCAGTGCCAGATACCAACGATCCTAACCGGAAAGCTCTCCGGAAATTCTCGAAAGAGAGCATGTATGTTGCGGAAGTGCCCAAAGTAGTATCACCGCAGGAACAGCGTGCGATAGAATTTTACAATGAGGGAAGCAGAAAAGGCAAAGCGGAGGACTATCCCGGCGCAATCCTGGAATATACCAAATCACTGGATCTCGTAAAAAATGCCAATACCTATGTATTGCGTGCATATGCCTACCTGATGATCGGAAATTACGGAGCCGCCATCGCCGATGCCACGGAAGCGTTGAAAATGGAAGAATCTTATCTGAAAGCCTATTTTATCAGGGGGGTTGCAAGGTATGAAACCTCTGATTATAAAGGGGCCAGGGAGGATCTGGGCATTTACCTCGACCGTGACAGGACCACAGCCGTTGCTTTCAATTATATGGCGGCAATTTGTTTCATGAACAGGGATTTCAAGGGAGCCCTTGAAAATTACAACGATGTGGTCAGGTTAGACCCCAAGTATCCTGATATCTATACCAATCGTGGGATGATGCGTCATCAGAACCAGGATTTCCGGGGGGCAATTCTCGACTATGATGAGGCGCTGAAGATCAACCCGCAGAATATCACGGCCTATAACAACAGGGGCGCTGCCAGGATCATGCTTCAGGAATTTCAGAATGCACTGGATGATTTTAACCGGGCGATTGCCATCAATCCTGCCTATGCCGATGCCTACGATAACCGGGGCAGGGTCAAACAGGCATTGGGAGACCTGACCGGGGCATGTGAAGACTGGAATACAGCCTACCTTCATGGCCAGATGGCCTCCCGGGATCTTATCATCAGGTTTTGTAAATAATTCGGAACCCCGGCCCCCATGATCTTCCGGCGGATCCACGAACTTCATCTCACCATGGTTGGGTTAATATTCCGTTGCCTCCTGGCTGTATGGCTGATATGGCCGGCAGGAATCATGCTGCAGGCGCAGACAGGGAGGCAAAAAGAGCTGATCGAGTCGGGAATACTGAAAGCAAAGATGGGGGATTTGAAAGCCGCCCTCCGTGATCTGAACGAAGCAGTAGTCTGGGACACCAATGAAGCTGAACCCTTTTATAACCGCGGGATCGTCAAAAGTGAAACAGGCGATTACAAAGGCGCCATTGAGGACTTCACAACCGTCATCCGGATGAAACCCGCCTTTGCGGAACCCTTCTACAACAGAGGGTTGGCAAAGGATTATCTGAATGACCATCAGGGAGCAATTCTGGATTACTCCCGTGCGATCAGCCTCAAACCTGACTATCCTGAAGCCTATCATAACCTCGGGTTGGCACGGTTTGACCTCGGGCATTACAGCAAAGCAATGGAGGAGTTCAGCCGTGCAATCCAGTATAAACCTGATTTCGGGGAAGCCTACTACAACAGGGGTCTTTGCAGGTTCAACCTGAATGACCTGCAGGCAGCCCTGTCGGATTTTAACGCTGCCATGGCTTTCGATTCACTGGATTATGAATATTTTGAAAGCAGAGGCGCTACCCTGGCGGCCATGAAGGATTTCGAACCAGCCATCCGCGATTTTATGACCGCTGAAAAGCTCCTGCCGGGACGAAAGGAAAACTGGTCCAATATCGCACTCGCTTATATGTATTTAGCCCGATATGAGGATGCTTTTTCATGGTATGAGAAAATGGTGATGAACTTTCCCGACGACGGGGAAGCAAGGGCCAACCTGGGAGTGGCGCGTCATTATCTTGGCGAGCATTCTGCAGCTTGCCATGATTGGAAGGAGGCGGTAAGCCTGGGTTCCGACAAAGCGATGCAGTATTTCCGTAAATTTTGCGAATAGCCCACTGACCTTTCACTCTTTTTCCGATTAAACATTATTGGAAAAAGTATGAAATATGAACTCCTGGCGGCCTTACCCACTGCTCCGCCTGCTGATCCCTTTCATTACCGGAACATTGGCCGGACTGGCACTGAATTCTCCAGCCGGATTGGTACCCGGCATGATGGCTTCACAGCTACTGTTGCTCGTCGCTTTATTGCTGTTGTTGCGTTTTTACAAAGGTTTCCGTTTCAGGTGGGTTTTCGGACTTCTGGTTGTCCTTTTTCTCTCGATGACAGGTTTCGGGCTGACGGTGGTCAGTCGCGAAATATACAGGTCGAAAGGTCAGCAGGAAAACCCGGATGGTTTGTTGCTCGGACAGATATCGGAGCCTCCGGTCGCTGCTTCCTATGGATGGAAAACGATCCTCCGGCTTAACGGGAGGTTTAGGAATGGAAGATGGTACCCCCTGGAAATGAAAATATTGGCATACCTCAAGGCCGGAGAGGAGCAGCAAGACCTTCATTACGGCGAACTTATCTTCCTTCATTCGGCGATCGATTCCATCAGGGATAATTCCAATCCCTACTCATTTAATTATGCTTCTTATCTCAGGAAGAAGGAAATTTTCCGCAGGACTTTTGCAGAGGAATGGCAGTGGAAAAAGGCCGCCCATCAAAATAGCGAAGGGCTCCGGCAGTTCGCCTTCCGGATGAGGGACAACCTGCTTGATCTGCTGCGGAAATATGGCTTAAAAGGAGATGAATTTGCAGTGGCTGCAGCCCTGTTGCTTGGATATACCGCTGACCTCAGGCCGGAGATCATGAAAAACTACGCTGCTTCCGGCGCTATGCATATCCTGTCGGTATCGGGTATGCATGTAGGTGTTATCTATCTTTTTC
>CAYLVY010000072.1:0-8924 GCA_964387205.1 uncultured Draconibacterium sp.
ATCATCCTTTCAGAATCCCCGGTATTTACCATCAGGGAGTTCTGTTTTCAGGAATTTCCCTTTTAAACCATAACTTCCAAAACTGGCTCTTTCAATTTCCCAAGCCGCTGGATATAACCCGGCTATTGGAAACAATCGACCTCTATATTCAGGAATAACCCCCACGACACCCTCACACCCACACCCACACCCACACCCACACCCACACCCGCTTCGCGGAGAGACTGGGATTCGAACCCAGGGTACACTTTTGGCGTACACACACTTTCCAGGCGTGCTCCTTCGACCACTCGGACACCTCTCCAGGTCAATTTTTTTATTGCGGATGCAAAGGTAGAAAAAAAATCGGATTATGATACCGTCATTTCACCCCTGAGCGAAGTTTGCAACAACTGCTTCACGCTTTCTGCCGAATAGCCGCATCCCAGCAGGTACATCAGCTTGGTGACCGCCGATTCGGTGGTGATGTCATACCCGCCGACAATCCCGATTTTACTTAATCCGACACTCGTTTCATATTTGCCCATCTCCACCGAACCTCCTTTACACTGGGTTACATTAAACACGATCAACCCCCGCTGCACAGCCTGCGCTAAAAGTTCAAGAAACCATTCCGCCGTCGGGGCATTCCCGGCGCCAAAGGTCTCGAGGATCACCGCTTTTAACCCCTCCGTGTTCAGTATCGCACTGACTGCCTCCGCGGTGATACCGGGAAACAGTTTCAGCACTGCAATATTGGGGTCCAACTCCCGGTGAACCCTCAGCCTTTTAAAATTGGGCCGTATAATGTAGTTCCGGTTGTATCTTATATGTACACCAACCTCCGCCAGAACCGGGTAGTTGCCAGATACAAAGGCCCCGAAATGCTCCGCGTTGAATTTGCTCGTGCGGTTGCCACGGTATAATTTGTTTTCGAAAAGTATCGCCACTTCCGGTACCATGGGAGTGTCCACCTCTTTGGCCGCAGCGATCTCTACCGAATTAATGAAATTTTCCCTGCCGTCGGTCCTGACCATGCCGATAGGCAACTGCGACCCGGTAAAGATCACCGGCTTGTTGAGGTTTTCCAGCATGAAACTGAGCGCCGAAGCCGTATATGCCATCGTATCACTGCCGTGAAGCACCACAAACCCGTCGTAATCTTCATATTTTTCCCCGATGACATCGGCAAGATGGACCCAGAACGACGGATTCATGTTGGAGGAGTCAAGCAGCGGATCAAAGGTGTAAAAATCGATCCGGCAGTTGAAATTCTCCAGCACCGGGAGGTACTTGTACAGGTTATCGAAAGTGAGCGGCCGGAGCGACAGGGTTTTGGGATCCTGAACCATCCCGATGGTGCCGCCGGTGTATATGACCAGTATATGGGTTTGTCCTATCATATTATTGTTTTTGGAACCCGGGCTACCCTTGCAGCCCGAAAATCTTCATCGTATTGTTATAGGTTATATGAGAAATTTCATCGTAAGGTACCTTCAGGATCTCCGCCAACCGTTGTGCCACCAATGGCAGAAAGCAGGGTTCATTTCTCCGCCCGCGGTGCGGTACCGGCGGTAACCAAGGGGCATCCGTTTCCAGCACCAGATGCTTAAGGCCAATAGCAGCCACAACCTGCTGCAGACCTGAATTTTTGTAGGTCAGCACCCCCCCGATCCCCAGGTGAAAACCAAGGTCCACGGCTCGTTCCGCCTGTCTGATGTTTCCGCCGAAACAATGGAAAATGCCCCGTAACCTGGCATCTGACCGCTTTTCAAGAAGTTCAAGCACGATATCCATCGAATTCCGGGTATGGATCACCAGGGGAAGATCGAACCGGATCGCCATGTCGAACTGTGATTCCAGGGCAACCACCTGTTCCGAAATCCACGTTTTGTCCCAGTAAAGATCGATGCCAACCTCCCCGATGCCATAGTACCGCAAATGGTTTTCGGATAAGTAATCTTCAACGGCATTCAGTTCTTCCCTGAAATCTTCACCAACGGAAGTAGGGTGAAGTCCCATCATGGGAAAACAGTGTTCCGGTTCCTGCAAGGCAAGCCGGATCATGTTTTCGTGATGTTCACGATCTATGGCCGGCAGAAACAGGCGTTCTACCCCGGCCTCCAGGGCCCGGCTGAACACCGCTTCACGGTCACCGTCGAATTCACCGGCGTACAGATGAATATGGGAATCAGCGAGTTTCAATGTCCCTCCTGCATTGTGCCTTCATGAAATCCACAATTGGTCCGATCTCCAGGTCGTTCATGCACCGGAAATGTCCCTTGGGACAGGCGGCATGGCCCAACTTACTGCAGGGCCGGCACCGGAGATGGTCAGCCTGAATCATGAGCGAGGGTGATGGCTGGTTATCAGGATACAGAGGGAACATGCCAAACCCGGGTATGGTATTCCCCCATACCGATACAACCGGCTTGTTGAAGGCGGCAGCAATATGCATCAGACCGGTATCGTTGGAAACAATGACCGATGCCTGCATGACCAGTGATGCCGACTGGTTGATACTATATTGTCCGCAGGTATTGATTACCATTGAATTGGATGTCATTGACAAGACCTTTTCCCCGCGCTCCCGGTCTTCCGGTCCTCCCAACAGCAACACTGGTTTTCCGAAAGCGCTGCATACATCCGCTACTTTTTCGGCAGGGAAAATCTTGGTGTGATGTTTGGCTCCGATGACAATGCCGGCGTAACCGTTTCGGTGGGTCTCCGGCAGCTCTGAAAGTGATACTGCCTCATTTGGCGGGATGAAATAATCAAGGCCGTACCGGTCATTTTTGATACCCATCTCCCGCAATGCACTGAAATAGCGCTCCACAATATGGATATCCGGCAGAAGGTTCACTTTAAGATGCACGCGCATCCACTTCCGTACATTGATTTTGGGAAAGGTATAGGCCGGTACCCGAAAATGCTGTTTGACAAACGCTGAACGGTAATTGCGGTGAAGGTCGATGATCCTGCTAAATCCCTCAGATTTCAGTTGTGGGATCAACTCCCTGAAATTGTGATCATAAAGATGAATCTTATCGATGTATGGATTGGATTGCAGTACCGGTCCGAATTGTTTTTTGGTCAGATAATGAACCGAAGCCTCCGGCCATTGCTGTTTCAGGCAGCGCACCAACGGGGTGGTAAGCACAATGTCGCCGATTGAACTAAATCTGATGATCAGCACCTTCTCCATCTCAATTCTTTGTCTGATTTCTGTTTAAAATATTAAGCCTTGTTAACAGGATCCGAAAAAACTATCCTGCTTTTCCGGGTTTGTTTTGGTGGTGTGTAAGTCAGTATTATCGAACAAAAGGGTTATTCATGGTTTCATAACCGATCTCTGTTTCCGGGCCATGACCGGGATAGACAACCGTATGGGGCGGAAGGGTGAACAACTTTGTGGAGATGCTGTTCATCAGCATGTCAAAGTTTCCGGATGGCAGATCGGTCCTGCCGATGGTATCCCTGAACAGTACATCACCGGTTATGACAAATCCATCCTCTTCGCTGTAAAAACAGACATGACCATCGGCATGACCGGGGGTAAAGAGTACCCGGAGCGAGGAGGTGCCCCAGGTGATCATTTCCCCGTCTTCGAGGTATCCCCTGGGTTTGGGAATATGTCCGAGGGAAAAACCGAAAGAAGAGCCGATCTCTTTGGCCGTATGGAAGAAAAATTCCGAATCCCGATGATACTCCGGAGCAATTCCGTAGTGTTCAGCAATGAATTCGTTGCCCAGAACATGGTCGATATGACAATGGGTATTCAGGTTCCGGACCAGTTTGAGCCCATGGTCGGATATAAAACCGGTAAGCTGGTCCCGTTCCTTTTTATCATAACAGGCAGCATCGATCAGAATGGCATCAGAAGTACGGTCCCAGAGCAGGTAAGTGTTCACCATGAAAGCATTGAAAGTAAATCGTTGTATCTTAATCATAAAGAAACCGTTAATGGGCTGCAAAGGTATGAAATTGCTCCGAATCACACATTTTTCATTACTTTTACCGGTTCAATCATCTCTGTGCCGAACCCCATGCCGATCCATTATCGCCGTCTGATATTCGCCGCCTTTGCGACATTGGTTTCGGTCATGATTGCGCTGATACCCGGGAAGACCGCTGCTCAGTTTTACAACGGATCCCAGCTTTCCTTCGGGAAAAACCGGGTGCAGTATGGACAGTTTTTATGGCAGTATTACCGGTTTAACAAATTCGACACCTATTATTATCAGGGGGGGCTTGAACTGGCACAGTACACTTGCCGCTATGCCGAAACCCACATCAGGGAGATTGAAACGATGCTTCAATCGAGCCTGGACGAGAAAATTCAGTTTATTGTCTTCAACCGACTTTCGGACCTGAAGCAGAGTAACATAGGTTTGTACAACGACTGGGAGTATTATAACACCGGTGGGGTGACCAGGATTGTCGGCGGGAGGGTACTGCTTTTCTTTGACGGTCAATATGAACATTTCAATCAGCAACTGAAATCAGGAATTGCACAGGTGATCCTGAACAACATGATGTTTGGCACCGGAATTGGCGCTCAGATCAAGAACAACACCCTTTTCACTGTACCGGAATGGTATATGAACGGGCTGATATCGTACATATCCCGTCCCTGGGATACTGAACTTGACAACATTGTCAGAGACGCCGTTCTGAACAATCATTTCAAAAGGTTTAACAGTCTGACGGGAGAGGAAGCCACCTATGCAGGTCATTCATTCTGGCATTTTGTGGCGCTGAAGTATGGGAAGAGCGCTATCCCCAACATCATTTATATTGCAAGGCTTACACGGAATGTGGAAAAGGGATTTCAGGCGGTCATCGGCCTGAGTTATAAAGCGGTGATGCAGGAATGGCTCGCCCATTACCGCTCAGTGTACGAAGCCGAAGAGGTTCACCGTCAGTTACCCGGCGACCTGCCCCTCATCCGGAAACGTCAGCCCGATAAAGTGTTCAGGGCGCTCAGGGTCAGTCCCGATGGCAGTCGTGTCGCTTTTGCAAGACACGACCTGGGGGTCTACAAGGTATTTGTGATGGACCTTCATTCGGGCAGAAAAAAATCTGTTTTACGGGGGGGGTATCGTATGGCCGACCGGCAGGATCATTCCTTCCCGCTGATTGCCTGGCACCCTGCAGGACAAGCGCTCGCCATTGTGTTGGAAAAAAACGGAGAGATCCGGATGCTGATCCATGACCTGGAAACGAAGACCACCGAAACCCGCAAATTGCTCGATTTTATCAAAGTTACAGACCTTTCGTGGTCAGATGACGGTTCCCTGATCGTGATGTCCGCCGTTCTGAAAGGACAATCCGACATCTTCGTATATCAAATGGCTTCCGGCTCCCACGAACAGATCACCGACGATTGTTTTGACGATTTATCCCCCAGGTTCATGAAAGGTTCCGGTGACATTATATTTTCGTCCAACAGGCCCGGTGATACCCTGAAACCATCTCCCCACGTAAAACCGGAAGATCTGAGTTTCCGGAATGATATTTTTCTGTACCGGTACAGAGCGAAAAGTAATGTGTTGCAACGCCTCACCAATACTCCCACGGAGCATGAGACGATGCCCATGCCATACAGCCAAACGGAATTTTCTTATCTGAGTGATTACAATGGCATCGTTAACCGGTTTCTGGCCAGGTACGATAGTTCCATTGCCTGGGTTGATACCACGACCCATTATCGTTATTTTACCACCACGAGGCCGGTTACCAATTATCCCCGGAATATCACAGAGCAGGATATTACTCTTTCAGGCGCGCGGCTGGCTGAAATTGTGCGCATCAACGGAACAAACCGAATGTATGTCAGGGATCTTGTACCTCCTGAAGAAGTCCTCCGCAGCGAGGTGTTCCCGTCTTCACTCCTCATGCCGGCCCCGAAACCTGCATTGCCACCAGTCGTGGAAATCACGGGCCATGATTCATCTGCCGCCCGGCCCTTAACCGTGACCAGGGCAGGAAAACCAAGGTTCAACGTAGTCCGCAGAAGTGACATAACCCGGAGGCTTATCTCCATGATTGATACCGGACAGATAAAGGTAAACGCGGAAGGGGTCAGAACATTTGAGAGTAAAGATTCAACCATGCGATCGGTTTGGGACCTGGTAAGAAAACTGCAGGGGGAGGATCGCCCCGACAGTGCGAAGGGCACTCCCGGTTCCACAGATCCGATATTCTCTGCCAGGCCGTGGAACTACAATGTGGAATATACCATCGATCAGATGGTCACCCAGATCGATTTTACCTATCTTAATTATGCATATCAGCCTTTTACAGGGAGCGTAAACCCGCCTGTCTTTTTTAATCCCGGTCTCAATGTGTTGTTTATGACCGGGATCACCGATCTGATGGAAGATTACAGGATAAGCGGAGGGGTCAGGCTGAATGTCAGCCTTATCAACAATGAGTATCTGTTCAGTTACGGAAATTACAAACGCAGGCTTGACCACCAACTCGTTTTTCACCGTAAAGCATTGGAGGAAGGATCAGCCTATTACATTGTTCGACATAAAATACATGAACTCTACTATATAGCCACTTATCCGTTTACCCCGGTACTTAACCTTAAAGGTACCGCCTCCCTTCGATACGACAGGGCTGTTTTTCTCGCAACTGACCAATATCTCCTGGGACTGCCGGATATTCAAAATCTCTGGGGCAGCCTTAAAGCCGAACTGACTTATGACAATACCCGCAGTATGGGACTGAACTTATACAAGGGAACCCGTTATAAGCTGTTTGGTGAGTACTATCAACTTGTCACGGAGAAACGAAACCACATCTTCGTGGCAGGATTTGACTATCGTCATTATATGCAGGTACACCGGACACTCATCTGGGCCAACCGCCTGGCGGCTTCCACCTCTTTCGGAAGTAATAAACTGCTTTATTATATGGGAGGGGTGGACAACTGGCTCTTTCCTTCTTACAACCATAAAATGTCAGTAGACAATTCCGAAAATTATGCTTTCCAGACCATCGCTACCAATATGCGGGGGTTTAAGCAAAATGTCAGGAATGGCACTAATTTCTTTGTTTTCAACACGGAGTTGCGCTGGCCTGTTTTCCGATATCTGTTCAACCGCCCCATCCGGAGCGATATTTTCAACAACTTTCAGGTAGTCCTTTTCGGAGATGTCGGTACCGCCTGGAATGGAATCAGTCCCTGGGATGGTGACAATCCGTTGTTTACCAGTTATATATCCCGCGGACCTTTGTTCATCAAGGTTGAAATGCAAAAGGAGCCGTTGATTGAAGGTTTTGGCATCGGAGCCCGAACACGGCTTTTTGGGTATTTTGTTCGCGGCGACCTTGCCTGGGGAGTGGAAGACGGCCGGATAGGCAAACCCTTATTTTATTTTTCATTAAGTCTCGATTTCTGATGGCCCTGCTTCCTGACCCCCGCTTTATCAATTTCATCGGCGAACATCACATCCTCCATCTCGCAGTGGTCAGAAACAATATACCCTGGTGTGCGACCTGTTACTACGCTTACCGGAAAGAGGTGAACCGTTTTATCTTCACCTCCGATCCTGATACCCGTCATATCCACGACATGGCAGAATCGGGACAATATACCGTTGCCGGTACCATCGCCCTGGAAACCAAAATCGTGGGAAAGATAAGGGGGCTGCAGTTTTCGGGAAGGGTGCGTCCTTTATCCGGCGAGGAGTGGCAGCAGGCACGTAAAACCTATTTTAAACGGTTCCCGATAGCACGGCTTATGCCCGAACTTCATCTGTGGGAGCTGATCCCTTCCGCTATGAAACTGACCGATAACCGACTCGGCTTCGGAACCAAGTTGCGATGGGAGGCTGATGATGTGGAAATGCAGGATTGACAAGGATTTTGTGAATTATTAAACCCTATTGGATTTTCTTTCAGGGGATTAACACCCATCCTTCCGGCACTGTTAATAACTAAATTCTGCCGGGTTTTTTCTTCGTTGTATCTTGGCTCACCGAATCGTTGACGATTCATTTTTTCAAAACTCAATGTAATTCAATAATTTAATTTAATAAACAGTTTATCCTGTTTTATTATGGAGAATAACGCAGTAATGAATCAGGTGACGGAAAAAGATTCCGGCTATTATAGCGATGTGCTGGCAAAAAGAATCCGGCCTAAAGTGACTACCGAAGTTCAGGAGATGAAAGAAGAGAAGAGAGAAACCGTCGCACCGCAGATTTACGAATTTAATAAAGTTGTGGAGGAGAGTACGCGGTACTTTAATGGCGACAGCCTGGCCGCCAACGTCTGGGCCAATAAATATGCGCTTAAAAACTCAGAGGGCCACCTTTTTGAACTGACTCCGGATGACATGCACCGCAGGATCGCCAGGGAACTTGCGCGGATTGAACAGAAATATCCAAATCCGATGCCTGAAGAAGAGATCTTCAATCTTCTCCGGGACTTTAAATATATCATCCCGCAGGGTAGTCCGATGGCCGGAATCGGGAACGGTTACCAGATCGGTTCCCTTTCCAACTGCTTCGTTATCGGCAACGAAGGGGCCTCCGATTCCTATGGTGCAATCATGAAAATTGATGAAGAACAGGTACAACTGATGAAACGCAGGGGAGGAGTGGGCCACGATCTTTCTCATATCCGGCCCAAGAACAGTGAGGTGAAAAACAGCGCATTGACCTCCACCGGAATCGTCCCTTTCATGGAACGCTACTCCAACTCCACCCGGGAAGTTGCCCAGGAGGGAAGGCGTGGAGCGCTGATGCTGAGCATATCCGTTGTCCATCCCGACGCCGGACACTTTATTGATGCCAAACTCGAAGCAGGCAAAGTCACCGGCGCCAATATATCGGTCAAACTGACCGATGAATTCATGAAAGCGGTGATCGACGACACGGATTTCACACAAAAATTCCCGATCGACTCACCCAACCCACAGGTAACCAGAA
>CAYLVY010000072.1:8934-18624 GCA_964387205.1 uncultured Draconibacterium sp.
TCGTCCACAATGCCTGGAAATCGGCTGAACCCGGAATCCTCTTCTGGGATACCATCTCCCGGGAATCCATTCCCGATTGTTATGCCGACCTCGGGTTCAGGACCGTCTCCACCAACCCCTGCGGCGAAATCCCGCTTTGTACTTACGACAGTTGCCGCCTTCTGGCGATCAACCTCTTCAGTTATGTGGATAAACCTTTTACCGATGAAGCCAGTTTCGATTCGGAACTCTTTATCAAACACATCCACAAGGCACAACGAATGATGGATGATATCATCGACCTTGAACTGGAAAAGATCGACCGGATCCTTGACAAGATCGAAAGCGATCCTGAAGCTGAGGAGATCAAAGCGCGCGAAAGAAATATGTGGCTCAATATCAAAAAGAAAGCAATTCAGGGGCGACGGACCGGTTTTGGGATCACCGCGGAAGGCGATATGCTGGCAGCTCTTGGCACCCGTTATGGAACCGATGATGCCACCGATTTCTCCATCGAAGTGCATAAAATACTCGCCATCGAAGCATACCGCTCCTCGGTTACCATGGCCCGGGAGAGAGGCCATTTTCCCTTTTACGACGCTTCCAGGGAAGAGAATAACCCTTTCATTGCCAGGCTCCGGGAAGCCGCCCCCGATGTGTATGAAGATATGATCAAGTACGGCCGGAGGAATATCGCCATGCTGACCATCGCCCCCACCGGCTCCGTGAGCATCCTCACCCAAACTACCTCAGGTCTTGAGCCTGTCTATGCCCTCACCTACAAACGTCGCCGGAAAGTTAATCCCAACGACAAGAATGTGACCATCACCTTTAAAGATAAAGTAGGGGATACCTGGGAAGAATACCACGTGTTCCACCATAATTTCCTGACCTGGCTCCGGGTTAAAGGATACGATATCGATGCGGTTTCCCGTCTCGACGAGAATGAACTTCGTGCCATTATCCAAACCTCACCTTATTACAAGGCCACTGCCAACGACGTCGACTGGCTGGCGAAGGTAAAAATGCAGGGAGCTGTTCAGAAATGGGTCGACCATTCCATCAGCGTTACCGTTAATGTCCCTAAAGACACGCCCGAAGAACTGATCGGAAATATATATGAAACAGCCTGGCAGGCCGGATGCAAGGGGATGACGGTGTACCGCGATACATCGCGCGACGGGGTACTGGTGCAGCATTCCGACGATAAACCAGACAAACAGGATGGGCAGGAGTTCCACGAAACAAAGGCGCCGCCGCGTCCGGAACGACTGGAAGCCGATATCGTCCGGTTTCAGAATGAATATGAAAAATGGATCGCTTTCGTCGGTATCCTGAACGACCGCCCCTATGAGATATTCACCGGCCGTGCCGAGGATTTCTGGATCCCTTCGTGGGTTCAGAAAGGCTGGATCGTCAAACGCCGGATCGAAAACTCTACCTCCCGGTATGACTTTCAATTTGAAGACAAACAAGGTTATAAAGTAACCATTGAAGGCTTGTCCCGCTCCTTCAACAAAGAGTACTGGAACTACGCCAAACTGATCAGCGGGATCCTTCGCCATGGAATGCCCCTGCCATTTGTGGTCAATATCATCTCAAAACTACATTTTGATGTCGATTCTATCAATACCTGGAAAAATGGTGTGGAACGTGCCCTGAAAAAATTCATACCCGACGGGACCAAAGCAGCAGAACACGCCTGTCCGAAATGCAAGGATACCAATGCACTTGTCTACCAGGAGGGTTGTCTGGTATGTCAGAGTTGCGGCTATTCCAAGTGCGGTTAAGGTTCTAGAAGTTCTTGCGGTGATAATCAAAGGTCGTATTGTCCCTTAGTTTTTTTATCGTCACTGCAATATTGAGTATCCCCTCCAGCCTGCGTTCCGTGAGCCACCGGATCGCAGCCGGTTTTCCCCGGCAGGCATCGGCAAAAATGATTAAAAAAAAGTGGTGATGCCTGTTCAGCCATTCATAAGCCCTCATATCCTCATCAATAGCTGCATCCAGTGCAGCGAGATGATAGTACTTATGCGAGAGCAGCCAATCCGTGGCGTGCTCGCTTCCCCTGACGGCCTGTGCCAATGCGGCAAGCTCCGGGTAACCATTGGCCATTAACCAGTTGAGGATCTCTTCATTCCCGTTGACCGCCTCCCCGAATGCAAGCCAGATTTTCGCCGGATAATAAATTCCTTCCATTTTTGCTTCAGTAAATCTCTGCCCGGATCCCAGCCTGCCGTACCTGTGTTGCGATCCGCTCCAATTCAGGACGGCTGACCTGTTCCAGCCCCCTGGCCGGTGTCGCCCGGTCGATGGAATAGATCATCACCATCGAAGGAGATATCTTTATGACATGATCCAACCAGAGTAACACTTCTTCCTGCCCGGTATTGTCGACCACCTCTCCGTTCCGGTTCCCGCGCAGAAAAAGGCTCTGGATAATTACCCTTCCGTTGAATTTTTTCAGGTTTTCCACTACTGATTCCAGCGACAAATCTGAAACAGGCTGGTTGACCAATTGGAAAAACCTTTCAGAACCGGCATCCAGTTTCTGGATATTATTATCGATCTTCAGCAGGGCGTTGAAAACTCCCTGATCGCCTGTTTTACTGGCATTGGACAACACAGAAACTTTGGTGGCACGGAAGTATCGGTCGCGAAGCGCAATAGTATCATCCACAATGCCTGCAAATTCAGGATGAAGGGTGGGTTCGCCGTTTCCGGCATAGGTGAGGGAATCAGGAGCATGTCCTGCCTCTTTCAGACTGATCAGTCGCTTTTCCAGAAATTGCGCAACCTGTCCCCTGGACGGAAATAACGGTTCTGATCCGTCGGAGGGTTTGGTCCATCCGCATTCACAATAAATGCAATTAAAGGAACAGTGCTTTCGGTGCAGCGGTAAAAGGTTGATACCCAGGGAAGATCCCAGCCTGCGGCTGTGTACGGGCCCAAAAATTACATCTTCAAAGAGAAAGCCGGCCATTTCTGTAAGTTTTTGCAAAGTTCAACATTTTCATCATGAGAAAAGCCCTGCAACCTTGGAAAAACGTACTTTTACCTTCCAAACACTGATTTTTGAACCCACTTGACCTGATACGGGCGCCTATCGCCAGCCATATCGATGCCTTTGAGGATAAGTTCAGGGAGGCGCTGAAAAGCAATGTACCCCTGCTGGATACCATCATGCGCTATATTGTCCGCCGAAAAGGAAAACAAATGAGGCCCATGTTTGTCTTTCTGGCAGCCGGAACAGTGGGTAATATTGGCGAAAGCACATACAACGCCGCCACATTGATAGAACTGCTCCATACTGCAACTTTGGTCCATGACGATGTGGTCGATGATTCAAACCTGCGCCGGGGTTTTTTTTCCGTCAATGCCCTTTGGAAAAATAAAATCGCGGTACTTGCCGGCGATTACCTTCTTTCCAGGGGGATGCTTCTCGCCCTGAAAAAGGAAGAATTCCAACTCCTGAAAATCGTTTCCGATGCCGTCAGGGAGATGAGCGAGGGGGAACTCCTGCAGATCGAGAAAGCCAGACGGCTGGATATCCGTGAAGAGGTATATTATGAGATCATCAGGAAAAAAACGGCCTCCCTCATCGCCTCCTGCTGCGCCTGCGGTGCTGCTTCAGCCGGCGCTGATCCGGCATTGGTTTCCCGAATGTGGAGTTTCGGGGAACTTGCCGGGATCGCCTTCCAGATCAAAGATGATATTTTTGATTATCAAAAGACCAATTTTACAGGAAAACCCTCCGGTACCGACATCCGTGACCAGAAAATGACCCTCCCCCTCATTTATCTGTTGGAGCATGCCGACCGTTCTGAAAAACGCCGGATCATTCAAACGGTAAAAAACCATCATCATGATAATCAAAGGGTCAGCCAACTGGTGGATATGGTATATGATCGCGGAGGGATAAAATATGCGCAGGAAAAAATGACGGAATACAGGGATAGCTCTCTTCTTACCCTGAGAACATTTCCGGAAAGCGAATTTCGTAAGGCGCTGGAAGAGATGGTTTTCTATACCACCGACCGGAATAAATAAGCGGCTCAGGATTTACGAAGGGTAAACCCGAAGGTGCTACCTCCCCCCACCTTGCTGCGGACATGGATGGTCTGTCCGTGTGCTTCAATGATGTGTTTCACGATAGCCAGGCCCAGCCCTTTCCCTTTGCGGGATGTTGCCCTCCCGCGCTCTGTACGGTAAAACCTTTCAAAAAGCCTCGGGAGATCAGCCTGCTCCACGCCAATCCCGTTATCGGTAATTTCGGTCAGGATGTGCTCATCCATATCGAAAAAGGAGATCTTTGTCCGGCCGTCACCCTTTAAACCGTAGCGCAATGAGTTGTCGATGATGTTGGTCAGCACCTGCCGGATCCGCTCTTTGTCCCCTTCCGCCATTACCGGTTTATCCGGTTCATTCACCACCACATGTATCCCCTTTTTCGTAGCCTTCATTTCGAGACTTTCCACCACTTCACAGGTCAGCAGGTATAAATCGAAATTACAGATATTCAGTTTCATATGGCCGGACTCAAACTGGGATATCTCGTCAAGATCTTCCAATATCTTTACCAGCCTTTCCACACTTTGTTCGGTCCTGTGGAGGTACTCCCGGTTGATTTTTGGATCTTCCAGCCCACCGTCTGCCAGGGTTGAAACATACCCCTGAATGTTGAAAAGGGGTGTTTTCAGCTCATGGGAAAGGTTACCGATGAACTCCCGCCGGTACTGCTCCAGCATCTTTAACTTCTCCAGTTCATCCCTTTTTTCCGCTTCCCATCGATCTACCTCGGCATGCACCCTTTCCATGGAATCCTTTCCGTTTTTTATAGAGATGGATGGTTCTTTCCTGCCGCTTTTTACCGCGTGAATAGATTTGTAGATCAACCTTATCTTGCTGTAAATAAATTTATTGATCAGATATTCACTCAGAAAAAAGGTGATCAGAAACAAAAGGGCGCTGCTGATTGTCAGGAAAATGATAAAGGCAAGCCAGGAAAGGGACTCGAAAAACTTAAAGAAAATGGCGGCAATCAAAATGATCTCATAGGCAAGTGTTACCACCGCAGCCTGGAGTAGGGATAATTTCCGGGGTTCGTGGAAGGTCATCACTCCTCGAATTTATAGCCTACCCCTTTGATCGTCTTGATACTGTCGATTCCCAGTTTTTCCCTGATCCTTCTGATGTGTACATCGATGGTGCGGTCCCCGACCACCACATCCTCACCCCAGACATGACCAAAGATCTCCTCGCGCGAGACCACTTTGTCGGGGTGCGTGGCCAGGAAGAAAAGCAGTTCAAACTCCTTTCTCGCCAGGGTATGTCCCTGGTTGTTGTACACGACCATATACCGGTCACGGTCGATCAGCAGGCTTTTCGTCCGGATAATATTGCCGGTCTCCGGGGCTCCTTTGTAACGGCGCAACAACGCCAGGATACGGCTGACGAACAACTTTGGTTTGATGGGTTTGGTGATGTAATCATCGGCACCTGCTTCAAACCCCGCAATCTGAGAGTAATCCTCTCCCCGGGCTGTAAGAAATGCTATCAGGCTTTCCGACAACTCCGGTATGTTCCGCAGTTGATTACAGGTCTCCATGCCGTCCATCCCCGGCATCATCACATCCAGGATGATCAGTTGAGGATGATGCTCCCTGGCCAGGCTGATGGCTTTAATCCCGTTCTTCGCCTTCAGCACCCTGAACCCTTCCCGTTCCAGGTTGTATCCGAGGAATTCCAGGATGTCCTCTTCATCGTCTGCCAGCAAAATGGTGATATCCTTGTTCTCCATGAGAGATCAGTAAGAATCGGTAAAATTAAATATTCCTTCATGCTGAATGTGAATTTAATGTTAAATTAATGCACTATCGTTATATTTGCATTTTGCGCTTAGTAATGAACCATAATTTTGCGAAAGTACGCTTACGGGAGAGTGATACCTGGGTGAAAGTGGACATTGTTACTGCTGATCATCGTTATAATCCGGAACCCCTCACCGACAAATGGAATAACTGGCTCAACCTGATTGCCCGGATCGTGGATATCCCGGCTGCCCTGGTCATGAGGTTGCACGAAGAATCCATCGAGGTCTACCTCCATAACACATCGCCTGAGAATCCCTATGAAACAGGCGAAATGGCCCGGCTGGGCCTTGGCCTCTATTGTGAAACCGTCATTGCCAGCCAGGAACCACTGCTGATCCCGGATGCGACCCGGAGCGAAACCTGGAAAGACAATCCGGATGTGGCCCTCCGGATGATCTCCTATCTGGGCTATCCTGTCAATTGGCCCGATGGTAAGGTTTTCGGGACATTGTGTATCCTTGACAGAAAAGAGAATCGTTTCAGTGCCCTCACACAGGAACTTCTTTCGGAGATCCGGAAAAATATGGAGGATGACCTGGCCTATCTGGTTAAAGATCAGGCGCTGAAGGAAAGTGAGTCACGTTTTCGACAGGCTTTTGAACTGCCTTTGCTCGGATTGGTCATCACATCGGTGGAAAAAGGCTGGCTCGAGGTCAATGCCGCCTGGGAAAAAATGATCGGATACACCAGGGCCGAACTGGAGAGCCTCACCTGGGCCCAACTCACTCATCCTGATGATCTTCAGGCAGACCTTGAGCTTTTCGAACGGCTGATTTCCGGTGAAATAGAGAACTATTCCAGCGAAAAACGATTTATATGCAAATCAGGAGAGGAGATCTATACCATCATGTCGGCTGCCTGCGTACGAAAACCAAACGGAGCGGTCGCTTATGCCGTGGCAGCGATCCAGGATATCACCAGAAGAAGATTGGCTGAAAAACAACTCGAGGAAAATGACATCCTGCTCCGGGAGGCAAATGCAGCCAAAGATAAGTTTCTCTCCATAATTGCCCATGACCTTAAAGGGCCGTTTCATAGTTTGCTGGGATTAAGCGAAATGTTGGTGGATGAGTTCCGGACCAGAAGCATTTCGGAGACAGAAGAGATTGCCGGCGCATTGCACAAAGCAGTCGGTCACACATACTCGCTCCTGACCAACCTGCTTGACTGGAGCCAGGCCAGGTCAGGGAGGATGCCTTTTAATCCGGAGATCATGAACATCCGGCCACTGGTTGAACAGCAGGTCAGAATGATCATGAGTGCTGCTACTGCGAAATCCATTACCATCAGGCTACAGATGCAGGATCCCGTCAATGTGAAGATTGACAAACCAATGGTCGAAACGGTGATACGTAATTTACTGTCTAATGCTGTGAAATTTACCCATCCCGGCGGTATGATCGACATTGCGGCCGAATATCAGGGCGTTGAATGCCGGATTTCAGTCCGCGACAATGGAGTGGGCATTGAACCCGATAATATGGATAAACTCTTCCGGATAGATCAGAGCCATATCACAAAGGGGACATCAAATGAAAAAGGGACAGGTCTTGGACTCCTTCTTTGTCAGGAATTTATCCAGAAACATGGCGGAAAGATATGGGTGGAAAGCAAACCGGATAAAGGCAGCGTATTCAGTTTTACCCTTCCGGCAGCTTAAATCATTTTCATTTTGCGGGATATTATGATGGAAACATTTAATTTAAAGGAGGATAGATGAAAAAAATTCTGAACCTGTTGATTTTGTTTTTGCCTGTTTGTGTTTTCGGCCAACATTTTAATGGAGGTCTGGTTGTCGGGGGAGTGGTGAGCCAAATCGACGGAGATACATACGAGGGATACCATAAATACGGATTTCACGGAGGGGGATTTGTAAATTACAGGCTTTCCAAACACTCTCAACTTCAGTTGGAGATGCAGTTTATTCAGAAAGGAAGCCGGAAGAACGCCAACCTGGAGAAAGAAGATCCCGGATCCTACCTCCTCCGCCTTAATTATCTGGAGGTTCCCGTGCTGTATCAGTATATTTTCATGAATAAATTGTATGCCGAAGTTGGTTTGGCGCCTGATGTCCTGCTCGGAAATTATGAAGAAAAGGATGGCCTGGAAGTTCCTTACAATACGGTTCCATTGAGGAAAATCACACTCGGAGGTATCATCGGGGTTTCCTATGCCCTGACCCGCCACCTGAAAACGGGTTTCAGGATGCATTATTCCCTGCTTTCCATCCGTGAACCCCAGCCCGAAGGGTATCCGGAAGGTTTCAAACGGTTTTTATTCGAAACAGGTCAGTTCAATAACCTGATGTCACTCTCCATCAGTTGGGACTTCAAACCCATGAGACCATGACACCGGGGATAATCAAGCGATAGGGTATGAACGGGAAACGAAAACTGATTGTCAGCGTTACGGGGGCCAGCGGTGCCGTCTACGCCCGGATATTGCTGGAGCGTATACAGACAATGGAGGAACAGGTGTCGTGCCTGGGCGTCATCTTCTCCTCCAATGCACGGGCCGTGTGGAACTATGAATTGGGTGGCATTTTTCAGCCCGGTAGCCCCATGGTAACCCAATATGCCCATGACGATCTTTTCGCCCCGGTATCCTCAGGTTCTTCTGATTTCGACACCATGATCATTTGCCCCTGTTCCATGGGAACCCTGGGACGCATTGCTGCCGGTGTGTCGGACGACCTGATCACCCGCGCGGCAGATGTCATGCTTAAAGAGCGGCGAAAACTGATCCTGGTACCCAGAGAAACTCCTTATAACCTGCTCCACCTGCACAATATGACCCGTCTGACGGAATCCGGCGCCATAATTTGTCCTGCCACCCCCTCTTTTTACAGTAAACCGGCCACCATTGAAATGCTGGCCCTGACCGTAGTGGAACGGGTCTTATCGCTGGCAGGACTTGAATCGGAACATTACCGCTGGGGTTCCTCCGGGGAATGATGCAGCCGGATATTCTCCATAAACCGTTGATATCCGGTTCTTTTCACAGCCGTTCCCCAGAATAGCTCATCAAATCCCTCCGGTGTGAGGGAGAGCCAATCATCTTTCCTCATGCCGGAGAGTGTGAGAGAGGGTTCGAATTCAGGAATTCGGTGAGGTACGGCCAGTCTGTTGTAAGGACAAACCTCCTGACAAATATCGCATCCAAAGATACGTCTGCCGAAATTCTTTGCTAGTTCAGGCGGAACCGGGGCTTTGCTTTCAATGGTATGATAGGCGATGCAGCGTCCGACCCGGAGCCGGTAGGGCTGGTCAAGTGCACCGGTCGGACAGGCATCCATGCAGCGGCGACAATCGCCGCAATGATCTGTTTCTGCCACGTCGGGATCAACCGGGATCGTGGTCAGGATAATCCCGATAAAGAACCATGAGCCTTTCTTTCTGTTGATGATCAGACTGTTCTTCCCCTGCCAGCCTGAACCGCACCGTTGTGCCCACACTTTCTCTTTAACTCCGCCTGAGTCGGCAAAACCCCTGCTGGTACTTCCGGGGAATGAGTGGCTCAGAAAACCGATCAATTTATTCATTTTATTCCGAATAATATCATGATAATCATATCCGTAAGCATACCGGGATATAATAAAATTATCTTCTTTCTGAATAACCTGTCCGGGTGTGTAGGGTAATAAAAGGGCGATGACGGTGGAAACCCCCGGCAACAGAAGTTCCGCATTGATCCTTTTTTCAAGGTTTTTTTCGAGATAAGGGATATAAGAAGCGATATGGTCCTGAAAAAACCGGTCATGGTAAAAATGGCGCCATTCTCCGATCGGTGTAGCGCGGGCGAACCCGCAGGCTTCGAAACCCGTCGCTTCGGCATAGGA
>CAYLVY010000073.1:0-18447 GCA_964387205.1 uncultured Draconibacterium sp.
GTATGTCAGAAAACCCCAGTCGGTAAAGTCGAGAATCTGATTTTCCACGGCATCGGCCGATGAACGCAGGATGTGGGCAAAATCATCGCGCGTCAGGGTTCGTGTCTGGTTCCTTTCCGCCCAGCCGGCGATCTGATACAATGGATTTGTTTCAGAAATGCCCTGAATTTTCAGGTACCGTCTCTCTGTATAGTATTGACCCGACTCAAAAACCACGCGGCTCTCCCTGGTCAGCCCTTTCATCGACTGGATGCTCAGCAGGGAATCGCCCATGGTATAATAAACAGCTTCACAGTAGATATCGATATTATGGAATGAATCATACCAGGGAGGGTATCGGATGGCCCGTTCGTCTTTGACCAGAGAAAGTTCCCTGGTTTGGGTGTTATACTGCATCTTTATTCCGGCATGGTAAAGGGAGTCGGTATCATGATAGATGGTGACCGCCGCGGAGGATGTATTCACCTTTTCCGGGTTGATGACATAAACTGCTGATTCCGCGGTCAGAAAATGCTGACCTTTTCTCTTAAAAAAAAGTTGGGCGCCCCGGTCAGAACTTTGTGTTCCCAGGATAGTTCTTCCCTCCATATTGAATGCCCCTTCATAATCTACATCCTGATACAGCGACGGAATGGAAATTCTGATATTATAGTTGGAAAATTTCGGAAATACAGCTTTGGCAGGAGAGACCTCCTTTTCGATCTTGTCTTCAATCCTCCCTGACAAAGGTGTCTTCAGATACCTGCGATGAGTAAAGCGCACGGAATCTGCCGAATACCCCGGCAGCCTCATCCTGATCCGGTATTGGGAAAGTTCGGCAAAGACCTCACCCGGGTTTTCGCCGGCCTTACTCCAGTCCACCAACCCACCTTCCCCGGTCCATTCCCTTGTAACCAGGTTGTACACTCCCCGCGTACGGGCAATCCGGATACTGTCTTTTTCACTATAACAGGAAAGATCGGATACGGGAAGCGCTATCAGGGGAGAATCACCCGAAATAAAAGTGTAAGATCCGGCATGGTGTTTCCATTTGATATTCTGACCGTTATATAGTAGTTTATCCCGAAATAACCACTGTGAAGATTCAATCAACTGCGCAAATTGATTTACCGGACCCTCTGTGAGCTGACGGATCATAACCTTATGCCAGGGAAGAAACTGTTCATGGGGCTGAGAGGTGACAAGAAATGTATTAATTACCTTGATATAGTTGGAGAAGTCGGGGTACGGCGTGACTTTTTTCTGAACCAGGGCGTTGAAGACGGCATATATAGCCTTTTTCTCATCGTCACTGAAATAGCGACCTGACCAGTAAGAAAAAAAACGATCCAGGTCCGGTGCAATGATCTTTCTCTCCCCTGTTGTAATCCGACCGAACCACTGGTTCATTTCCACCTCCAGCCTGGTGGAATCACCTGAAAAAGAGGTGAACTCCTGCCCCTCCGTGCTGCTGATCCCAAAGAACAGCAGCAACAGAGATAAAACTGCGGTCAGGCGCATATTGACAAAGTCTGTCATTATGTTGCATATTTTATTCCTACCCATGACTGGTCTGCAGAATAACCGACCAGGTGGAGGCCGCACCCTGTCGCGGTTTCATGGATAACCGGAATATCTTCCCCGTAAAACCCGCTCATCAGCAACACCCCGTCTTTCTTCAGGAATTGTGAATAATACGGTATATCAGCCATCAGCACGTTGCGGTTTATATTGGCCGTGATAATATCGAATTTCTCAGCCGGAATATTGCCAACATCCCCGAGGATCACCTCTATGTCGGACTGGTTGTTCCTGTCCCTGTTTTCGATGGCATTCCGGTATGCCCATTCATCATTATCGATGGCTACCACCCTTGCAGCACCCATCAAAGATGCGAGAATAGCCAGGACAGCCGTACCGCATCCCATATCGAGGAGGGTTTTCGCTTTCATTTCCTCTTTGAGCAGCATGCTGATCATCAGACAGGTTGTCGCATGATGTGCGGTCCCGAACGACATTTTGGGTTCGATCACAATTTCATAGGGTACATTACCAACTGCAGGATGGAAAGGGGCCCGGATATGACACAATCCGCCAACCGTAACGGCTTCGTAGTTTTCCTCCCAGATGGCATTCCAGTTTTCGGGTGGAACCTGCCGGATGGCATAGGCAGGCGGATCATCCACCGGCAGTGTGGCAAACAATTCACTGACTGCTGACTCCCTGAACTCCTGTTCAGGGCAGTAGGACCACAATCCACCTTCCGTTTCCTGAAAACTCTCAAATCCCAGTTCTCCCAGGAAAGCCACCAATATTTCAGCGTCGAGACCTTTCAGGTCAGGAACGGACAATTCAATATAATTCATTCATTATAATGATTTGACGATGGACATGAACTCTTCAGGTTTCAGGGAGGCTCCACCGATTAATCCACCATCCACATCGGCCTGGGCGAACAGTTCGGCGGCGTTTTTGGAATTGCAACTGCCGCCATAAAGAATTGTAGTTTCAAGGGCAGCCTCCTCACCATACCGACCTGACACCAGGCTACGGATAAAATGGTGCATTTCCTGCGCTTGCTCCGGTGTGGCATTGATCCCGGTGCCGATGGCCCAAACCGGTTCATAGGCGATGACGACCGCTGCGAAAGACTCCGGGGCAAGGTGGAATAGTGAATCCTCCAGTTGTTTGCGGACTACCTCCTGATGAAGTCCTGCCTCCCGTTCAGCCAGCACCTCGCCGCAGCAAAATATTGGTTTGACACCATTGCGCAGCAATGAATCAACCTTTTCCTTCAGAAACCCATGGGATTCCTTGAAATACTGCCGCCTTTCGGAATGGCCGACAATGCACCAGGATACAAGCAATTCCCCCAGCATGAGCGGACTGATCTCACCGGTAAAGGCTCCTGAATCTGCCGGATAGACGTTCTGAGCACCCACGCTGAACCTTGACTCCTGAGAAACATCGGTGGCCATCTCCAGATATATGAAAGGAGGGCAAAGCACCACTTCGGCATGGTCCAGTTCAACATCATCAAGGGCATCGGCGATCTCGGTGATCAGGGTCTCGGCTTCGGAAAAAGTTTTGTTCATCTTCCAGTTTCCGGCTACTATTCTTCTTCTCATATCATTTTTGTTTAAACAGATATAACGCATGTTACAAAGGAATATTCTGATACAATCCAACTTTAAATCCCCTGCCCTGTTCTGACCCTTGGATCAAGTATTCCATAGATAATATCAACCAATATATTGATAATTACAAGAATAACTGAAATGAACAACACAGCTCCCATCACAACCGGAAAATCATATTTATCCAATGCGTTGACCATTACCAAACCTATCCCTTTCCAGTCGAAAACAAATTCGACAAAAACAGCCCCGGACAACAGCGAGGCAAACCATCCCGAGCTGGCAGTAACCACAGGGTTCAGGGCATTTTTCAGGGCATGACGGAAAAGAATGCGGCTGCGGCTCAAACCCTTGGCCCGGGCTGTCCGGATATAGTCCTGCGTGAAAACATCGAGCAATGAGTTGCGGGTCAGCCCCGCGATGACCGCCAACGGCCTGATTCCCAAAGTAAAGGCTGGGAGGATGATATTCTTCCACTCGAAATAGGTACCGGCTCCGAAATCGTCCACAGCCACCAGGCTTCCTGACATGCTCAGGCCGGTAATCCCGGCCAGGAGAAAAGCGAAAATCCAGGCATGAAGAATGGCCACGAAAAATGAAGGCAATGACATCCCCAGCACTGAAATAACCAGTGACAACTTGTCAATCCATGAATTTTTATAAACCGCGCACAGGATCCCGATACCGATGCCGGCTATGACGGCAAAAACCATTGAGACCAATGCAAGTACGAGGGTATTAACAAATCCTTCGGAAAGGATCTCCGATACTTCCCTTTTGGTCTGGTATGATCGCCGGAGCCAGGGCGATTTTAATATGACTTCGCAGGAGCCTGTCGTGATGATTGTCAGTGTTTTGCCCAGCACTGACTTTTCACGAAACCAATGGCTGTCCCGATCCTGAACATTGTACAGGGAGATTGGCGAAAGGTCATTCAGATAGTTCAGGAACTGTACCAGGAGGGGTTTATCCCTACCCAGATCCCGGTTGATGATCTCCACGGAGGCTTTGTCTGCGCGTTGTCCCAGCATCATCCTTGCCGGATCGCCGGGAAGGATATTGAACAGAAAGAAGACCACGATCACTACTCCTGTCAGGACCAATATACCGTACCAAAGTCGCTTCAGAAGGAACTTTCCCACAGGATTACCTTATTAATCCGATCACTCAGTATTTCAAATATTCTGCTTTTACATCTTCATAGGATGGGAAGTCACGAAAAGCCCATTTCTCAATCACCACACCGTTCCTGATAAGGATCAGTCCGGGGTTGGACCTTACCATCGCTTTCAGCACCACATCATCGGCTGTGTAAAAATCAAAAGCGGCTCCGTTGTTAATGCGGAACTGCCTTATTTCGGGGTAGGAATTACTGGTCAGACAGAAGAAAAAATAGCCGTCGGCTGCCGCTTTTTTCGCGAAGGGGAGCATTTTCAAAAAACCTTCCCGGCTGGCTTTTCCGAGGTCATAGGCGACGAGGATAAACTGATAATCCACATTATCGTAAACAACGGAAGTAAGATCATTACCATTCTCATCTTCGACGCGCAGGTTCATACTCTGATCGCCGTTGGGGTCAACCACCCGCTGACTTTGGAATATCCACCGGGATAACCATACCGAATCGTTCCATGGATAGTTCGGAGAGATGTATTCTTTCTCTTCACCGGTCAGAATATTTTTATAGGTGACATAAAAGATGACCGGGGAATCCCCCTGCTTTTTCACATTATTACCCACTTTCCAGTCCATAAAATCTATAATGGGCAGGTGACGGTAACAGTAAAGCGAAAGTGAGGTGAAAGCGATGATGGTCAGCACCAGCAGCGATATCTCTCCATTTTCACGGAGGGGGCTTTTAAATTGATTCCGCCAGATAAAAACCGGTACTACGAGGGCCATCAGTACAAGGTTTTTCAGAGATGTCTGCAGATTGGTAATCTTGAATGCATCACCGAAACATCCGCAATCAGGTACAAGGTTATAAACCGCATCAAAAAAGGTGAGGATGGTGAAGAATGTCATCATGGGTAATAACACCCATACCAGTTTTTTAATCCAAAGGTTAAAAAGCATGGATATGCCGAGTACAAATTCGAGGACACAGAGAAAAACTGTAAAGTAAAGGCTGGCCGGCATCATCCATGGAATGCCGAAAACGTTAAAATAGTCATTCATCCGGTAAACTGTCCCCAATGGATCAATCCCTTTGACGAATCCGGAATAGACAAAGACCAGTCCGATCAGGATCCTGAAAAGTGTTCTAAGCAATTTCATTGTCAAGTTTAATTAAAGCAAAAACCGAGTAGTTGATAATATCGTGGTAATTGGCGTCCACTCCTTCAGAGATGTGAGTCTTCCCCTGATTATCCTCAATTTGTTTGATTCTCAATAATTTCATAAGAATGATATCGGTCAGGGAACTGCGGCGCATATTGCGCCAGGCTTCCCCGTAGTCATGATTCTTATCGGACATCAGCCTGAAGGTATCATGGGTAACGCGATCATAAGTAGTGAGTGCTTCGGCGGAAAGGAACAGGTTCGGATCGCCTGGCCCCATTTCGAGCTGGATCAGGGCGATGACGGAGTAGTTGATGATTCCGATATATTCAGGGCGAATACCCTCCCTGATCAGTTGTACCCCGGTATCTTCAAAACTCCTGATGCGTTGGGCCTTGATATAGATCTGATCGGTCAGCGAAGGGGTTCTCAGAATTCTCCATGCAGGGCCGTAATCCTTCAGTTTCGTCTCAAACAGATCACGGCATTCGGATATAACCTGCTTGTATTCAGCTTCTGTACCATTGCGGTTCACCTGGTTTTCCGCCATATTAGTCAGTTTGGGGTGGTAAAATTACATAAAATTTCTGATGGTCTCCTCCGGGATTTGCTTCTTTGTTGGCTACTGTAAGGGTTCTGAGAACATGGATCAGTCTGTTGATTTCCTGCAGATTTATATTATTTTTGCAAAACACTAAAAACTACAACTATGAAAATGCTCAAAGAATTCAAGGAGTTTGCCATGCGTGGCAACGTTATCGATCTGGCGGTTGGTGTGATCATCGGAGCCGCGTTTGGAAAAGTTATCGCTTCCCTGGTTAATGATGTCATTATGCCCCCCATCGGATTACTGGTTGGCGGCATGGATTTCAAAGATATTGTCGTTACACTGCGCGCTGCAGAACTGGATCCGGCTACTCAGGCTATCCTGAAAGAAGCCGTTACCATCAACCTGGGAAATTTCATCCAGACACTCGTCGATTTCACCATCGTAGCCTTTGCCATTTTCATGATGATCAAAGCGGTTAACAAAGTCACCATGAAGAAAGAAGAATCTGCCCCTCCCCCAGCCCCTCCGGCACCGACAAAAGACCAGGAATTGCTCACAGAAATCAGGGACCTGTTAAAAAAGTAATCACCGGAAAACGAAAAGAGATGAAAAAATATTCATTGATGTTTATTGGCGCACTCTTCGTTCTTGCCACTGGAACAAGCGCCCAGGATATCCAGAAAGTTGCAAAAGCCAAATCAGAAGTCCTTACCGGTGCGCCGGCCGACACATCAAAAAAGGCCTGGCTGATCCATGGGACCGGATCCATTCTGTTTGCTCAGTCATCCTTCAGCAATTGGTCTGCAGGGGGGCAAAACTCCATCGGGCTTGCCACTTTTTTCAATCTAAAGGCAAACTATAAGAAAAACAAGCACATGTGGGCCAATACGGTCGATCTCGGTTATGGATTCAACATCCTGGGAAAACTCGATGCAGAGAACTATACCAAGACGAACGATAAAATTGAGCTTACCTCTGCTTACGGATATGAACTGCATAAAAATAAAAAATGGTATGTGACCTTACTGGCCAACTTCAGGACCCAATTTGATAATGGTTATGAGTATAAAAAAGATGCCGAAAACGTGCTGATGTCAACCTTCATGACCCCGGGCTATCTGGTAGCCGGTATCGGCATCACCTATTCTCCCGTCAACTGGTTCAACGCTTACCTCTCACCCGCCTCCGGCAGGTTTACATTTGTAACCGACCAGCGTTTCATCGATATGGGCGCATTCGGAGTGGAAAAAGGAAAAAGCTGGCGAGGCGAATTCGGGCCCTATATGCGGATGGACCTGAACAGGGATATCATGACCAACGTCAATCTTGCTTCAACCCTTGAACTCTTTTCGGATTACCTCAACCATTTCGGCAACATCGATGTCAACTGGAGTCTGCTGCTCAGCATGAAAGTGAACAAGTGGCTATCGGCTTCCCTGCAAGCGCAGTTGCTGTATGATGACGATGTCATTCAGCGGACCCAGTTCAAGGAAATATTCGGAATCGGACTGACTTATAAACTGAATTAACCATGGGACACCATCACGAGGATCACGAAGCACTCTCCCACGAAGAACTGAAATACCGCGAACATACCGAGCGCGCCATGCACTTTATCCGGATCGATCTGTTCAGGTCCGCAAGAGAAGAGTATAAGGCCGCCCTGGCTTACAAACCGCAGGATCCATTCTGCGTTGAAAAGATCAACGAAATGAACCGGAATATATCGAGGGACCGGCAAACCGTCCTGGCCGTCGTTCCGGTTGTGGTCCTTATCATTGTGGCGATTGCCATTTTTGCATGATGATCTGAAATGTTATCAAAGGGTGCTCCGGTTTTTGTAATCGGAACACCCTTTGTTTTGTTAACTGAACCTATGAAAGAGACAAAGACCCGGAAACTGGCACTCGTGAAAAATGATCCATGGCTGGAACCGGCCGCCGACGAGATATACGCCCGTTATGAACGATACCACGACACGATGAAGGAGATAGGGGCAAACTGGAAAAGTTTGACTGAATTCGCCAATGGTCATCGTTACTATGGATTTACCTATGACCGCAAGGCAAAGGGCTGGTATTACCGGGAATGGGCGCCCCACGCCCAGGACGTATATCTTTTCGGAGATTTCAATAACTGGCAGAGGTATTCACATCGTCTCACCCCCAACCGTTTCGGTCAATGGGAAATATTTCTGCCCGACAACCTGTATAAGGAACGGCTGGTGCATAAAAGCAAACTGAAAATCCTGGTCCACTCAGATACTGGCTGGCATGAAAAAATCCCGGCCTATATCCGACGCGTGGTCCAGGAGGAGGAATCTGTCGCGTTTACCGGCCAGTTCTGGGCCCCTCCGGTATCTTTCGACTGGGAAGGGGATCATTTCGATGTCGGTACCATCCGGGAACTGCTCATTTATGAATGTCACATCGGCATGGCACAGGAAAAATACGGTGTGGGTACCTTCGCGGAATTTGCCGATTACATATTACCATATATTAAAAATTCCGGATACAACGCTATCCAGTTGATGGCCATTGCAGAGCACCCCTATTACGGATCATTCGGATACCACGTCACCAACTATTTTGCCGTTTCTTCCAGATTCGGCACACCGGAAGAATTAAAATACCTGATACGCAAGGCCCATGAGCAGGGTATCGCAGTTTTCCTTGACCTGGTACATTCTCACGCGGCAAAAAACACCAATGAGGGACTTAACCAGCTCGATGGATCGGATGACCAGTATTTTCATCCCGGTGAACGCGGCAACCATCCCCACTGGGACTCCAAATGCTTCAATTACGGAAAGCGCGAAGTACTTCGTTTCCTTCTCTCTAACCTGAAATTCTGGCTACAGGAGTTCCATTTCGACGGTTTCCGTTTCGACGGGGTCACCTCCATGATGTATTTCGACCACGGTTACCGGGAGAACTGGGATCTTGACGGATATTTCCATCATGGGGTGGAATGGGATTCCCTGATCTACCTTCAATTGGCCAACACATTGATCCACAAGATCAAACCTTCCGCCATCACCATCGCCGAAGATGTTACCGGCATGCCCGGACTGTGCCGCCCGATACGGGAAGGCGGTATCGGGTTTGATTTCAGGCTTGGGATGGCCATTCCTGACTACTGGATCAAACAGTTGAAAGAAAAGAAAGATGAAGAGTGGAACCTGGATGAGATGTGGCACCTGATGTCGAACCGGTTGCCGGATGTCGGGACAGTCGCCTATTGTGAATCGCACGACCAGGCGCTGGTGGGGGATCAGACCATTGCTTTCCGGCTCATGCAGGCAGAGATCTATTTTAAGATGAGCAAAAGGGATGAGAGCCTTGTGGTTGACAGGGGAATTGCCCTGCACAAAATGATCCGCCTGATCACCATCGCTGCCGGCGGGCAGGCCTATCTCAATTTTATGGGAAATGAATTCGGTCATCCCGACTGGATCGACTTCCCAAGGGAAGGGAACAACTGGAGTTTCCATTATGCCCGTCGCCAATGGTCCCTGATCGAAAATCCCGAACTTAAATACCGCTATCTCTACCTGTTCGATAAGGATATGCTCAAAATGGTAAGGGAACACCAAATTTTCAAAGCCGGTTACGGAGACCTGATCCAAATGGATCATACGAACCAAACCCTGGTGTTTCAGCGGCAGGGACTTATCTTTGTTTTCAACTTCCATACCACCTCCTCCCCGGCCGATTACCGGTTTCCTTTGCATGAACCGGGTGATTACCGGATCATCCTGAACAGCGACCACCCAAATTACGGGGGGCATAACCGGGTAGACGACTCCATGGTGTACACGACCATCTACCGGGAACAGGAGCAAAACCACTGGCTTTCCATTTATAACCCGAACAGGACAGCCCTGGTATTTAAAAGAATCTCATAAGCCGGGATTATCCTTATCTTTGCCACCGTTTTCGTAATGCCTTTCCCATGAGAATCTCCATGTTCCTTTCCGGTATTTCGCTCCGCGTTGTCGCCTCCATCCTGCTGATGGCAGCAGGCCCGGCACCATCTTTTGCCAACGGACCTGAAGCACAGGATACCGTCTGTCTCACCGAATTCAGGCTTAACCTGTCAAAAGCCGTAAAGGAGCAGTTGTTTGTCCCGGATTCCGACGCCGTTTTCGTGACCTTTAACGAAGGGTCCCCGGCCATTCAGCTGACCCGGGGGCCGCAACACATCTACTCGGCAATTCTCATGTCAACCGATTCAGGCACTCTGTTGCATTACCGTTTCCGGATCAATCAGAACCTGTATGAAACTATTTTTCGCGCTGCTGTAACAAAACCCGGACAGCAGACTCTTTACCACTGGTGGAATGATGACCCGCTGAATATCACCACGTTCCGGGTCAATATGAAATTTATGCACCAGGCAGGCCTGTTTGACCCGGCTGCTGATTCGGTTTGTATAAGCGGTACCTTTACCCCCGGCCATAGTGCGATAACACTGACCCGGGAAAGAGAAACCGACTTTTATAGTATCTCCTTCGCTTTGGAACCTGGCACGGTTCATCAGTTCCGCTACCGGATCAATTCCGACAGTTCCGCACTGGAGATGCCGGGTAAACCTGAACGGATTTTCAGGGTCCCCGGTTCATACCTCACACTGGCCCATGATTTCAGCAATATTAATCCGGCTACCCGCCCCATGGAGTTCCGGTGCAACATGTCCTATTACATCCGCGCGGGAAAATTCAGTCCTGCCGGCGAATACCTCGATGTGGCCGGCAATTTCAACAATTGGGGAGGGTTCGATGCCATGTTTGACCGCAATGGTGATTCGGTATATACGGTGGAGATATTTCCCGATACCGCATGGTTCCGCCAGCCCTTTGAATTCAGATACAGGATAAACGGCGAATGGGAACTCGCTGAATTACAGGGCAAACCTAACCGCATGTATCAATTTCGTGACACCCTGAATCAAGGCCCCAACCTTTTTTCTGCCTTTTTCAACAATCTTGATCCTTCGGTACCCACTCCGCCTTTCGCCCTCCATGCCGGTATCGACGGATGGCTGATCTATCGCAAAACCATCAGCGGTTATTACACTTACGAGAACATCAACGGAATCCCAGAAGGACAAAGCGTTTACCAGTGGTACCGCTGCGACAATCCGGAAGGGACTGGGGCTGTCCTGATCAATTCTGCCAACCGGATCAACTATGTGATCGATACCCTCGATATCGGGAAATGGCTGATCTTTGAAGTCACCCCGAAAGCGCTGTCAGGGGATTCGGCCACCGGAAAACCCCTGAGGGTGATCAGCTCAGGCAGCATTTCCGCATGGGATGTAGGACTCACGGAGCATCCGGCCCTTCAACTTCATGTCTATCCCAATCCATTCACCAACCTGATCAGGATCACAGGAAACCAAATCATAACCGACCTGTCGCTGATCAACCAGTTTGGCCAGACGGTCAGCAGGTATCGGGGAACCGGCACGCTGGCAGAAATGATGATCGATGCCGGCGGGCTGCCTCCAGGCCTCTACATGCTTCGTGCTGCCGATGCAAAGGGAGCAACTGCCGTGGTCAGGCTGATTAAAAGATGATCATTTCAGCAACCAGTCGAGGTTATCCCCCGGCTGAAATTCCTGCGGCTCTTTACCGAAACGAAAAACCCGGAGGGGTCTCTTTCCGGTCAGGGAGATCCGATCGTTCCGGACGTTGAATAAACAACCTTCCCGCAATCCGGCCACGGTGATGTCTTTATTGACGATCAGGAATTCGTTGATCCGTTGTTCCCTTGTTTCACCGGCGTGGCCGGCCGGATTGGCATCAAGGTAGTGGGGGTTGATCTGAAACGGTACAAGGTTCAGGCAATTAAAGGAAGGCGGCTCGCAAATGGGCATGTCATTGGTTGTCTTCATGGTAGGGCAGGCTACATTGGCTCCTGCGCTCCATCCCACAAACGGGATTCCCTCCATTGCCCTGTTCCTCATCGGTTCCATTATTCCGGTGCGGTGCATGGAAGATACAAGATGAAAGGTGTTCCCCCCGCCCACCATCATCGATTCGGCATTAAGAACCGCAGAAATAGGGTCGGCAGCATGATGAACAGACATTACCTCCAGGCCGTATGGTTTGAAAATTCCGGCAACCCTAGCTTCATAAAGATCATAGGAATGGTTCAACTCAGCCGGATCAAGACTGACCCCTGCATATGGAACAAATAAAACCCGGCGTACATTAAATCCCTGAAGAAAGGATACAATGAATTCAAGCGGCCAGGCAAGATAGTCCTCACCGGCGTTGGTGGAATTGCTGATAAGCAAAAGATTTCGGATCATAGTGAGAAATTTGGGATGTAAAAATACGGGAAAGTTGTTACTTTTGAACCAAATATTTCTAAACAGCCTGCATTTGATCCAAGATAAACCCAAACTCGGGTTCTGGCAGATCTGGAACATGAGTGTCGGATTCCTGGGAATCCAGTTCGGCTTTGCATTACAGAACGGGAATGCCTCCCGGATTTTGATGACCTTCGGCGCCGATGTCCATCACCTGAGTTGGTTTTGGCTGGTCGCCCCCATTACGGGCATGATCGTTCAACCAGTGGTGGGATATTTCAGCGACCGGACCTGGGGAAGATTGGGTCGCCGCCGGCCCTATTTCCTGCTCGGGGCCATTCTGACCAGTATCGCACTGGTACTGATGCCAAACGCTCCCCATCTGGCAGGCTATATCGCTCCGATGTTCATCGGAGGGGGATTGCTGATGATCATGGATGCATCGATCAACATCTCCATGGAGCCATTTCGGGCACTCGTGGCCGATAAACTACCGGAGAGCCAGCACACCCTTGGATTTTCGGTGCAAACGCTGCTGATTGGAATCGGAGCTGTTGCAGGGTCATGGCTGCCTTACATACTCGGGAACTGGTTTGGCGTCGCCACCGGCAGTGCCAACGAAGGTTTTGTCCCCGACAATGTGATATTCTCTTTTTATGCCGGTGCTTTTGTGCTGATGGCTACCATTTTATGGACTATTTTCACTACCAGCGAGTATCCTCCCGAAAAGCTGAACGACAACCGTCCGGCAGAGGTAAGGGGTAAACACACGATCCCACCGGTGATGATGAAACTTTTACTGGTACAGTTTTTTTCCTGGTTCGCACTCTTCTCGATGTGGGTCTATACCACTCCGGCCGTGGCCGACAGGTTTTACGGAACCACCGATGCCAACTCCCCCGAATTTCAGGAAGCAGGAAACTGGGTAGGCATACTGTTTGGCGTCTACAACGGGGTTTCGGCGCTGATCGCCCTGCTCCTGCCCCTGGTTGCCCGCCGCCTTTCGCGGAAAGTGACCCATGCCCTGGCCCTCACCATCGGGGGCATCTCCCTGCTTTCTTTCCTGATCTTCCGTGATCCTTATCTGTTGTTGATCCCCATGGCAGGCATCGGTATCGCCTGGGGCAGCATCCTGGCCATGCCCTACGCGATGCTCGCCGGTTCGATCCCACCAAAACAGATGGGGATGTATATGGGGCTGTTCAATATGTCGATCACCATTCCGCAGATTATCAGCGGCATTTTCAGCGGATTGATACTGAAATATTTATTTGCGGGAAACCCGATGCTGTGCATCGTCATGGCCGGTATCAGCATGATTCTCGCCGCACTCAGTGCGCTGCTGATCAAAGAACAACCAATTATCAAACACTAACCCTTAAACTCACCCATTCAAATGTTGAATGAACGCGCTTCCGGAATCCTTCTCCACCCCACCTCGCTCCCCGGCAAATATGGCATCGGCTCCCTGGGACAATCTGCTTTCGATTTCATTGAATTTCTTGTTGAAGCCAAGCAGACTTACTGGCAGATCCTGCCACTGGGCCCCACCGGCTATGCCGACTCCCCTTACCAGTGCTTTTCAGCCCACGCCGGCAATCCAAACCTGATCGACCTGGACGTTTTGCAGAAAGAGGGATGGCTGGAAAAAACCGACCTGGAGGGTTTTCCTTCTTTTCCGGCAGATAAAATCGATTATGAAGCCATTCAGAATGCCCGGCTTCCCCTTCTCCGGAAAGCATTTTCACGGTTCCAGCAAAGGGCTGATGACCTTCAAAAACTTGCTTACAGGAATTTTCAGAAAGAACAGTCGAAATGGTTGCCCGATTATGCGTTATTCCGCGCCATCAAAGAAAACCGGGGCCGGAAACCCTGGTATTCCTGGGAAGAACCCCTGAAAAAACGTGATCCCGATGCCCTCAAAGCAATGCAGAATACCCTGTCGGAAGAAATCGAGTTCCATAAATTCATGCAATTCCTGTTCCTCCGTCAATGGCTTGAAGTAAAACAATATGCCAGGAAAAACAAAATCAGGATTATCGGGGATATTCCGTTGTACGTGGCCCACGACAGCGCTGATGCCTGGAGCAATCCCGCCATTTTCGAATTTGATGAAAACCTTGATCCTCTGCGCGTTGGCGGCGTCCCGCCCGACTATTTCAGTGAAACAGGACAATTGTGGGGCAACCCTTTGTTCCGGTGGGATGTGCTGAAGGCGACGGATTACCGATGGTGGATCGACCGGATCCGCACCAACCTTTTCCTTTACGATGTGATCCGAATCGACCATTTCCGGGGATTTGCTGCTTACTGGGCAGTTCCTTACGGAGAGAAGACAGCTATCGATGGCGAGTGGGTCACCTGTCCCGGAAAGGATTTCTTTGAAAAGCTGCAGGCTGAGTTCGGCGAACTGGCCATTATTGCGGAAGACCTGGGAGTGATAACCCCCGATGTGGAAGAGATCCGCGACGGTTTTGGCCTGCCGGGAATGAAAATCCTGCAGTTCGCATTCGACTCTTCAGAGGCAAACGATTATATACCACACAATTACACTAAAAACTGCGTGGTCTATACGGGCACCCATGACAATGATACTCTTGCAGGCTGGTTTGCAGCAGCAGAGAAGGAGGACAAGCTTTATGTACTGGATTATCTCCAATGCAGTGAAGAGGAGATCCACTGGTCATTCATCCGGCTGGCCATGGCATCGGTGGCCTACACTGCCATTTTCCCGATGCAGGACCTGCTGGGACTGGGTTCAGAGGCGCGTATGAACCTCCCCGGAACGACACAAAACAATTGGCAATGGCGCGCCCGGGCTGAATATTTCTCCGATGGCTTAGCCAGCCGGCTTGCTGACATGACCAAACTATACGGGAGAATAATCACAGTGAAAAAGAGTTAATCAAAGGCGAATGAACAGACTTCTTTTATTAATTTTGATCTTGATGATATCATCGCTCCGGTCGGGAGCGGGTTTACCTGAAAGGGTTGAACCGCCCTTCTGGTGGATCGGATTCAGACAACCTGCTTTCCAGTTGATGGTATATGGCACAGAAATCGGAGAATGTACGGTTATGACCGATTATCCCGGTTTCATCATCCGGAAAACCCACCGGACCAGTAATCCCAATTACCTGTTCGTGGATGTGGAACTAGGACCAAAGGTATTACCGGGAACCGCCACATTAAAGTTTATAAAAGGGAATGCCGCCATCGGAACCTATCAATATGAATTGCGGCCACGTAAAAACGGATCGGCTGAACGCAAAAGTTTCACCAGTGCCGATGTGATATACCTGCTCATGCCCGATCGTTTTGCCAATGGCGACCCGTCCAATGATACCGCTCCGCTTATGAAAGAAGGGGTTGAACGTTCCAACCAGCACGGCCGGCATGGCGGTGATATCAGGGGTATCATCAACCATATCGGTTACCTGAAAGACCTGGGCATCTCCGCTGTCTGGATCAACCCGTTACTGGAGAACAACCAGGAGAATTACTCCTATCACGGATACAGTACCACTGATTTTTATAAAGTGGACCCCCGCATCGGAACCAATATGGAGTACGTTGAACTGAGTGAAGCATTGCACCTAAACGGGATTAAACTCATCCAGGACATGATCTTCAACCACTGCGGCAGTGATCACTGGTGGATGAAAGATCTGCCGGCCGGAGACTGGATCAACCAATGGCCGGAATTCACACGTACCAACTACAGGATCAATACTGTCAACGACCCCTATGCATCCCGGGCCGATAGCAATCTGTTTATAACAGGATGGTTTGACCGTACCATGCCCGACCTCAACCAGCGCCATCCATTTTTACGCAACTATCTGATTCAAAACAGCATCTGGTGGATTGAATTTGCCGGACTGGACGGAATAAGGCAGGACACCCATCCCTATCCTTTCAAGGATATGATGGCTGAATGGGGTCGAAGAATACTTGAAGAGTACCCCGGTTTCAACATCATCGGCGAATGCTGGCTGAATGAGCCCGGATCCGTATCTTATTGGCAGAAAGGGAAATGCAACGGCGACGGATACGATTCGCACATTCCGTCCGTTTTTGATTTTCCGCTCTACAATGCTTTGTTTCATTGCTTTATGGAACCTGAAGGTTGGAGTTCCGGTATCATCCGGCTTCATGACATCCTTGCGCAGGATTTTAACTATCCTGACCCCGGAAATCTGGTGATCTTTGCCGATAACCATGATGTCAACCGTTATCTGGATTCACAAGGCGACGATATCCGTGCCATGAAGATGGCCATGGCATTTATTCTGACCACCCGTGGTATCCCTCAGATTTATTATGGTACGGAGATACTTATGACCACCGGGGCGGACAAGGGAGATGGCAATAAGCGGAAGGATTTTCCGGGCGGCTGGAAGGAAGATCCCCGAAACGCATTCACCCGCGCAGGCAGAACAGAAGCCGAAAACGACATGTTTGACTATTTACGCACACTGATCCGCTGGAGGAACGACAATGATGTCATACACCACGGAAAACTTTCGCATTTCATTCCTGACAGCGCAGTCTATGTTTATTTCCGGTATAACCCTGCCAAAACGGTGATGGTGATCATGAACAACCATGAAGGCACAAGACACATCCATCCCGATCGATATAAGGAATTCCTCCATCGTTTCAGCAAGGGCAATAATGTGCTCACCGGAGCCACGCTGGATATCAAGCGAAGCTGGACTGTAGAGGGAAAATCTGCCCAAATCCTTGAACTGAATTAATCAATGGCCCTATGTTACAGATCCAGAAAAAATTAAGCAACACCTTCTACGTGATACTCGGCCTCCCGAGTACCGCCATGGGCTTTGCCCTGTCGATCCAGATTGCCGTGCTGAGCTGGATCCTGCGAACCCGCTACAACCTCGAAATCCATGAGATCGGTATTGTCTGGGCCGCCGGGCCCATCGCCGGGATTCTGGGGCAGCCGATCATAGGATTGATCAGTGACAAGGTCTGGTTCTGGGGTGGCCGCCGGAAACCTTTTATAATCCTGGGAGGAATTCTCGCCGCGCTGATGATCCTGGCCCTGCCCAACATTGGCAGGATTGCCGATTTTTTCGGTATCGCCAGCATCATGGCGGTGGCTATTACCGTGGCATTGACCCTCGACCTGGCCATCAATATCAGCTTTAACCCGACCCGTTCCATTATCGCCGATGTTACCCCCGACGGTCAGCCCCGTACCAAAGGATATACATGGATGCAATCGATCTCCAACCTCTTTGGCAGCGGAGCCTACCTCATGGGCGCCCTCATCGGCAACTATTTCCTGATTTACGCAGGAGTGCTGATTGTGTTTCTGTTCTCGGTGGGGCCACTCCTCTTCATTGAAGAACCCAGGGAACTGGCTCCGAAAAAATCTAAAGAGGAGGAGAAGAAGAACATACCCCCCGTTCACCACGCCGCCCATAAAACCAATTGGGGGGAGCTGTTCAAACTTTATTTCGCCCATGCTTTCTCCTGGTTGGGAATTCAAACCATGTTCGTCTACATGTTTGCATTTCTCGAGCAAAAACTCCCGGCCGCGCCAGGTATGGCTACCGATGCATGGAATGCTCAACTCGGAGCGATGATCGGATGGTCCTTTTTCATTCTGAATGCCATTGGTGCCATCTGGCCTGCTTTCCTGCTGGAACCTATGGCACGCCGG
The DNA here is from genome assembly GCA_964387205.1 of uncultured Draconibacterium sp. Classification (GTDB taxonomy): domain Bacteria; phylum Bacteroidota; class Bacteroidia; order Bacteroidales; family FEN-979; genus CAIVAT01. The sequence goes on from CAYLVY010000073.1 coordinate 17,954, forward strand.
ATCGGCAGGGTGCGGACCCACGCATTGATGGTGGCTATTATGGCCATGGGATATCTTGGTATCGTTTTTCTGGCCAAAAGCACCGTCATGCTTTACACCCTCATGGGCGTCCTGACTTTCGGATGGGCCGCCGTCGTCAGCCTTCCCTTCGCCATCATGTCGGAAAAGGTTGATAAAAGCCGAATGGGATTCTTCATGGGCATCTTCAACCTGTCGGTAGTTTTACCTCAACTGGTCGCGAGCTCCGTCATCGGATTGGTGATAAACCACGCCGCAGATAAAGCCATGGTCTTCATCATCAGCGGGATATCACTTGCCGTTTCTGCCGGTCTCTGGTTGCTGGTAAAAGAATCTGCCGAAAAACAATGACCGGTAATCCATTTCGGCCATGAACCGACTCATCCTCCTGTTTGCCCTGACCATCGCCACTTATCATGTGGGTGCTCAATCCTTTAAACGGTTCACGGACCGCCTGAACGGATGGGCCATAAATC
>CAYLVY010000074.1:0-6497 GCA_964387205.1 uncultured Draconibacterium sp.
CAGATAATCAGGTGCATCTCCTGCCACCATCCGTGTGCCCTGCCAAAAAACAGAATATGCGTCCAGTCGTGGTTGATGCCTTTGGCTTTTAACTGGTACCTGATCGTATGGACCATTTGATAGGCCAGCACTGCCAGGTTCAGGTGTGCAACGGAGTTTTCATCGGTCTTATGGAATATCGGCCGCATTTTCAAATCTGTTTTCAGGGAGCGAAACACAGATTCGACCTAACGTATGGTATTATAAATGGCCCAAAAACCTATTTCATCAATCTGTTTGGCCGATGTGCGAAGAAAGTACACCCCTTCTTCTTTACGACTGACCGGGATAATTTTTTTCCATTCCTGGTTAGTGACAATGCCATTTTCGGAAGTGACCTGCAAATCGTAGAACCGATGCCCGCTGGGATATCGCTCCTTGAGACGGCCAATGCGTTCCCATACTTTTTCAAGCTTTTTAGTTCCACCCTTGCTTCTTATCCCATACAAGACCTGATTCTGTTCAATCATCACCAACTCAATGGGACTTTGGCGTTTATCGGTGATAGCGACCGGTTGATTGTCCTTCTTCACAGCCCCGTAATCCTTGAATTTTCCACGGGCAACACACAGGTAATCATATCCCTTGCTGCGAAGCATTAACAGGTTTTCTTCACTTGCAATCCCGGCATCCATCACCACCATGGGCTTTCTTCCGGTACAGGCCCCCCTGGATGCCAGATCATCAATGGTTGTTTCAAGGGTCGTAATTTCTCCGATATTGCCCCGGTATATCTTGCTGTACTTGACAAATCCTTCCACGTTGACTACCAAGGTAAGGGTGATCAATTCACAGTCATGACGTTTCTCTTTACTTTTTGCGAACGAAACCAGGATGCTTTTTTATTTCCTGCCTTCGAAATAAGTGTTGGTCAGGTCATAGAGGATTATCTTTTCCTGTAAATCAAAGAGTTCGCTGGTCTTTTTCGACAGATATGATTTAATGCGCTCCTGCTGGTCGCTTAACATACGGCTGATGCGGTATAGCTTATGATGGCTTACCTTATGGGCATCTATGCCCATAAGTTCGCATATGCCGCTATTGTCCTTCATCCACTGGGCAGTGGCATGTTCCGAGGCTGGAAAAAGCGCCCGGCTGATAATGTGTGCCATAGCCAGGTCACGATCTTCGCTTGAAAAGCCTGCCTGCTCAAGGCATCTTCCCAGGTCAAGCTGGTCAAGGGCCTGCTTGCAATGTGATTCCCCGCCTACCTCCCTTGCATTCTCAATGGCTAAGCTTGCCAGATCAACCGTATGAAAGGTTTTTTCTTCTTCCCGTACAGGCGCCTGATCGATAAGTTTCTTTTCAATGATTTGCTTATAAAAGCCCTGGGCGAGTCTTTCCACAATAGGGTTCGCACATTCAAACAAAGATAGGTTTCCACTGATAAGATAAGCTGGTCGATACGGTCTGCTAAATCCTTATAATCTTGATAATGTGATAGTTCATCAAGAGTTCCCAATGAAAGGATGTTCCTGTTGCGAACCTTGTCGCCCAGGCGATAACTCATGCATAACCGATAGTTACTTTATATTTTACCGGTCTCTTTATCCTTCTTGGGGGCTGACTTGATAAACATGCGGCAAACATACAAACAAATATTTTTTGAACTAAATCATTTTCGGGGACTACAAAGCACTTTTAAAAATATTATTATTGATTATCAACAAGATATAAAATGAGGTGATGATAATATTTTTTGCCATATTTCCTATTTAATTGATTATGTGTATGTTGAATAATCATGTTTTTATCGGGTAACCCCGTGGGGTGCAAGTTGGGTTAAGATTTACTTTGCCGAATAATAGCTCAAAACAGCCGGTTGCCCGCTAAAACCTACCAAATGCTCAATTTCAGGAATTACCCTGAAAAACCGTGGTATCTTGCTCCATATGTTTGGTACAATCGATGCTGACAACTCCTCATCCATAGCAAGTTTCAGCCCTATTGACAACGGAATAACCTGGAGTATAACCTTTGAATAATCAATTGGTTTGCTCACAGCCAGGGTTCTGCAAACCCAATTTCTCACAAAAAGAAAGGAGGTTGTGCAAATGTAGGAAAGAATTGATTTGGCGGGAAGAGATTTCAGCTCCAAGGACAAACTTTTTCATGAGTAATAAGAATCAATTTAATAGTAATCAAATGGAAACGATAAATATACCATGCAAGAATAAGATTAATGAAAAGAAAATGCGTTTGTGTTTCCTTCTTTGTTTATTTGCATGTAGTTTTACCTCTTTTTCGCAAATGACAAGCCAGGTAATTTCACCTGTTCCTGCAATTGAATTTGACTCTAAATATGGATATGATATTATTCGTATGAATGATGCAATAAGTATAAATTTCCCGGGAAAGCCAATGATTCCTGTAAAAACGTTGAAGTTTATCCTACCGGTTGAGGCCCTCATCAATGATATTATCATTACCGATACATCAAAAGTAGAATTCCAGGGGAGTTATACAATCCTGCCAGGTCAATACCCGGAGATTCCTGATGGGAGCAGTCCTTTACCATTTACCGGACCAGATACAACCGTTTATAACTCGCAACTACCCTATCCCGGCAAGGTGGTTGAACTCAGCGAGGAAAGTTTTCTGATGGGATATAAGGTTGTGACTGTAAAATTCTATCCGGTCCAATATCTGCCAGCCTTAAAACAGGTTTTGTTATACGATACCATTGGATTTTCCATCAATTATGATCTGGGCCCATCTAGTTATGTTGCTCCCCTGTCCATTTCATCAAAGAGGAAAGAGATGATTCTGGATTTTGTAGAGGAGATTGTTCAAAATGATTCCTGGGTAAAACAGGTGTCCGGTGGAATTAATGGTGTACCTACTGATAATTGTCCCTTGGACGTTTCACTTTACGATCAATTTCCTTTTAACCAGGGTATTTTACCGGATTACCTTATTATTACAACGAATTCTTTAAAAGCAAGCTTTTTGCCTTTTGCTGAATGGAAAAGTAAAAAGGGAGTTCCTACGGCAATTGTTACACTCGAGGATGATATCATTGGAAAATTTCCGGGCTGCGATTCATCCGAGCAAATCCGGAATTACCTTATTTCCATGAAAAATAAATTCGGGCCAGGATTGCTTGTTCTCCTTGGCGGGGATATAAACCTCATTCCCTCCAGAATGATAATGGAAGACAGGGCTCCAGCGTTGACTGACTTTTACTATGCAACAACCAACAACTGGAACACAAACGGAAACCATATTTTTCTGGATAAACTGGACGCAGGAATTAATGAATACCCATCACATTTTATAGGAAGAATTCCCGTAAGAGAGCCCTCAGATGTTGTCAGTTATTGCCGTAAGACAATGGAATATGAGCAATTGAAAACGATGCAGGGAAACAACATTGATGCGGCATTTTCGAAACGTTTATTGGCCATGGTCGCTTCATTCTCACCTACTTTGCACGTATGGCGGAACATGATAAATTCTATTATAACAAATCCGCTTAATATACCGCCCGCCATAACAAAGTACAGGCTGTATGATCTTGAAGGTGAAGGAGAATTGTCAAAAACTTCTGCCATTGCATGTTTAAACAAGAATCCAGGTGAAGGGTACGGGTTTGTCTTGCACCTTGACCATTCCGGACCCCGAACCATGGGTACCAGCTCTATGATCAAGCATCATGAACTTGTAAACCCTGACATTGACGGGTTAAACAACGGCTCTGCCCATTATTTCGTGTATAGCATGGGATGCAAAGTCAATAAATTTGATGAAAACTCCATTTCTAAACACTTCCTGAACAACCGGAGCGGGGGAGGTGTGGCATTTATCGGAAGAACCATTTCCGCTGGAGCAGATGACGTAAGCCTGGAGAAGTTTCTGAGGCATTTTTACCTTGATACTATACAAAGTCATAATAGCGCTGGATATGCCTTCCAAAAAGCATTTGTTTCTTATGGCGCCGATACTTCTATCCTGACCGAAAACAATCTGTTAGGCGATCCTGAACTGCCTATGTGGGGATATTGGGGCGCTGGTTCCGCCCCACCCTCCCTTTCATTAATAAATAAGCCATCCTCAATTTATACTGGCTACCAACAAATCTTGCTGACAATCGGAAATCTTTCGAACGGGACATCCTTTGGGGTATGTGTGTCAAAAAACAATGAAGTCTATCAAACAGCAAGATGTACCTCCACCGGTACAACAAAACAATGGCAGTTTCCGATCAATCCAAAGACGACAGGATATATTACGGTAGTTATCACTGCAAAGAACCGCAGACCATATGTGGACAGCATCCAGATAATCAGTAATCCTGGTCTGAATTTATATGTTGCTTCAAATTCAATTTCAGACACGATATCTCCTTATGGAAATTTAAATGGTGTACCTGATGCCGGGGAACGATTCGGACTAAATTTGACTATTGGGAACAGTGGATTGACTTCCTCTCCGCCAAACACATCGGTGTCGATTGTTCCTCTTTCGCCTGCTCAGATGACGGTTTCCAATCCTAACATCTTACTGTCTAATACTATTTCACCAGGATCATTGGGAGGCACTATTGAACCGTTTCGATGTACAATACTGACAACGGCCTCAGATTCACTCAGGCAAAGAGTTGCGGTTTCATTCCCGAATTCATCATGCAAAGACACTGCCTCCATATTTATTCATGCCCCAAAGCTTACTTTATACGCAGTAAGAGTTGAAGAAAAAACCAACAATCAGATAGATCCTGGTGATACGATCAGGCTTTACTTCAATATCTGGAATAGGGGGAGCGGACAAACTTATGATATGAGAGGGTTTTTGGAAGGAAACAACGCTGGCAACACCGTGACTTATACTTCTTTTGTCCCGCTGAATGATCAGTTACCATACAGTTTCAGTGAGAATCAAACCCCCTTTATTGTTTATATTCATTCATGGTGGGATCCAACAACTCCTTTGCAATTTACATATAAGGTGAAACCTGCGAATCAAACGGTAAACTTTGGCATACCATGGTTGTTTCCATTCAACCTTACGCCACCGGCCCAGGTGGTAACAGCGTTTGATTTTGAAAGCACTGAAAGCAGGATTATTGCTCACTGGACCCCGCCCATTCCGGCTGTCAGAGGCTATAATATCTACAGATGCCAAAGCATTGACGGGGTCTATGTAAAGCTTAACGATAAATTTATTGAAGGATTTACCCTTTTCAATGATTACCCGTTATCATCAAATACTGTATATTATTACAAGATATCAACAATTTCACAGTATGGAATTGAGGGAAGTTTATCAGCGCCATTTAAAGCATGGACTACGCTGCCTTACCGGCCGGGCTGGCCGGTAACCGAGGTGAGTCCGTATGGAACACATACTCAGGGTTCGCCCATGACCGAGGATGTGAACCATGACCTTCTGAAAGAGATATTTCTGACGATCGGAGATGATGCGGTGGCTGTTAACGGAGGGATTCTGGCATTTAAACCCAATGGGGAAGAGTTGATTAGTTATGACGGAAATCCGACCTATTGCGGTGGATTTTATCAGTTTGACAGTGCATCGTCCTCATCTACCCCTGCCATCGGGGATATTAACAACGACGGTAAAATGGAGTTGCTCGTTACCACTCGTGAAAGTACCGGATATCCACCCAGCAACGACCGAGGACAGATTTTTGCCTTTTCTGCCACTCAAATCGATTCAGGTTTTGTACCACACCTACTTTGGAAAAAGCAGATTCATGCTGATTACAGAGGTGGGGTATTGGCTGGTTATTTCTCAGAGGATCCGGATGTAATTGGTGTCAAGGGATACTGGGGCGAACGGCCTTATTTGCTGCATTCATCCAATGGCAACAACCTGCCAAACTGGCCGGTCGATTATCCCAAAGTGGGCTATTCGATTCCGGTCCTGGCCGATATTGACCTGGATGGTGAAAAAGAATTTATTGCCGGTTTTGCGAACAATGTTAAATCTTCTCCACCCGACACTTCCCATGCCGGTATATTTATCTGGAGAAAGAATGGCAGGGCTTATCATCCCAACTTTCCTGACAGCGCTTTTTTTAAGTACCGAAGCTCAAATGATACCACCTTCGACCGGATGGATGCGCCTGCCGTTGTGGCAGAGCTTTATGGCTCGCCCACCAACCATTCTCCGGAAATGATTTTTTTAGGAGCTGAGCTCAGAAAAGGTATTTCAAATAAATTTAGCTACGGGCATGTATTTATCCTCGATGCCAATGGTCAGCCAATCCCAAATTGGTCTTATACCGAACCTAACCATAAAGTAAGGCTTACCATGGAAATATATGATGGTGCCCGGATGCCTGCCCCGGTTGTCGGCGATGTTAATGATGACGGGGAACCTGAGATTTTTCTTGCCGGCGATTCTGCCATATATGGTTGGCGCAGTAATGGCTCCAACCTTAACCATTTCCCGATCTATGTGACAGGTCTCGAAACCAGGTTTATTGCCCCTCTTCT
>CAYLVY010000074.1:6507-18401 GCA_964387205.1 uncultured Draconibacterium sp.
ACGGCGATGGCGACATTGAAATCATCGTGGCTTCGAACTCCGGGGAGGGAGGAATTTATGCATTCCATACCGACAGCGGAGAACCTGTGACAGGATGGCCCCTTAGAATAGGAAAGGTGGAAGCAACCCCGTGCATTGATGATATTGATTTTGATGGAAAAAGTGAACTGATCGCTGCTGCAGGCCCAACGGTACATGTGTTTAATACTCCAGGGAAAGCAACCCGTATCCTATGGGGTAAGTTCCGGTTAAACACCTATAACAATGCGGTTTATTCGATCCCTTGTACCTATTCATCAACACCGGTGACCATTACCGGCGATGTGACCTGGTACAACAATAAAACCCTGACATCGGGCATTGTTATAGAACCTGGAGGAAAACTCACGGTCAAAGGTCAAATTTCGATGCCGCTCCAGGCAAAAATCATTGTAAAAGCCGGTAATCCGACCACAGGAGGTGGCCAACTGATCATTGACGGAGGCAAGTTCACAACTGAATGCAATGGACTTTGGAAAGGCATTGAGGTATGGGGTGACCCCACCCTCAGTCAAACGGCTGTAACCTCCACGGGAGCCTTGATCCAGGGGCATGCGAGTGTTATTCATGGCGGCACCGTGATGAATGCGGAGATTGGTATTCTTGCCTCAGCACGCTCATCCGAACAGAACGACGAAGATCCGTATGGTTTTTCGGGGGGCATCGTTTCGGCCGACAGCGCTTTTTTCATAAATAACAGCATTGCCGTGCAGTTTGATCCATATAATCAGTATAATTTTGCCCGGTTCAGACGCACCCATTTTATGACCACGGCCGATCTGCAGGATAGTTCGTTGCCTGATTGCTTCGTTCAGGCCATTGGGGTGTCGCCTGTTACTTTTAACGGTTGTACCTTCCGGAACACGAGGCACGACAACGATGTGTTTTACGAAAGCCGTGGCAAAGGCGTTTCCAGCCTGAATTCAGAACTGTACTTCGACACCTACTGCCTGAGCGCAACCCAACCCTGTTCGAACGAGGAGCCATGCGTATTCGATAGGCTGACCCGCGGCATATACGCCCTCAATGCCGCCGGCGCGGGCGACATCCACCTGTCGAAGACGAAGTTTTTTGACAATATATACGGGGCGTACTTCAGCGGGTACACCTCGGTAGCCTACCTGCAAATCCTGAGCAACACCTTCCGCAACGGACCGCCATACCCGACTTACGGCTACGGACTTTATCTCGACCACTGCACCGGGTTTCATGTCGAAGACAACGAATTTTACCAGGAACACGCCGAGCTGAAGGGGATCGGGCTGGTGGTGAACAACTCCGACACCCTGCCCAACGAAGTGTACCGCAACCGGTTCCACCACCTCAAATATGCCACCCTGTCGCAGAACGAGAACAGCAACTACAACCCGCCGCTGCATCTGGGCGGATTGTGCTACAATTGCAACAAGTTCCTGAAAGACGACCTTTCGGAACCCAACCTGTTCGACTTTGCCATCACCTACGACCAGTCGTTCAACAATCAGATTGGCATTGCCCGAAACCAGGGCGCCTACCTGAGCGGCAGCAATTTCGCACCGGTGGGCAACATGTTCCGGCCAAATCCCGCCACCGGCCATTACGATTTTTACAATGAGGGGAATGATATTGATTATTACTACCATAGTACAACAAATCTTCCTTACAGGTTGCGGCCCGAACCATCAAATATTTACGGCACTGTCAGGTCACATTCTGTAATTGCACAATTCAATGAAAGCAGTTGCCCATCAACCTTAAACGGAGGGGGTGCTTCAGAGGACCTTGATTGTTTAATAGAAGCCTTGAGTCAATCCGACAGCATTGCAAATGTTTTAACAGCCGTAGTTGACGGGGGATCAACCACATTGCTTACTTTTGATGTTCAGACAAGCACACCCCCGGATGCCATACAAATCAGAAACGAGCTTTTGAGCGAATCACCATATTTATCCGATACAGTCATGAAGACCTCGGTAAACAAGGAGGATGTGCTTGACAATGCCATGATCCGCGATGTGCTGGTGGCCAACCCGCAATCGGCAAAATCTGAAGCCATCATGAACATGCTGGAATACCGCACCGTGCCCATGCCCGATTACATGATGGAACAGATCCTAGCCGGCGAGGACACCGTCGGAGCAAAGGAGTCGCTTCAGTCTAAAAAGGCCTGGTGGGACAGGGAGGCGACAAAATCCTATACGCACATGGTAGATCATTACAAAGGAAATGGCATCGACACAGCAGATACCGATAGTCTTCTTTGGCTTTTTGATTATCGCAATACACTATCTTCCTCATACCACAAGGTAGATTGGCTTCAAGCCCGTGGCTTTTATGATCTGGCATTGACTGCGATGAATGAGATTCCGGTTGCATTTAGTTTGAACCCAACACAAAGTTCAAATCATGAAGCATTCGTTGATTTTTATGAGGAGACACATCTTGTTTACTCCGATACTTCTTATGCATTCCGGATTGACAGCACGAGAGCCTCCGCATTGCATAGGATCATGATATCCAATAACGATTTACCGGGAGCTTACGCGAGAAATGTCCTGCTTGCAGCAGGGAAGATCAGCTACCATGAACCCATCATACTGCCCGATACCGGGTTGAAAGTTGCGAAAAAAAGGAAATTCAGGGGAGTAAAAGAAAGCGACTACCCGAAAGTTATCACGGTATTTCCAAATCCTGCAAATGACTATTTTATAGTTAAGTTCAATCTAACAGAATGCTTGGAACAGGTGGTAATCAAGCTGTATGACGGAAAAGGCAAGGTGTCACATTCATTTGAAGTTCACAATAAACAGGACCAGATAATAATTCCGGCAACAAATTTAAATTCTGGTTTCTACTTTCTTGAACTGTATTCAGGAGATAAGAAAATAGAAAGAGCGAAAATTGTTGTTGTAAAACAATGAATATTAAATAGTTGACAAGTAGAATGCTTATTGTCTATCAACCGTTTTAATATTTCACTTATGAAGACCTTGACGCTTTTTATATTTATCTCGTTGCTTTCAAGTTGTTGTCCTGTAAATTGCCAAATATGGCCAAAAGTTTATCTTAACAATCAAGGAACATCACCGTTTTCTATAATAGAAAGTTATGATTACGGGTACCTTATAGGTGGATGGTTCGTTACATCGGACGGTTACCCAATTAATGGATTATTGTTAAAAACAAATATTAATGGCGATTTGCTTTGGCAGAAAAGACTGGGTGAATATAATGATGGTACAGGTGTATTTGATATAAATCAAACGAGTGATCATGGCGTAATCATATCCGGTTCGACAGAACAAACAGATTCCTGGGGTGATCCATTTGTCATGAAATTAAATTCATGTGCTGAGTCTGAATGGTGCAGAATTTTTTCACTCTGTAAAGATACCGGTGATATTGCTCAATCAACTTTTGAGATACCTGGGGGTTATATTTCTTTTATAAGACGATTGGGTTATTTATATGCCAATGATCATATTCATTTATTCAGATTGGATCTGAATGGAAATATTCTCTGGCGGCAGCAATACGCACTGAGCGATTCATTGTTTGTTGGCGCTGCCGGTGAACACATGAGGGTCACCTCTGATTACCATTACCTGATAAACGGTTATTGTTACTACCCGGATTCCGGGACAACAAATCCTAAATACTTAAGGCCATTAATCATAAAAGTCGATAGCATGGGGGCAGTTGACTGGGAACGTCCCTGGTCTCAGGTAAATGGAGCAACTTTTCGTGGGGAATCGTATCGTTCCATTCTTGATAACCAGCATAACATCTATTCATGCGGAAGACATATCGAATCATCCGCAACACCCCCTGGTGACAGGCCTACCATGCTCAAGACAGACATAAATGGGGATGAAGTATCATATCATGATTTAATCCCTGATACATGGCAGGCGGTTTTTTACAACATAAACTGGTTTCAGGATTCGACCATTGAAATTGACGGTGGATGGATATTTCACTCAGGCGGAACAGGACAAGTTGGGGTTTTAAAACTAGATAAGAATGGCAACATCCTCGATTCGGCGAATATCATGCAATCCGTCTATTGTTTTTCCGATGCCATTGTTGATAAGGATAACAAGGTGGTACTGTTACAACCCCTGCATGACGGTAATCAATGGCGCACATACCTATGGAAACTCAACTCCGACCTGGAGTACGATACCCTTTACAACCAACCGTTTGTTTATGACAGCTTATGCCCGCACCCCATTGCCTCGGATACCATACCGCTGGATTGCGTGGTGGTTGGGCTAAACGAGCCGTTTGAGAACCCGGAGACCGGTCGGTTGAAGGTCTGGCCCAACCCGGCCAGCGATATCCTTCACATCGAAATACCGCAACAACTCAAATCGGTGACGCAAAGCCCGGTTTTCAACCTTACCACGGTGTACCATCAATGGAGGTCAGCCATGCTGGAGGTTTACGATCTGTTCGGCAAGAAGGTTTACTCGGGAGAAGTCAGGCAACCTGAAAAGCTGATCGACCTTGAGGTTGCCGGCTGGAGCAGGGGCATGTACGTGGTCAGGCTGGTTTACAACGGGAAAACCGTGGCAAGCGAAAAAGTGTTGATCAAATGATCCCAATCCTTACTGATACGGTCATGAAAATCCAGATAAACAAAGAAGATGTTTTTAATAATGCCATGATCCGCGATATCCTGGTTGAAAATCCACAGTCGGTAAAATCGGATGCCTTGATGGAGAAACTGGAAGAGCGGCTCATCCCGATGCCCGACTCGATGATGGCTGAAATTCAGCAGGGATTGGAAACCATAGGAGCAAAGGAGGATGTAGAACATGACCTGGCAGCCCAGAAGCAACAATATGAAAATGCGGTGAAACAAATGATCAGAATTTACGCGGAGGACACAACCGGTAATTACGGTCTTGACAGTTTGCTTGTACTGGTAAATGGTGAAAATAAGTTACATTCTGCTTATGACGCCGTATCTTTGTATCTGTCAAAAGGCGCTTTTTCAGAAGGCATGGCATTGCTGAACAACATCCCCTCAACCTTTTCATTAACGCCTGAGCAGAACAGCGAACATGCAATATACCAGGACCTGTTTCCCATTGTTCAGCAGATGATCAGCGATTCACAAGGACTTGGTTCGGTTAACAGTGTCCAGGCCGGAATGCTTTCATCGATGACCGAAAATGGCGCTGGTCCCGTTGCGGCTTATGCAAGAAACATACTGATCAAAAGGGGCACTGTTCAATACGAGGAACCCATTATAAACCTTGCACCGACAAAGGAGACCAGGAGATGGAAAATCAACAAGCCTGTGGCAAAAAAGGTTGAAGACTGGCAGATTAGGGTATTCCCGAACCCATCCCGAAATTTTGTTATTGTTGAGTACAGGTATTTAATCAAAGAATCAGGTGGCGATGATGTAACCCTTTCCATCACAGATATGAACGGACACAAGGTATATGACCGGAAGTTGATAAAATCCTATGACCAGGTTGTATTGTCCACCGAGGCCATCCAGCCAGGCACCTATCTTGTCAACCTGAACCGGAAGGGCGTTTCGTTGGGAAATACGAAACTGATCATTCAGAAATAGTGTACTGTAACGTTAATCCAAAAATGGCAACATGAGGACCTCTGTGAAAGCTAAGATGATACTGGTTTTATTAATCCTGATATTCGCAAGGGACTCATGTTGCCAGGTTTGGCTCAGAACATTCAGCAGCAATGTTTACCATCAGTATGTCTACCAGGTCATCGACGATTATGACAGGGGGATTTTGATCGGGGCAAACCAGGCAATGGGCAGCGTGATGAAAATTGGATGGATAATAAAATCTGACATCAACGGGAATACGCAATGGGAAAAGAAATTAGGGAACGGGACCAGAATGTGGGCATTGGATGGTTTGGACAGAACACCTGATGGGGGTATTATCGTCGCCGGTGTTTGTGATACCCTGGATCCCGAGTTGTGGGATCCCTATATAGTAAAGCTTTCATCATGCGGCGAGGTGGAGTGGTGCCACGTATTCCATACCGACAACGATCATGATTATGGTATAAAAATTCAAACGCTACCTGATCAAAACTATATTTTCCTGGTGAAAGACTGGGACGTCACACCATCGTCCAGCGTGTGGCTGATGAAGCTGGACCCGTATGGCGGGATCATCTGGAAACAGCGGTATTTTCAGTTTGATTCGCTTGGATATCCCTATAATGTTACAAATCTCAAAGTATTACCTGATGGAAGATTTCTTGTGACCGGCACATGCTACCACCCTGTGTTTGGACAAACCCAACCCGACTGGGTGTGGCCCTTGCTGATCCTGGCCGATTCGACGGGCGAAACGGTGTGGGAGATGCCCTGGGGTTATACGCTGCCATTTACAGAGCAGGTTGGGGGGGAGGGGTTTCAGTCGGTGGCCACCGGCCATGCAGTGTACAGTGGTATTTGCAATTACCATGGCCCGGCACCAAATTTTGCCCCCTGCCTGATCAAAACTTCTCTGGATGGAACCCCGTTATCCTACAAAGACCTGAAACCCAATACCACCTTTGGAAAAGCATCGACCCTCACCGAATTGTCAGACACTGTTTTTTTTATCGGAACGGGCTATGCATATGGTTCATCCAATACACTGTCTGTCTTAAAAACTGACACACTGGGAAATGTTCTGAAGGAAACAGTACTCAACCATTCTGCGTATATTCCCAAGGATGCTACCCTCACCCTGGATGAAAAGTTGCTGATAGGGGCATGGGACTATCATACCACGTATAACAGGTACATGTTCCATTTGTGGAAACTCAACAAGAACCTCGACTTCGACAGTATTTATACGGTTCCCCGGGTGTACGACTCGCTTTGTCCCAACCCCATTGTGAGCTCCACCCTTTCGATGCCACCCTGCGACCTGACGGTGGGCAAAGAGGAGCTGATGATGGATGAAGAGCGCATCCGGATGACGGTTTATCCCAACCCGGGCAGGGGGATCGTTCATGTAAAACTTCCGGAAAGGATCCGCCTGGAAAGCCAAACAAAGAACTTCACCGTTCAAACCACCTTTCACCAATGGAACAAAACACTGGAACTGCATGTTTTCGACCTGTCTGGGAGGTGTGTGCTGCAACAATCCCTTCCGGCAGGAACCACGGAGACCTCGCTTGATGCCACCGGCTGGCGGGAGGGGATGTACTTCCTCCGGTTATCCTATGGAGGCCGGAAGGTGGCGGAGGAGAAACTGGTTATTAACAAATAAAATATCGTCAACATGAAAAAGTTTATCATTTTAATTTCCATTCTTTTCCTGTCCGGAATGGCTTTAAGGTCACAACAGACCTTTCAGAAGATCATCACGAAAAACAGGTATGAAATAGCGAAATCGGTTGTGCAGACCCTGGATGGGGGTTATGCTTTTTTAGCAGATATCGGCTCCGGGATGAGCTCCGGAAAATGGATCGTCAAAACCAATGCCAATGGTGACACATTATGGACTCGGACTTTTCAGAATTACGGGTATGGTTTTTTTCGCGACAGGGAACTGGTACAAACTTCTGACGGCGGGTTTTCTTTTCTCCTTGACCGTACCGATTCCACTTACATTCTTCACCTTTCTCAGGAGGGTGATTCGCTTTGGGCGAGAGCGGTTGGCCCGTTAATGGACCATGTGCTGGCCCCTGTTTCAGACAAGGATTACCTTGTTGCAGATATCTACATGGCCGGTAACACTGGATTGATTGGTATCAACCGGTTTGATTCGCTTGGAGTGAAGCGTTGGTCAAAGATGTTCTCCCTGCGCGGTCTTAGTGACGGGTCATCTGCTGTGGCTTATTCCATCTGTGAGGTTCCCGGGAACGGGTTCATCCTTGCAGGCGGCCTGTATTCCATGTACTTTACTTTCACACCGTTTTTATTCCGGCTCGGCGAAGAGGGCGATTCCCTCTGGTGCAGGAAATATAGCCCTTATGGCGATGCAAGGTTCATTTCGGTTGACATCATCGGAGACCAGGGCTTCTATGCAGGAGGCATTGAATGTATTGGCCGGTGCAACACTTTGCTTATGAAGCTCGATCCTGCGGGAGATACTGTATGGGCCAGGGAGCAATATCTTGCAGGAAACCAAAGTATCTATTCCCTCAGGACAACTGCCGGGGGTGATGTGATCGTTTGCGGAGAATACTCCAGATCTTCCTGGTCGCAGGACACAGCAAAATTAATGCTCCGGCGGTATGGCAGGAACGGGGATATTTTATGGGAGAAACTGATCGGAAATTATTGCCAATCGCCAGGGTTTTCACTCGAATATACTGCCGACAGCGGATTGATCGTCTGTGGTGGTGTACAGGATAACCAAGGTGAAGATTACCACGCGATGTTGGTAAGAACCGACAGGAATGGCAATATTTTCGGGACAGGCTTTACCGACCTTTCCGAGCCTGCCATCTCCTGTTGGCCAAACCCGGCTTCAGAAATATTGTACATCGGTTTCTCCCGCCCTGTTCAGGTTGCCTGCATTGAAATTACAGATATAACCGGACTGACACGACTGAATACAAATGTCAGTATGGAAACAGGAACCTGCGGGATCAATATTGAAGCGTTACCTGACGGACTTTACCTTTTAAAGTGCCGGACCGGGGTTTCAAAACCTGTGATCCGGAAATTTCTTGTTAAACGTGATCGGTAAAATGATTGGAAGTGTTTTCGGAGTTTACCTTCAATCTCTATTCACATCGTCATTACACGCAAGTTATTCTGTGACATATTCGCAAAATCAGGATCCCGGGCAGTTGAATTGTGCTTAACCGGTTGGCATGTATTTTCTGTGTTGCCAAAACGTAGATCTAATCCTATATAATATTGTAGGGCAGATGGTTGGCTGGGGAGATGATTGTGGTGGATTACCTGAAGGAGATTGTTTTCATGTTTGGGTATGCAGTACCCCAATTTGCCAGGACAATTTGCACCGGCTAAGGGGGGGCACTTTGAGTGGCCTATACATCATTACTGACTAAAAAGCTTTCGTATGAATATAAGAAAGGAATGGATCAGTTCAAGATTATTTAAGAATCTGCTGGTTGCCATCTCGTTACCGATATTTTCGATTCAATTATATAGCCAGGATTGGATCCGCTTTTATGGACAGGGACAAAATGCGTACGCGTGGGTTGTAACAGAACAATACGACAAAGGTTTTGTTTTTGGAGCGAGTCTAAACCAATTGTATGGTTGGCTGTTTAAAACCGATGTCAATGGATATATGATTTGGGAAAAAACCTTCGGCAATGGCAATTACTACATGTCTATAAGGGATGTGGAACAAACCGCTGACGGGGGATTCATTCTTTGTGGTTCAACCCAAAAATACTCGGCATCAATGGACGCCTACCTGATGAAGTTAAACGCCTGTGCCGAGGTGGAGTGGTGCAGGGTGCTGATCACCACCGGAAATTACGAATTGGGACTTCGCGCCAAACCTACTCCCGAAGGGGATTATGTTTTACTTGGGGCCTATTTTGAAACGAATCCTGCCTCAAATATCTCCCTGTTCAAATTCAATGGAAACGGAGACCTGATCTGGCACCAGTTTTATCCCATGGATAGTATATATTATGAAGATCAACCCAAAGATTTAATTGTTGACCATGATGGTTATCTGGTACTGAACGGAAGGTACTATCCTGACTCCGGGACGATAGGTCCGGCCATTATTCGCCACCATTTTCTTAAAACTGACACCGCAGGAAATAAGATATGGGATTTGGTTTATGGCGCCAATAGCAATTTTTATGGGAATCCCTGGGCGGTTGCAAAAAGTAGTATCGGTAATTATTATGAGGTTGGATACAGGATGGATTTTCCCCCGGGAATTTCCCCCTCTTGTCTGATAAAAGTGAACCATAACGGAACGCCATCTTACAACGCGATGATTTCGGGAGCAGAATCGGGAGGATTGGGATCCATAGATTTTCTTTATGATTCACTGCTGGTCATGATAGGCGCCTGGGATGAAAACAATATAAAACATAGTGGCTTTATTAAAACCGACACTCTTGGGAACCTGATTCAACTGAAAGAGGTTTACCAGGGAACCCATTCATATTATCAGGCGACAAAATCTTGTGACAATAAATTTATTGCCATAAGTAATGATGCAACAGGAGCACAATGGCAAATACTTGCAGTAAAAGTGAAATCGGACCTGGAATATGACTCAATTTACACCCAAACGTTCACCTATGACTCTTTGTGTCCGCACGCAATAGTTTCAGATACCGTCGATCCGATATGCGATAATGTTTATGTGAGCATCGATGAACCGTTCCTGGATCCTGAAACTACGCATTTGAAAATCTATCCAAATCCTGCAGATGACATTGTGTCCATTGAAATGCCCAAATACATTTTGGTTAATGACAGCTCCGGTTCCGTTCCCATAGCTACTGTTTATCACCGGTGGGGAAGCGCCTTTCTGGAGGTCAATTCACTTTCGGGGATACAGATGTTCAGGACACAGGTAAGCAGAATTGATAAGCAGATTGACATCAATGTTTCCGCCTGGCCCCGTGGCATGTACGTGGTGAGGCTGGTGTACAACGGAAAGAAGGTAGCTGAGGAGAAACTGATGATTAATCCATAAATTTTAAAACCCAATGAAGAGCTTCATTATTATCCATTTTAAAAAAGGCATTTTTGAATTTGATGGTAATTTTGAACTCGGGTTAAGTCTCTGAAAATTAAATATTTAAATCATGAAAGCGATTCAAGTATTACTATTCCTTGTCTGTGTCCTCCCGGTTCATGGCCAGTTCGAATGCGGCACCAGCACTGTTACCGATGTTGACGGCAATGTGTACAACACCGTACAAATCGGCTCCCGGTGCTGGATGAAAGAAAACATGAGGGCGCTTCATTACCCCAACGGAGAGCCTGCCGGGATGGCTGAACACCTTTCCGGGACAATACAGCCGCTGGTATGCCAGCCGGGCAGGCTGCAACTATCGCTGCCACTTGTCCGACAGGAATATGTTCGCCTCTTGGTTTTCAACCTTGCCGGGGAGGTTGTTTAAAGAACAGCTTTTACCTGCACTCCGGGCAATCATATAATGCTTTGCACACTTGGGCCCGGTGGGGTGTACATAGTGCAGGTGATCGTCAATGAATCGAAAGCTACGTTTAAAGCAACAGGCGCCAGCTCCTGCGTTATAAGTGCAACGCTGGAGGGCCGGGTTTCGGATAAAGCATCAACAGCCGATTCCATCATCCTGACCGCCACATCGAGATATATTTTCGATTATCACCACGACCCGGCGCTCGGACTGCAGTATGGCAAGCTATACACCCCGATGGCCGCGTTGAACACCGATGATTATTCGGGCATCATCCAGGGAATCTGCCCCACCGGGTGGCATGTTCCCACCGATTCGGAATGGATGGAACTGGAGATCACCTGCGGTATGTCGCCAAGTGAAGCTGCGTGGATATTCTGGAGAGGAAACATTGCGTTTAAATTAATGATTAAAGGTCCTGAGTGGCAAGATGAATATGGTTCGGATGATTTTGGGTTTTCTGCAAAAGGATCAGGATGGTATGGGCAGTATATTGGTGGAATTCCTGTATTTACTTCTTTAACTTATTCGTGTCTTTGGCTAACCTACGATCAGGAATCCCTGATGTCCCGCTATATGGAAGATGCTGCGGTGGGAGTTTACCGATTTCCGACAGAACCAGAACGTGCTTTGAGTATCCGGTGCATTAAAGATCAGTAGTAAAAGGAACGCGGATGATGCGGATGGAACGGATTTCCGCGGATCAAAGATTAAAAAATCCGTGTAAATCCGCCATTTCCGTTTCATCCGCGTTCCATTAAAATGGT
>CAYLVY010000075.1:0-18383 GCA_964387205.1 uncultured Draconibacterium sp.
TAAAATCATTATTATCGACAACTTTAGCATGGGAAGCAACCGCTTCCCATTTCTTTTGTAACTTTGCTCTGGTTACCAGGTGTTTCTGCATGAGGTCAATTCATATCTTTTCTGTTTTGCTTTTTCTTTTATGTACCGGCGCGGTTTCCCGTGCTCAAAACCCATCTGTTACCGATTCTGTTCCTGATAAAATTCTGCTGGAAAGGCAATGGAGCCTGGGAGGAACCCTTCACTCCAATGGTTGGGGACTGAACTTCCGCAAAGGGTACAATAAGAGTTTTCGTCTTCAGAACCTGTGGGAGCTCGAATTTGGAACCTATAAATCTTCCAAGGAGATAAGAAGCATCAATCCCAATATTCCTGATTCAAGGTCTTTTTTTTATGGCAAACTAAACTATCTGTGGTTTCTGAGGGGAGGCATCGGCCAGCAGCGAATTTTAAATGAAAAGCCATACTGGGGCGGAGTCCAGTTGAGTTGGATTTATTATGGAGGGTTTTCTCTGGGTATAACCAAACCGGTATATCTCTATATTATCCGCAAGAATATCGGTCATAACAATTATGAACTGGTGGAGGAGCGATATGACCCTGAGGATCATGAGCTCTATGACATTTATGGACGGGGCTCCTTTCTGTCTGGTTTTTCAAACCTTGGGCTCCATCCGGGGGCGTACCTGAAATCAGGTCTTGAATTCGAATTCGGCGCCAGGGACGAGGCCATCACTTCGCTGGAAGCAGGGGCGCAGCTCGATTATTCCCCGATTCCTGTATCTATCATGGCTTTCAACCCCGACCAATCGCTCTTTCTGACCCTGTACGTCAGCCTGCGCTTCGGAAAACGCAACAACAAACGTTAATACCGGCAACCTGCCAGCTATTCCGGTTTTAAATCCTGAAAAAAATTTCCTGATGTTTATAGGCCACTGTTACTCCGTCACTGCCTTCTACCAATAAACGGCCAAGATCATCTACCCCGGTTACTTTTCCTTCCATGGGCCCTTCCTTCCTGCTGAACTCCATCCATTGGCCGAATCCAAGCAGGTGGCGACGATACTCTTCATCCAGGCCGGTACCACCGGTCGATTTCAGGATCAGGTACCGCAGTTCGATGGCCCGGCATACCGACCTTAGTGCATCCGTGAGGTTATAATCCTGCCCGGTCAGGGATTTCAGCGAAACCGGGTTCGGGATATCCTCCGAAAATTCAACCTGATTGATGTTCAATCCAATGCCAATGACGGAAGCGGCCAGATGAGCACCCTGTATCCGGTGCTCCATCAGCACGCCGCCCGCTTTCCGTGAATCAAGGTAAAGGTCGTTTGGCCATTTGATCTGGATGGAAACCTGCCTTTTCCTGCCAGCTTTTTTATTTTCCGGCTGCAGATATAGCGCCTCGTATGCAAAATCAAGTATCCCCAGTGAGATGGCCTTGTTGAGCATAAACTGACGTCCGGCAGGAAGAAAAGTAGGGAACAGGATCAGCGAAAAGGTCAAATTTTTACCCGGGTCACTGCTCCATGTATGGCTTCCCTGCCCCCTGCCGGCATATTGTTCATGTGCCCGGATTACGGTTCCCTCTTCCGGATGGCCCTGATCCAGCAGGGCCGCGGCATATTGGTTGGTAGAGGCGGTCTTACGGAGTTCAATGATGGTATTTCCGATCATGGTTTATCTTGTTGCAGAATATTGGTATCGGTTAAAACATTTCCAATGCACAGGGATTCAAAGGTAGCCACATTTTTTACCGGTTCCTGATGACCTTTCACCCTTTTTCCGATTAAACAGAAAAAAGAATGAAAAAAGAGACCCATCATCATACCATCCGCAACTGGGCGGAGGATGACCGGCCAAGGGAAAAAATGGTGATGAAAGGACGGCAAAGCCTAAGCGATGCTGAACTGCTGGCTATTCTGATCGTTTCGGGAACACGCTATGAATCGGCAGTGGACCTGGCCAGGAATATACTTGAAAAAGCCGGCGGGAACCTCTCTGAACTGGCGCGACTGAATGTACAGGAACTTACCCGCATCGACGGGATCGGTCCTACGCGTGCCATCACGATCCTGGCTGCCCTTGAACTCGGCAGGAGACGCAACGAATCGGAAGTTGTGGCCAAAGAGAGTATCCGCTCCGCCAGGGATGCCTGGGAAATCTTCCGAAGCGCCATGGGAGACAAACCTTGGGAGGAATTCTGGATACTACTGCTCAACAGGGCGAATAAAATCATCCGGAAACTACCTGTCAGCGAAGGAGGGTTATCGGGAACTGTCGTCGATCCGAAAAAGATCTTTAAAATATGTCTCGACCATCATGCCAGCGGAATAATTATGGGACATAACCACCCCTCAGGCTCCCTGACACCGAGTGATGCAGATGTCAAGATCACAAAAAAACTTACCGAGGCAGGCAGATTGCTTGAAATTACCATTCTCGATCACATCATCGTCGGAGAGAATGGTTATTACAGTTTTGCAGAAGACGGAAAAATCTGACAGGATTTTAAATACCGGTACCGGGACCCTTTAAGATCGCATATTGTGCCGCCTTACAGGCTGGCCGGGGTCAATCCCATGGAGGGCAACCGTTCCAGGTAACGTGGCAGGGCATACTGAACCTTTTCAAGCGCCTTGATATTGTCATGAAAGACCACCACTGAACCACCCCGGGTAAAAGTCAGGGCATGGGCAAGACATTGTTCCGGAGTGACACCGGGGTGAAAATCCCAGGTCAGCACCGACCACAGGATGAAACGATAGCGGTTGCGCATCAAAAAATACTGGGAGGGTGTAAACCTTCCGTAAGGAGGCCTGAAAAGATCTCCCGGCACCAGCTCCCTGCACCGGTCAGCATCTTCCAGATAGGCCCCCGGTGCGGTTTTCCACCCGTTGAGGTGATGAAAGGTATGATTGCCTGCTGTATGACCCCTCGCGATTACCTCCTCGTATAGTTCCGGATACTTCCTCACATTGCTTCCCACCATAAAAAAGGTGGCTTTCACCCTGAAATGGTCTAAAATATCGAGAATTACAGGAGTAGTCTCCGGCACCGGCCCATCGTCAAAAGTGAGGAACAGTTCCTTTTGCCGGTCGGGTTGTTCACAGATCACCCACCGGGGGCTGAGCCAACGGTAAAAGAACGGGGGTGCAACCGGTTTCATCGTCGTTGGGGATCATACAGGGTCTGCATATAGAGGTCATGCCACGATTCCATATCTTTTTCCACGTCAACGCCCTGCTGCGCGAACCCGGCCTTATGCAGCCTGTCGGAGAGGTGGTGAAGCGTAAAAAGCGATTTCTGGACATTCTGGGCAATATCGGTAAGGTCTTTGCCCCGGAAAGAGAAAAAGTATGTCAACTCCTCACGGGAGTTCTTCCGGATAGCATTCACGATCTCCATTCCCCGCTGCTCCTCTCCGACCCTGAGATATCCAATGCCAAGGGGAATGGAAAAGTAATCATGCGGAAGCAAATGTTCCGGAAGCACTTCCAAACAACGGTCGAGCACTTTCTTTGCCGAATCGGTTTTGCCTTCTTTCAGCAGTGCAGTCACCAACCGTCCGAAAATATCACGCGAGTTGGTTGCCATCCGCTTTATCGATTCATCACAATACACATCAGGATCATTCATATTGCCCCAGATAAACCGCTCCATGACATTGCGGTAGAGTGCATCGGTGTGTACCTCCCCGGTCTGATCTGTCTCTGCATTCGCTTTGACAGGGAGAAGGCGATAGGCCATTCCTTCCTGATGGAAATAGCCCTCCAGGCCAATGTAAGTACCGGGGCCGGTTGTGGAGACAAAATAGACCGGCCGTCGCCAGTTGTTGTTAGCGAGGAGGTCAAGGATCATGAGGTTAGCCTTTTCGATGGCCCTTCCCGGAAAGGTAAAAAAGAGGGTATCGAGACGGTGCATCATGGAAGCAGGGACTAAACCGGAGCGGGCAATTTCTGCAGAATCAAAGGGAACCATGAAACTGGCCGTCGGAAAGAAATCGATCACTCCGTATTGCGAAGTCTTTCTCTTCAGGTTCTGGTCATTGCGGGCAATGATTTCAAAAAGGGATTTCAGGTCAGTGAATGAATTACGGAATTTTTCGTCTTCCATAATGTAAGTCACATCACGATTTCCCTGAAGATATTTGTCCCTGGTAAGGCTGAAAGGCACCGGATCCGAATCGTAGACTTTCCTTTTCATCATGTCGATATACCAATCGGTATTGAGCAGGCTGAGGTTGACCACCCGCACGTCGGTCCTGATCCCTTCCACCTCCTGGGCGTACCAGAGCGGAAAAGTGTCGTTATCTCCATTGGTAAATAAAATAGCATCTTTCTCACATGAATTGAGATAGTTACATGCAATGGCCCTGGCGGCATATCTGCCTGAGCGGTCATGGTCATCCCACTCCTGCTGTGCCATAACTCCGACAACGACAAGGCCGAAAGCCAGCGCGGCGAATCCGGAGAGTTTATTCCCGAGCGGTTTTCTCAGCCATTCTGCAAGCTGAGGGATGCCCAGTCCGATCCATATGGCAAAAGCGTAAAAGGACCCGGCGTAAGCGTAATCCCTTTCCCGGGGTTGCGGTGAATGCTGGTTCAGATAGAGGACAATGGCCAGACCCGTCATAAAGAACAACAGGAAAATGATCCAGGCATACTCCTTATTTTTCCTGAGCGTAAAAACAATGCCCAAAATCCCCAGCAGCAGCGGGAGCAGGTAGAGTGAATTATCGGCACGGCTCTGCCTGCCCTCCGGAATATCCTGCGAACCAAGCCGCATTTTGTCCAGTACCGGGATCCCGCTCTTCCAGTTACCATCCGTTTTTCCTCCAAGGCCCTGAAAATCGTTCTGCCGTCCGGCAAAATTCCACATGAAATACCGGTAATACATATGAACCAACTGATAATTCCAGAAAAATGCCAGGTTCTCGGCAAAAGTAGGCACGTTGAGGGTTTCGGTTCCGTCGGGCGATTGCACCTGAACCGGCCTCCCCTTCACATTTCCCCATCGGATGTACTCCTCTTCGAATCTTGGCTCTGATTGGTCCCACATCCTGGGAAAAATGGTGGTGAAACGCGGATCAAAAACGGGGACGACCATCTCTCTTTTGTCCGTGATCACATATTTGCCTGTTTTGTCGTCACGTGTATATACTGGAGTGCCATTCTTTCGGTCAACCACCGGAGCATTGTAATATTGACCTTTCCACAGGGGCCAGTCACCATATTGCTCACGGTTCAGGTAAGCGAGCAGGTACATGGCGTTCTCCGGATTGTTTTCATCGATTGGCGGATTGGCATTGCTCCGGATGACCAACATCAGGAACGAGGAATATCCGATCACAATGAAAGTGAAAGCCAGAATGACCGCATTGAGGACAGGTTTCATCGCTTTTCTGGTGTATAAAATGCCCCAGGCGATCAATCCGATCAGCAGGATAAAATAGAGGAGGGTCCCGCTGTTGAACGGTAACCCGACGGTGTTGATGAAAAAAAGTTCGAACCAGCCTGCCAGTTTGATGATCCAGGGAATGATGACATACATGATACTGGCCAGGATGAGAATGGAGATAACCGCCGTAACTATTGCTCCCTTGAACCCTTTCCCCGGAAATTTCCTGAAATAATAGACGAAAGTGATGGCTGGAATAGCCAGCAGGTTGAGCAGGTGAACACCGATGGAAAGCCCCATCAGGTAAGCGATTAAAATCAGCCAGCGGTAGGCGTGTGGTTCATCGGCATGCTCATCCCATTTCAATATGGCCCAGAAAACAATGGCAGTAAAAAAGGATGAGAGTGCATACACTTCCCCTTCCACTGCCGAAAACCAGAATGAATCGGAAAATGTATAGGCCAGGGCGCCGGTAATACCGGCAAACATAATCAGCAGTATCTGATCCTGAGCGAGTTCTTTCCCTTTGCCGATGATCTTTTTGGCAATCATGGTAATCGACCAGAAGAGGAAAAGGATCGTAAATCCACTGGCGAGGGCCGACATGGTATTGATCATACGGGCAACCAGGGTAACATCCCCGAAAGCGAACAAGGTAAAAAAGCGGCCCAGCATCTGGAACAGTGGCGCTCCGGGTGGGTGGCCAACCTCCAGTTTATAGGCGGTGGCGATGTATTCGCCGCAGTCCCATAAACTCATTGTTGGTTCTGAGGTAATGATATAAACGGATGATGCGATCGCGAAAACGATCCATCCGAGGATATTGTTGATAAGATTGTATCTCTTCATACACCATAAGGTTGGGATGGGCAAAGGTAGGAAAAACGGAGCGTTATTCTTATCTTTGCCGCTAAATGTAAAACCGACCATTATGAATAAACTCGTATTGATCCGGCACGGCGAAAGCGTATGGAACAAGGAGAACCGGTTCACCGGATGGACAGATGTCGATCTCTCCGAACGCGGAATCAGGGAAGCCACGGAGGCCGGACAACTGTTGAAAAAGGAAGGGTTTGAATTCGGCATGGCCTATACCAGTTATCTAACCCGCGCCATCCGTACCCTCTCTCTCGTACTGGAGCAGATGGACCTTCAGTGGATCCCCGTGGAGAAGACCTGGCGGCTCAACGAGAAGCATTACGGGGTACTGCAGGGGCTGAATAAATCGGAAATGGCTGAAAAATATGGCGACGAACAGGTACTGATCTGGCGCCGCAGTTATGATGTACGCCCGCCCGCACTTGATCGCAACGATCCCCGCCATCCCGGGTTTGACCACCGTTACAAAGACCTGAAACCGGAAGAAATCCCCGCTACCGAAGCGCTTAAAGATACCGTGGAACGTATCGTTCCCTACTGGAAATCACATATGGCGCCATCCCTGGCGAAATACGGACAGGTCATCGTGGCAGCCCATGGCAACAGCCTTCGGGGAATTCTCAAATATCTGAAAAACATTCCGGATGACGAGATTGTAAGCATCAACATCCCTACGGGCATCCCTTATGTTTTCGAATTTGATGACAACCTGATCCTGCAAAAAGACTATTATATCGGCGATCCGGAAGTGATCCGGAAACTGATGGAAGAGGTAGCCAACCAGGGTAAAAAGAGATAACCCATCGCCATCCATTCCATGAGAAAACAATGGGTCATCCCCGACATCCACGGGTTTTCCCGCACCGTCGCTTCGCTGGTACAGGAAATCATCAAGCCCGAACGCCAGGATGAGATCTATTTCCTGGGCGATTACATCGACCGGGGCCCCGATTCCAAAGGGGTAATCGATTTCATCCGGCAATTACAACGGGAAAAATACAATGTGGTGGCCATCAAGGGGAATCACGAAGATGTCATGGTCGATCTGTTTGACGCCGGAACGAAATCCAAAAACCGTTGGTGGCGCAGTTTTAGCAACAAGAAGTACAACGCCTGGATAGGGATGGGGGGCAAACCAACCCTGACCAGTTTCGGTGTGCACCATCTCCGGGATGTCCCGGAAGATTACATCGACTGGATGCGCGGCCTTCCCCACTATCACCTGCTCGACCACTTTATCCTGGTACATGCCGGCATCAACTGTAAAATTGATAATCCCTTCGAAGATACCCGATCGATGCTGTGGCTCCGCGATTACGAGATCAGACCCGAGAAACTTGGAGGAAGGCGGATTATCCATGGCCATGTTCCCGTGAACATGGAACTGATCAATATGTCGGTTTCCAACCCCCACTACAGATTCATCGACCTGGACAATGGCCCCTATATCACCGGAAAAATCGGATTCGGGAACCTGGTAGCCCTGGAACTTGGCTCCATGGAAATGGTGATCCAGTACAACATGGATATCTGAGCCTTCATTTAACTGAGATCAGGGTGCATCCTCTGTTGGCATTCGCGATTTCAGTTTACCTATCTGCTCCCGCAGGATTTGTTCAACCGGCAGATAATTCAGGCTTCTCCAGAATTCATCGTCCTGATCTCCCGCCAACTGGTCCCACCGCTGACTGCCACCCTCTTTTTTATCCCCCCTGAATGCCCGGATTTTCGACGAATCACGGTCGGCATCCATGACAACAACATCATTTCTCAGAAAAAAAACAGTTTTCCGGCCGTTGACAGGTTGGATAAAGGTCAAACGTGATTCGGTATGGATGGTATGAAGATAATAGCCATCCCGACGCTTCGAATAAGTAGTGGTTTGATTCATTCCGGGCATTTCCTGATACCATCCAGCGGATCCGTTTATGAAAAAAGCCTCTTTCGTCCTTGCTTTACTGAACGTTTCATAGCCTTCGAAGCTTGGTTTCTGCGTAATCCGGAGAAGGGCAAAATCATCGGCATTGATCCACATTTCCCCTTTGCGAAGCATTTTTTTCACACCTTTTCGCTGATCAAACCAGATATGATAGACCTTTCCGGAATTTTCCGATATCTCCTCCATCCTGAAATGATAATATGGAAATTGTTCTTCATCGAGCACGGTTCCGTGGTAAAATTCAATGACATCATGAATGAAGTTACATCCCAGGCAACCGGCATTACGGCCCACATCTCCCATCGATTCCACCAGTGAGGTATCCGAGATCGTCCTGCCCCTGACCAGCGAAGGAACATTGGAACCCTGCTCCCGCTTCTTCCCGGCCTTTGCCGGATAATGACCATACCCGGTCTTCAGATTGTCGATCAACGCTTCGGCAAATTCGGCCAGTCTGCCGTTCAAATATTTCTGCGACCGAATAAAAGCTGTTAAAATAAGGGTATCGCGACCATAATTATCCGGTATCTGATGGACCACCCGTCGAATAACCTCCTCTGCATCAAGCCCGATCACTTCGAACTCCGGCAGGTTTGAAGGAGAGGCTCTCAGATGCAGGACCACCCCGGAATACCCTGACATCGAGGCCAACGCGTATGTGGCACGGTTATACCCAAGATAGACCACAATCAGGGAATCGTTCTCCGAACCGGCAGGGACAGAAAAGGTAAAAAAGCCCTCTTCGTTGGATACCGTACCCAGGTTGGTGCCGGTCAATCCGATCTGGGCGTATGGCAAATGATTCCCGGTAGAATCATCGGCAACCACACCGGTAATGGTAACCATCACCTGGGCCGTAAGGGCGGAGTTGAGGAAAACCATCCAAAATATGAACAGCGACGGCCGCATAGTCAATTTTAACTGTAAAAGTAGTAAAACAAGCACAAACAAATACGAATCCCACTATAGACCCTGCCGAAAACTCACTCCTCCATCAGCAACCGTTTTATCCTCTCCTCCTCTACCTGCGTATGCAGTGATTCGGCAAGGGCCTCAATGCAGCCGAAATGGTCAATGAGTTTCTCCCTTTCGATCAGCGAAGGAAACGTAGTCAGGGAAGACCTGAAGGAGGAGTAACGATAGTCAATGGGATGTTCGGCAAGTCCGTGGCGCCAGGGATTTTGGTTGATATACCTTACCAACTCCATGAAGCAGAACATTGAACGTATTTCGATCCGTTTCATTTTAAACTGAAAGATCTTTCCCTCTTTGCCGTTATGCTTGTTATATCCCGTCGTATAACCGTTGAAAAGTATGGCAAATGGCCGGTAAAGGCTCCGGTTCACTTCAGTGCGGATCCTTATCAGTAAATGGAGGTGATCATAGATCAGACAGTAGGCATAGGTTTCCGCGACCGGGACGATGTGCGTTTTATATAGCCGGAGAAAAAACCGGAATGCTTCATCATCCGGGAAAAGCGGATCGCCGTTTTTGGCCCGGTTGTATATATGATAATACCTGCCCGGTTCCAGAAGGGTAATGTTCATAATTTCCTTTTTTTCCGGTTAATCGGATTCACCGGAAAAGGTACTGCCGTTGTTGATAACTTTTATCCGTTGAGCCTGCCGCTCATCCTGAAAGTGAAAAGAGTACCTTTGCAGTCCTATGGTTAGGACTGAAAAGCGCCCCGGCGGAAAACCGTTGTCAGAACCGATGATCATGTTGATCCTGGCGGGATTGACCCTTATCACCGCCACGATACTGAACAGGGAAGGCCCGCACGATGGCATCAAACCGTTGAAAGCAGCGGTTAAAAGCTCAGGGCCGCAGATCATGCCAACCGACCGAACCACCTTTCATCACGACTCCATCAGAAGGGCACAGAAAGGCGAAAGCTTAGAAAGCAGTACCCATACCGGCTTGACCCCTTTCTATGAAGCGATCGCAGGGCTCGGGACTCATCCTGACACCATCCATATCGCCTATTTTGGCGATTCCATGATCGAAGGCGACCTTATCACCCATCCGCTGCGTACTCTCTTGCAACAAAGATTTGGCGGATGCGGTGTGGGTTTTGTCCCGATCACCACACCTCAGCCCGGGTTCCGGACTACCATCCTGCATTCGTTTAACAACCTTTGGGAGGAGTTCTCCTTTGTCCATCCGGCTAAAAACCGGGAGTACCCTGCCGGATTCTCGGGCTACGTTTTCGGAACCCGGAAAGGGGCAGAAGTAACCTATAAAACAAGCCGTTATTATGGGCCATTCCGCGGATCTGAGATCTTTTACGGCGGTAAAAATCAAATGACCCTGCAGGCAACAACCGATTCTCTCACACGGCAGATCACGCTTCAGGCGGATGGCACCATCGGATCTGCCATCATCCCGGCCGATACTGCCTATTCCAGTCTGACCCTGAAAGTGCTCAGCGAAACCCCGGGGGTTCTTTACGGTGTTTGTCTGGAGAACGGCCCCGGAGACTATGTCGACAACTATTCCTTCAGGGGAAATTCAGGACTGCCGCTTCGACAGATACCTTCTGACGTAATTCCTGAATTCAACACCCTGATCGGAAACCGTCTGATCATTCTGAATTTCGGCCTGAATGTATATACTCCGGGTGTCGTCGATTACCATTGGTATGAGGAGGCGATGAATGGCGTGGTCGCACATCTGAAAGTAGCCTCGGCCGGTATCCCGCTGCTGATAATCAGCATGCCCGACAGGGCCGCCCTGATCGATGGTGATTACTACACACCGGAAGGATTACCCGATTTTATAAAGATGCAAAAACGAATTGCCGACAAACAACAGGTCGCTTTTTTTAACCTTTTTGAGGCGATGGGTGGTATCAACAGCATGAAATCCTGGGCCGAAAGCCCTCAGGTACTGGCAGGTTCCGATTATACGCACTTCACTGCTGCCGGCGGAAAGAAGATCGCGGGCATGATTTACCACTACCTCATGGAAGGGTATTCAGAGATGCTCGCCAATCAAAAACCCCTCACCCCCATTCCTGTAGCACCATGATGATTATCAGATCCCTTGGCATTCTATTGCTAATAATTCGGGCATTATCGCTCTCAGCCCACATCCCCGACTCACTGCAACGGGAATATCCCTTTCTGAAAACCGACAGCAACCAACTCAATGGACACCTTTCCGCACTCTCTCCGCTCTTTGCCAAACTGGAACGAATAGCTGCCGGATCGAATGATCAGGCAGTGATCGTCCATATCGGCGATTCACATGTTCAGCCGGGCGCCATCACCGTGCCTTTAAGGACATTCCTGCAACAGGAGTTCGGGAATGCAGGCCGTGGCCACTTTTTCCCTTACCGGGTGGCCAAAAGCAATGGCCCGGACGGGTATTCCTCCGTTTCAGCATCATCCTGGACCGTCAACCGCATTGCCCTGAAAAAAAGGACTTTACCGTCAGGGATATCCGGATTCACCCTGCAATCGGACCAACCGGCGCCTGAGTTTTCCATCACCTTCCATGATCCCGGCATGTTTGGTAAAGGGATGAACCTGCTGACCATCTTTCACGAGAAAGGAGATTCTGCCTCCGGCTTTACCATCCGCTCAATCCCCGACTCCGCTCTCCTCCCGGTGGTCGACAGCCTCTCTTCCCGGGCAAGTGTATATGCCCTGCCTGTAACACCGACGCAGATCCGGGTATCAGCATCCCCGGGAGATTCAAATAAAAAAGCGACATTTTACGGGATGAGCCTCCGGGGATGTGAACCAGGGGTCGTGGTCCACACCATTGGGGTTAATGGCGCCACTTTCGCAAATTACCTGCACGCCGAATATTTCGCATCCCAACTGGCTTCCCTGCACCCCGATCTGATCATCTTCTCCCTCGGGACCAATGAAGCCGCCAATGCCAAAGTGTTCAGCAGCGACAGTATCACCACTGCAATCGACAGTCTGATCACCAAAATGGAAAACCATGACATCAGGGCAGCATATATTTTTACCACTCCACCGGCTATTTACAAACGATATCGGAAAAACCGGAAATATTATTATAAACCCAATCCTATCGCCGGAGAGGTGAGCAACGCTCTTATCCGGCATGCGCAGGAAAGAAAATATATTTACTGGGACTGGTACACCATCATGGGAGGAATAAATTCCATGGCCAAATGGAAAGCGAAACATCTGACCGACCGGAAATATCTGCACTTCACCATGAAAGGATATTCAATCCAGGGAAAATTGCTGGAAAACGCCTTCCGCAAGGCCCTCGAACAATACAAGACAAACCGGTAACCGTTCCGATCCATGAACCCGTTCACCACCGGACCGATCGCCTCTGCCTTTGAATGGCTCATTTTCAACGCGCTTTATATCCCGGGCAAACCGCTTTTTTTTACCAACGGTTTCTTCGTCGTTTTCCTGCTGATGTTCCTGGTGACATTCCGGCTTGCGTCTGCAGGAAAAGGTGCAGGAATGTGGGTGATCCTGTTTTTTTCCCTCTGGTTTTACTACAAAAGCGCCGGAATTTACCTGTGGGTCATCATTGCGACAGGTTTTTGGACCTACATCACAGCCCGACAGATCCCGGCTTGCAAAACCCGGCCGGGGCAACTCGCCTGGTTCTACACTGCCTTGCTGCTCAACGTTTCCATGCTTGCCTTTTTCAAGTACACCCCTTTCTTTGACCAAAACAGTTTCTTCAATGCACTGCTGACATTTCAGGCCGGAGGGATCCTCTTCCCCGTCGGGCTGTCATTCTATACATTCGTCAATATCGCCTACCTGATCGATGTTAAAAAAGGCGCTCTTTTACCGGAAAACCATTTCCCCCGGTACCTTGCTTTTGTCTCTTTCTTTCCTGCCGTGCAGATGGGCCCCATTGAAAGGGGCAAAAACCTGCTCTCCTGGCTGAAAAATCCCGTACACCCGGATGCCACGGCCACAAGGGAAGGCACACTGTTGATCATCAACGGATTGATCAAAAAGATGGTTATCGGCGACTACCTGAACCATTACCTCGTCATGACGATCTTCAGTGCGCCGGAACGCTATTCAGGCCTTGAAAATCTCGCCGCTGTCCTTGCCTACAGCATGGTAATCTATTGCGATTTCAGCGGCTACACCGATATCGGCCGTGGCGTGGGTAAATGGATGGGATTCAGTCCATCACTGAACTTCAACCTTCCATACAAATCAGTGAACATTGGCGAATTCTGGCGCCGCTGGCACATCTCGCTTTCCACCTGGCTCCGCGACTACCTTTTCCTTCCCGTTGCCCTGAAAATATCTTCCCGGCTGAAAAAGGAGCACCTGTTCGGCCATTCCTGGTTACGCAGCGACATGGTCATCTTCTGGACCGCCTCCCTGATCACGTTTGCCATCTGCGGCATCTGGCACGGATCGGGACTGAATTTCCTTATCTGGGGCCTGATGCACGGAGTGGCACTCTCGGTTCAGCGGTCGTGGTCCGCTGCCTTCAAACCCCGGCGGATGAAGCGAAACCCCTCCATGAAGCGCCTGAACCGGGCAACAGGCATCATCCTCACCTTTGCTTTTGTCGCGGCGGGATGGATCGTGTTTCGCTCCCGGACCCCGGAAGAGAGCGTGAATATCTTATCCAGGATTATCTTTCATTTCGGGGCCGATGCATTGCCTGGATTCCTGAGCGCTTACCGCTGGCCCCTGCTCATGTTGCTCTTTGCATATTCCTGGCATTTTCTGCCGGAAAAATGGATCAGCTCCGCCTTTGCCCGGTTGATGAAATTCCAATGGGCGGGCATCGGTTTAATGATGATTATGCTGATGCTGATAATCCTCTGGTTCCGGCATCTCGGCTCCCCGCCACCTATCTATATCCAATTCTGATCACCGGAATGACTACTCTGGCTTGAATACCACCCCGTAATTCTTCTTACCGTCGATCTCGATCCTCATCGGTTTTTCAAAGCGGATATGCCGGATGAACTGATCTTCATGCAACGCCGGCTGATGGTTCAGGAACTCCAGGTCATAGTGCCCGTCGTTGATAAAAGGGTTGATGGTAAAGTACCCGACCCGGAAAGAGGTCAGGTTCTGGAAAAAATGGGTTCCCTGGCTTGGATCGATGCGGTAGTGTTCCAGCCCCGATTCCACGATCAGCCGGGCTGCGCTTATCTGGGACCACTTGACAGGTATGCCAAGCCATGGATCACTGGAACCCCAACGACCCGGCCCCACCAGAATATAATTCAGCTTTTCTTCCAGAAACCTCTCGTTTATTTTATCCAGTTTCGCCGCAATCTCCATGCTACGGGATGCATCAAAACTGTCGGGCCTGACGTATACGAAGTCGTGGATCCCGTTCACAATACCGTTGCCCAACGCCGTGTTGGAAATGAGGATCGTTTCGGCCGGATCGATCGATTCGGGTTTAAGCTGAATGGTCTCATCCCGCCCGGCAATGGGCCTTATCTGCAACAGGCTGAAAATCTTCGGTTGACCCTTCGGCAGATCAAGGTTGACGGCAAATTCGATCTCCACCGGTTTGTTCATCTCCCGTTGTCCGATCTCCAGCACCTCCTGAAGAATGGTAGCCAGCGGAACAGTATCATGGTTAAGCAACTGTGAAAAGGTGATGATCCTCTTTCCATTGCCCATGGTGCCCTCCTGAAGGTGATGGCTTTCATAATCAAAAGTGGAGGCCACCAGCCGCAGCACAGGGTCCTCCTCCGCATCTTTGATCCTCAGTTTCATCAGGTTGACTGTATCGTCGATATCGGGTGAAAAACTTTCCGGACGCAGGTCGAGGGCAAAAAAACTCTTCTGCGTTTCGCTCAGGGCGAGCTCCGGGGTACTCAGCTGCAGCACCTTTCTGGGATACCGGGGCGAGAACCGCAAACCGTTGCCGCCATCCACAATGTACTTCCCAAGCCCGAAGGCAATGTTGGCAATCCCGTCTTCCGGCCGCTCCGGGGCGATCGGATAAAAATTAATGGACCGGGCTACACCTGAAATGGCCGGATAGAAACGATTTCCATACGGCCTGCCGGTCACCTCCTGCAAAACGATGCCCATCTTCTCCTCGTCGATCATGTTCAGGGTGGCTGCCATGTATGACTTGCTGTCCTTATAATAGGCTGAAGCATAAACACTTTTGATCGCTTCGCTCAGTTTGTCGATCATCACCCGCTCATTAAATTTAATATTGGGGAGCATGTAGGTGGAATAGATGCCCGCGAATGGCTGATAATGGCTATCTTCCAGCAAACTGGACGACCGGATGGCGATCGGGCTCGACAGACAGGAAATAAAACGGTACAGGTCTTCATGGATCCTGAAGGGAAGTCTTGCCTTGACGAAACGCGAAAGTATCTCTTTGTCGCTGCGGTCCGACAGGGCTATTTCATACAGGTTGTTTTCCTCCATGAATTCATCGAAGATATCAGTTCCAAGCACCACCGTCCGCGGAATGGTAATGGTCACATCCTCATATTTATGGGTAAGCCTGTTGCGCTTGATCAGGCTGTCGAGAAAGGCCAGCCCGCGTGCTTTGCCCCCGATGGAACCTTCGCCTATACGGGCAAACTGGAGGTATTCATCATACCGGTCGCGGTCGAAATCGGCAATGACCCCCTTGGCTTTATTAATGCGGAAAGCGGTAATGGCATCGAAAAGATAGCGCTTCGCATGGTCCATATCGTTTTGAAATTCGGTCACCGATACTTCCCTGAACATTTCAGCAATCGGAAACAACGCCCTGGCATTTAACCATTTACTGAAGTGATTCCGCTGCATGTGGTAAAGCAGCGAATCGTCCGGTATCTCAAAGATCTTCTCCTGCAGCGACTTCAGATCAACGGCCCGGGTAAACTCCCTTCCGTTCTTCGGATCGATAAAGACAAAGTCGCCGAAAGAGAAATGCTCCGTGATATAGTTACGTAACTCGATGGCTAAGGTTTTGGAGTTTTTATTGAGAAAACCAACCCTCATTTCCTGGGCAACCGATTGATATTCCACATCGGTGGATTGAAACAGCACCGGCATATACTCATCCTCGCTGCGAACCTTCTGTACGAATTTGATACCTGCGGTCCGGTCGGTCTCCCCTTCCCGCATAAAGCTGATATCGGTAATGATACCCAGAAGGTTTTGTTTGTATTTCTGCCACATCTGCACCGCCTCTTCATAGTTGGTCGCCAGCAGTATTTTCGTCCTTCCCCTCATCCGCAGCATCTTGTGATGTTCGTTCAACCCTTCGGCCATGAATATCTTCGATTGCTTCAGAAGAATTTTGTAAATATTGGGAAGATAGGAAGAATAGAACTTGATGGAATCCTCCACCAGCAGAATGGCCTGAACCCCCTGCCTGATATCGTGATCGATGTTCATCTTATCCTCGATCAGCTTGATGATGGCCAGCAAGAGTCCGGCATTGCCCAGCCAGCAAAAGACATAATCGATGGCGCTCAGGTCTTTTTCGGCCAACTTCAGGTTGACCTCCCGCGAAAACGGCGTCAGCACCACGATGGGGATCCGGGGATACTGCTTTTTGATCCGCATCGCGATGTCGAAGGTATCGGTCTTTTCAATATTGAGCATGGAGATCACCAATTCGATCCGCTTGTCTTCCAGCACTTCGAAAGCCTCATCCTCGGAGGTCACCTTGATAAATTGCGGCGGATAGCGCAGGTTCAGGGAGACATACTCCATGAAGATGGTCTCATCGATCCTCCCGTCCTCCTCCAGCATAAAAGCATCGTATGTACTGGAAATGAGCAGTATCTGATAAATCCTGCGCTTCATCAGCAGGTTGAAATGGGTATCGATGAAATAATATTTTTTGGGATCCAGCAGGGTTTTCGAAGGAGACATAGAAAAAAGGATTGGAGTCCCAAAAATATAAATCTTTTGGCTTGAGGAATAAAATAATATATAGAAAAAAAACAGATATATCTATGGCAGCATTGTACCTTTGCAGGTGCTCCGGAAGGAATCATCTCATGTATTATTCCCTGAGCCCCCCATTCTGTAGTCAAAATCATAAGTTATCATATTACAGATTAATTCTAAATCCCAGAAAATATTCAATAACAATCCGGATGTTATTTCTGATTCTACTTAGCAAAGAATCTCCTTTTTCCTCTTTGAATAGAAAAACACCCGGTGTTTTTAATTCAGGAAATAAAAAAAAAAGTAATGCATCCGCACTTTTGCGAAATTTTTCATAACTTCGAAAAAACCAATTCACTACAATAATGACATAAATCAATGATTTAGAAGAAGTAGCAATTGCCAGATATTTTGAATCAACAATAAAAACCGCAGAAATGAACAGTCAGATAAAAAAAGCATTGGCAACGGTATTGTTAATTTTAGCCTCTCAATTCGCCACCGGACAATTTTCCGGGGGGAATGGGGCATGGTATGATCCATACCAGATTACCACCCCTGAACAATTAGACCTTGTCAGAAATTATCTTAATAACACCCTGATCAGTTTCATTTTGATGAATGACCTGGATTTAACCGATGAATGCGGTGCCGGTGGAATATTTTACAACTCAGGACAAGGCTGGATTCCGATCGGCAGCTCATCTGCCAGCGCTTTCAGGGGAGAATTCAACGGCAACGGCAGAAAGATAACGGGATTATTTATCAACAGGGCTGCCAACAACCAGGGGTTATTCGGATATCTTGAGGGTGCCTGGATCCGGGAACTGGAGCTCGAAAACATAAGCATTACAGGAGCCATTGGGTGTGGTGGTATAACAGGGATCCAGGCTTCGGGTTTAATCATCGGTTGCCAGGTTTCGGGAAATATATCTGGCACGTGGAGAATTGGCGGTGTTGCAGGGGAACAACAATCCAATATAAAAAGCTGTCAAACTTCGGGTACAGTTTCCGGATCCCAATATGTGGGGGGTATGTCGGGATACATGGCTTCCGGCGAAGCTTCAATAACAAATTCTTCGAGCGAATGTACCGTTAATGGACTATCCGGTACAGGGATTGGCGGGTTTTCCGGATATTCCAACGGGGCCCTGACCAACTGCTATGCATCGGGAAATGTCAGCGGAGGCTCAGAAGTCGGAGGGTTTATCGGCCTTACCCAGGTCAATACGACTGTGAATGCCTGCTACAGCCTGGGTTTGGTTCAGGCTTCAGATGAACATGTCGGCGGTTTTGCCGGGAAGCTATCCCCGCGCACCAATGTC
>CAYLVY010000076.1:0-18324 GCA_964387205.1 uncultured Draconibacterium sp.
ATCCCTGCTCTTTTCGTGGCAGCAGACAGCCGAGAAGCTCTGGAATTCGATCTTAAAAACCAATAACTCCTGACCTCTATGAACATCCTGATCTTAGGTTCCGGCGGAAGGGAACATGCCCTTGCCTGGAAAATCGCCCAAAGCCCGCTGCTCGACCGTCTATATATCGCTCCCGGAAATGCAGGGACAATGAGACACGGGACCAACCTGCCTGTTTCGGTAAAGGATTTTCCGGCAATTGGAAAAGCAGTGCTCACACACCATATCGATATGGTACTGGTAGGCCCTGAAGATCCCCTGGTAAATGGGATCCATGATTACTTCCTGGCCTCCGGCCAGCTCAGGCACATCCCGGTCATCGGCCCAGTTGCATCAGCGGCTCGCCTCGAAGGAAGCAAAGACTTCGCCAAACAGTTTATGAACCGTTATAACATTCCAACGGCCAGACATCGCACCTTTACCCCCGAAACCCTCACTGATGGGATTGCATTCCTGAAGACCCTCAAACCCCCGTTCGTCCTGAAAGCAGATGGTCTGGCCGCCGGCAAAGGGGTGATCATCTGTCACACCCTGGGTGAAGCACGCGAAGAACTGTCGCTGCTGCTCACCCATCAACGGTTCGGAAGCGCTTCAGCCAAGGTGGTAATTGAAGAGTATCTTAAAGGCATCGAACTCTCCTTACCGACGGAAATTCCTATCTTTTATTACCTGAAGCCAAGGATTACAAGAAAATCGGCGAGGGTGATACCGGACCTAACACCGGAGGAATGGGCTCTGTTTCTCCAGTTCCTTTTGCTGACGATGATTTCAGGGAAAAAATCATCCGCCGGATCATTGAACCCACTGTCGCCGGGCTGAGAAATGAAACGATCGACTACAAAGGGTTCATCTTTTTCGGACTGATTAATGTGGAGGGCAACCCCTTTGTCATTGAATACAATTGCAGGCTGGGCGACCCGGAAAGTGAAGCGGTCATTCCCCGCATCAGCAGCGACCTGGTACCGCTCCTTCAGGCTGTTGCCGATCGGACCCTGCATAATGAAACCATGGAGGTTACCGACGCATGCGCTGCAACGGTAATGCTGGTGAGTGCAGGATACCCGGGCGACTATCAGAAGCATAAAGAAATCGCCGGGCTGGAGGTGCTGACAGAATCCCTGTGTTTTCACGCCGGAACCATTCACGATCCTGAAACCCGCAAAGTTCTGACCAACGGCGGTCGTGTACTTGCCCTAACGGCCCTGGCGCCTGATATTCAGCAGGCCCTGGATATCTGTTACCGCTCCGCCACCATGGTCGATTATGAAGGCAAGCACTACCGGAGCGATATTGGATTCGATCTATGCTGATTAACTTTTTTAAATCAAGCTTTTTCAACCAGTATATTTTCATCTTCCTGGCCGGGATGCTGATGTGGGCAGGAGCCTGGATAGTTCCTCCTGCCATGCCCCTTCCCGAAGGCCCGGTGCCACTTTACGAACTAACCTACCAACTTGTCCATGCGCTGCCCCGCCTCTCAACATTGCTTGCATTTATACTGGTGCTTGGCGTATCATGGATTTATAACGAAATTTTCAGTCATCATGAAATGGTCCTGAAAAACTCCTCCCTGTCCGCTCTGTTGCTCCTGATGTTCCTCAGCATGATTCCTGCCTATCTGACCCTTTCCCCTGTCAATATTTCCGTTGCGCTGCTTACGGTCGTGCTGTATCACCTGATGGTATTCTATCACAAACCGGAACACATAGATCGGGTTTATATGGCGGGTTTTTTTATCTCTCTTGCGGGGTTCTTCTATTTCCCGATGTTTGTATGGTTTTTCTTTCTCCTGATCAGCCTCATCGTATGCAGGGCAGCCAGTTTGCGTGTCTGGCTTGCTGCTTTCACAGGTTTTCTGACCCCATTACTATATTATGCGGTTTGGTGTTACTGGCACGACCATCTCGCCGATACACTGGAGCAATACGCCGGTTTTGTGACCAGTTTGAACCTCAAACCTTTGGATCTGCTTACCGGATTGCCGTTCATTTTTTTTACATCCGCGGCTGCCATATTCTGGATTTGGGCAATGATGTATCCCCTGAAGGGAATGGATAAAGGGATCGACTTCCGTGCCAAATCCAGCCTGATGCTTTGGACCATCCTGTTCACCCTGATATCCTTTCCCTTTTCCGACTCTCTGCTCACGCACCATTCCATGCTTGCCATGCCGGCATTCGCCCTGTTTATTTCACGTACGGTGTTCGGATTACGAAAAATGCGACTGGCAGCATCGCTGATGCTGATCTACTTTCTTGCCATCGTTATCCACAATCTCTATTTTGGTCTCCTGGAATATTTAACCTGATCAGCATGCTCCGCAACTCCTATACCGATAACCTGACCGAGGCCGGGTGTGATGAAGCCGGCCGGGGTTGTCTGGCAGGGCCCGTAGTAGCAGCAGCCGTAATCCTGCCACCTGATTTTCGGGATGAGATGCTGAATGATTCCAAGCAACTAACAGA
Source organism: uncultured Draconibacterium sp. (assembly GCA_964387205.1). Taxonomy (GTDB): domain Bacteria; phylum Bacteroidota; class Bacteroidia; order Bacteroidales; family FEN-979; genus CAIVAT01. Next base: position 2,505 of record CAYLVY010000076.1, read on the forward strand.
GAAACAGCGTTATGCACTCCGTGAGATCATCAACCGGCATGCCATCTGCTGGGCTGTTTCCGAAACCGATGCCGCCATGATCGACCGGATCAACATCCTCAATGCTTCAATCCTGGCGATGCATCAGGCCATTGCACAACTCCGGCCAGGGCCTGAATTACTGCTTATCGACGGCAACCGGTTCAAGCCTGTCATGGGAATCGTTCATCAATGCATTGTGCGGGGGGATGCCACCTTTCTTTCCATCGCGGCCGCATCGGTTATGGCTAAAACACACCGGGATGATATCATGAAAACACTTCATTTTCAGCACCCCAACTATAACTGGCTGCAAAATAAAGGTTATCCCACTGCCGGACACAGAGATGCCATTCAGCGTTTTGGTCTTACTCCATACCATCGAAAATCATTCCGATGGTCACCACCATGATGGGAATTTCCGGAAAGTAGATCCGATTTTAAGTTTTTTCTGTCAGCATTGACCCACATAACCCTAATTTTGCAGAGGTTTTATTCCGCACTATGAAAAACATCAGAATCTTCCTGATCGTGGTTGCCTCCCTGACCCTGTTGGCCGGATTCGGTGTGCTGGGATATCATCTGTTTAAAAAAATAAGCCATTCCAATGAATCACCCCTGAATGCCATCCCAGGAAATACCGCCATGATCATCCAGTTGAACCAGGCGGGGAACCTCCTCGGCGAACTGAACCGATCCAACCTTCTCTGGCGGTCAGTTTCCCGGTTTCCCGGCATCCAGGGGGTACGATACGAATTAAATTACCTCGATTCCGCCAGCAGGAAAAATGAACACCTCAACTCTCTTTTCCGGCAGGGAAAGATATGGATCGCAATTACCATGAGCGGAAAATCTAAATTCGGGGCGCTTTACCTGGCCTCTGTCGGCGGTCATCAGGCTGAATCTGCCATCCTTGACTTCGTCCGCAGTCAGAACCTCCATGATGCCATCATCATCTCCTCTCCCTATTCCACGACAACCTTGTACCGGATTCAACCGAAAAACGGACATCAGCCATTCTATTTTGCTGTGATGAAAGGAGTTTTTACCGGCAGTTATCATGTCAACCTGGTTAAAAGGTCCCTCGACCGGCTATCCCTCAATGCCCCGATGGCAGCTTCGGCAGGTTTTAAAAAAGTTGAACTGACAGTAGGCCGCAAAGCCGATGCCAATATCTACATTAATTACCGGTTCTTTTCTCTGCTCCTCTCCACGCTGACCAGGGAGGAAACCCTTTCCGACCTGATCAGGTTCTCCTCTTTTGCCGACTGGAGCGGGCTGGATCTTATCATTAAAAAAGATGAACTTCTCCTGAACGGGATTACGGTAGCTTCCGACAGCAGCCAGCATTTCATGTCGCTTTTCGCCAATCAGGAGCCCCAAAAGCTGACCATCACCCATGTCATCCCATCCGGAGCCGCGTTCTTCACCGCATTCGGATGGAGCAACCCGGGCAGGTTCTCAGCCCTCTACCAGTCCAGGATTCCCGCTACCGATTATATCACACCGGACCAGGCGGTTACCAGCCGGATCATTGATCAGTTCGAACTGAATATCCACGAATATTTCCTGCCCTGGATCGGAAATGAAGCATCGGTTTTCGGACTGGATATCGCTGGAAACAACATGATGTCCAGAATTATTGCCCTTTCGGCTACCGATACCATTGCAGCCCTGAAATCCCTGAATGCGCTGTGCGACAGCATTGGCACACCTTCCGATTCCTTGATTTACCACGGAAAGACGCTCTATCTGTCCAATATCCCGCCATTTCTTTCCACCCAGTTCGGGGATGCATTCGGGAAAGTTAAAATCAGCTGCTTCACCTCCCTGAAGGGATTTATACTCTTTGCAGCCAACCCCGATCACCTCAGAAAGGTAATCGATGATGTAGCGTCCGGAAATACCTTGTCCGACAACAGGAATTTTAATGATTTTGCCACCAATTTTCCGGAGGAATACAACGTTTTTCATTTTTATAATACCCGCTTATCGGTCAATCCGGTAAAGAGAATAGTCAGCCAGGACATTTTCCGTCAATTTTATCCTGCCCTCGACAGCCTGAAAAAAATTGAATCACTGGCCTTCCACTTCAGTAATGCTGATGGTCTTTACTACACCAACTTTTTTCTGAGGTACAATCCGGGATCGGACGAAGGCCCGTTGCTATGGCAGGCTACCCTGGATACGGTTATCAACCTGCCCCCGCAGTTGATCAGGTTGAATAACAGCGGGGTCAATGCAGTTGTGACTACCGACATTAACAACACCCTTTACCTGATCGATACAGCAGGCCGGATCCTTTGGCGCCGTCCGGTGATGGGTTCCATTCTGGGAGAGATCCACGCCATCCGATCCCCCGGCAGCGACGCTTCACTTTTGGTTTTCAATACCGATACCCATCTTTACAGGCTTCATGTCGACGGTTCCCATGCCGACAACTACCCCATGCGGTTCCCTATCAACGCTACCAACGGACTCACCCTGATCCCATCCAACCATCCTCATGGCCCCAATATCCTGGTTGCCTTCCAGGATAATCGACTGTATCAGTTTGATCCGGAAGGAAAATCTCTGACAGAATGGGCGAGGCCCTCCCCCGGCGAAAAAATTACTCAACCTGCGGTACTCCTTCGTCAGGGGCCACACACTTATATTACAATGGTGGGGCAAACCGGCAAAGCATTCATCGCCGATGAACATGGCCGCCATGCCATTTCCCTGCTCCCGACTTTTATCAACTCACCCGTCTCAAGGTTTTATCTCAGCCATACCATCCGGAAAGGTTCGCTGCTGACCACCAGCCTCACGGGAAAAGTGGTTTATATCACACCGAAAGGAAAGATGTCGGAGGTAACCCTCAATCTGTTCACTCCCAACCACCGGTTTTTCTATGAAGACATCACCGGGAACGGTCAACCGGAATTTATCTACACCGACCGGAATCATATCTTTTACTATAACCGGAATTACAAACTGATCTATTCCTATGCATTCCGGCGTGAAGTCACACATGATCCTTTTCTGCTCCACACGGGGAATGGCAAGGTTTTAATAGGACTCGTATTCCCGGAAACCAACGAACTGATGCTTTTCAATCACCGGGGTGAGTACGGACTGGAAGCCGGGATCAGGGGAAATACCCGTTTCGATATCGGCCCCCTGGCGCCGGGGAAAACAAAATGTCTGGTGGTCGGCCAGGGTAAATACCTCAAATGTTACCGGTTAGCGCAATTTTAATACCATCCCGGGCAAGGGTTCCGGTCTCCGGCCAAAGTTATTCCGCTTGTAGATCATTTTTAACTGTATGCCATATTGCTGTGCAATATCGTATAACCGCTCCCCTTCGTGGAAAACATGCGCCTTCACAGAAGCCTTGCGTCGCTTTTTTTCCAGATACACAATCTGGCCGGGTTTCAGAGAGGTTGCAAATGCGAGGTCATTGTGATTTAACAAATTCTCCACCATTAGATTAAAATCCCTGGCAATCTGATAAATATTGTCATCGCTCATGGCAATGATCAGTTTACGGCTGTTGTTCAGAAAAACATCGCGTCCGGCCGGATGGCGGGACAGGAGCTTAAATCCATGGGCCGTTTCCTGTCCGAGGACGCTTTCGGTAACGGTCAGGGTATCACCCCTGCCGGTGAACGCAGCCGGCCGGTCAAGCAAATAGAGCTGGTTGGCCTCAATCACCCTGATCAGCATTTCCGGATATTTGGGGTTTGTGGCATAGCCGGCCGATTTCAGGCCATTGGCCCACCCCTGGTAGTCGGTAAGCGGAAGTTTGAATAAAAAAGCATACCGCTCCCTCCTGGTCAGAAAATGAGAATGATCCCGGTATGATTCCAACGGATCGGAGTATTTCCGGAAACATTCGTCTTGGGTATCGTCATCCTGAATATAGGTCATCCCCTTCCATTCCTTATGACATTTGATCCCGAAATGGTTATTGGCTTCCCTCGCCAGGGCGCTGGTTCCCGCAGCCGTTTCCACAATACCCTGCGCAAGGGTGATGCTGGCCGGAATCCGGAACAGGCTCATTTCGTTGATCGCAACGCTTTTATAACGGTCGATGTAATCACGTACCTTTTTCTGGTAATCGTTGGATTGACCTGTTACATTCCAGGCGAGTAGTACCGGAATTATCCACAAAAATTGTCTAACGCACATACAACTCCGCCAGATTTTATGGGTGATAATGATGTATCAGATATCGATACCTTTTTCCCCGTTCTTCAAAGTTCCTGAACTCGTCATAACTGGCTGCTGCCGGCGATAACAAACATACATGCCCGGGCAGTGTTTCGCGAAATGCGATAGGGGCAAAATCATCGAAACGGTTAATAAAAAATAGTCTCTTCGGGTCTGCACCGGCATGGCGTATCGCTTCGCCGATCCTCCTGCCGGCTTCACCTGCCAGGATAAAATTCCGGATCCCTGTGCCGGCCAGAAATCGTCCCAATCCCCCGTATTCAATACCTCTGTCAAATCCACCTGCGACAAGGGTGTCGACCCTTGGTACTGACCTGACCGCTTCCATGCAAGCTTCCGGAATGGTAGCGATTGAATCGTTGTAGAAGTGAATTCCATGATACTCGCCCGCGTATTCCAGTCTGTGTTCCAACCCTTTAAATGTACCGATCCCATCCTCCAGTGCTTCCGGGCCTGCATCGCAAAGGAGGCACACCGTAATGGCGGCCATAATATTCTTCAGGTTATGTTCACCTTTCAGGAAACGGTCCTGATGGATATGCCAGGCTTCACGGGCATCCCTTCCGTCGGAAAACCAGATGGCGTCATCTTTGCGATAGCATCCCCTCACGGGTATATATTCCAGCGAAAAACTGAAAAAAAAGTCGTCCGACGACCAGGGGGTGGTCAGGCCGATTACCAGCGGATCATCCCCGTTGACGATCAGGATATCATCATCCTGCTGAAAGCGTGCAATGTTCAGTTTGGCCTGCTGATAAGCTTCGTAAGACGGATAGGCATCGAGGTGCTCCTGAAAAAGGTTCAAAAACACACTGATATGGGGAGCCCTTCCGGGCAACTCAAGCTGGTGCGACGACAACTCCGCAACCACCATGGTTTCCGGCGTTATTAACGGAATGATATTAAACAGAGGGGTGCCGATATTCCCGGCAAGGATTACTTCCCGGCCAGCCGTCCGCAAAATGTGGCTGATCAGGCTGGCAGTGGTACTTTTCCCTTTGGTTCCCGTGACCCCGATAACCTGGCGGTGATATTTCTCCAGAAACATAGCGGTTTGTGAGGTGAAGGTACCGGCTGGCATCAGCTCCCCGGAATCGTGCAGTTCAGAGGAGATCAGGTGCCAGACCGGGATGCCTGGTGACCGGAAAATCAGGTCAAAGGCAGTCAGGTTGGTTAAATAATCCGGCCCGGTCACGATCCTCACGGCAGGATCCTCTTTCAGCGCCGGATGCTCCCTTACCCCTTCCCTGGCATCAAGAATGGTCAGGAGCTGACCCGGAAGCAGGCGGCGCAGCAAGTGAAAAGTTGATTCCCCTTCTCTGCCGAATCCCAGAATGGCCACTTTTTTACCGGCGCAACGCCGGAGTAACAGTTCATCCATGACAGGCATCTTTAAGAATGGTATGGAAAAACAGAGGCAAATGGTGATCGGTGGAGAAGGAGCCACGATCAAAACGTGTTGCCCCCCCTGATTTTCCTTTAAATAACGAGCTTTTCTGGTAGAACTCAAGGAGCAGCGGCAGCTGACGGTCATCCCTGGTTTCAAGAGAAGCATGAAGCGCTGCGTTCACCTCCTCTAAAGTACCCACACACTCGAACGGCTTCTCTTTGGCCAAACCCGTGAGTTGTTCCAGGTAAGGCAACAAATCCGGATCATCGGCAATTTCTCTTCCGAAAATCGCACGCAGATCATCATCCGGCAGGAAAGGTGCCAGCATAATCCATGTGAAGAGGCACTTGGAGCATTTTCCGCACCATTCATCCCGCTTGCTTCCGGCATTACAGGATCTGAAAACCGGATGAAAGGCCCTGAACCGGGCAAACATGGAGGCGATTTGCCATTCATTCAGCGGCCGCAGGAAACTGAAATAATTAATATCCGGATGAAGCCACCGCCCTGTATAATCCCTGAATCCGGTTTCAAATTCATAGGATTTGGAATATTGGTGATTTATCGTCGTACCGGGAATCGTGGGTTCACTGGCGCTTGATTCATTGGACAGGGCAATATACCGGCGGCCGGTCATGGCTGAAGCCAATAATGTAAGAAACCCAAGCAGGGCTGAAAACGGGGTATGGCCGTTCAAAAAACCCCGACCATTCAACCGCAGCAGTTCGGGATCGATCTCTCTCCGAATCTCAAAGAAATCATCCGGACCGAACCCTTTCAGGGCAATCGAACGAAGAGAAGCACCCCGCGGATTCAGGATAAGGGGAAGCGCCCCTGGCAGACCAGCCAGCAGTTCCAGTGTCACTGCAGAATCTTTTCCTCCACCTGCCGGGATTAGAACCGAATCATCCAGCGGAAAATCTGCGCGGGGAATTTTTTCGGAAGAGGCAACCTCCAGTTCCATTAAGTTGTCTTCCCCGGTATGAAGGCCATTGAGGTAAAGGAATTCTCCCAGTCCGTGATAGTAGAGACTCTTCCACCAGCGAATCTGTTCAGGAAACATCCCGAAGGGTTTAATCACGACCACGGGAGGGCACGCGGCCTTCCAGTAACTGATCAACTCTATCATTCCGAGATGAAAAACGAGCAGAGGCAAGCGTTCTATAATTTCTTTATCGGAGAGGAAACAGGCCTTCCGTGGTATGAAAAGCGAAGGGTAAAACTTGTATTGATCGGCGAGGTTGAACGTGAACCGAATGGCCAGACCCGCCCGGCTGAGTCTAAATTGCTGCTCTTCAAAAGCAAAAAACGGAAATTTTTTCCGAAAGTCAGAAAATTTCTCCGCGTTATTTGATCCTTGCGTCAATTGGTACTATATTTGTTGTTCCGGTTCAGGACAAAAGTAACAAATTTGTTTGAAACCAATGGAAAAACGACGCATCAAGCCCAGACAGGGAACTATCCTTATCTCGGAACCCTCCCTGCGTGATTACTTCTTCCGCCAGTCGGTTGTCCTGCTTGCAGAACACAACGACGAGGGTACGTTCGGGCTGATCATCAACAAACCCATCGAAATCAGGCTTAACGACCTTCTGAAAGACTTCCCACCCTATGACCTTCCGGTCTATCTGGGCGGCCCGGTTAAAACCGACAGTCTCTTCTATCTTCATACCTATCCTGACATCGAAGAGAGCATGGTTATTATGGACAACCTCTATTGGGGAGGCGATCTGGAAATGATCCGTGAACTGATGCATGCCAACCTGCTGAAACCGGAAGAGATCCGCTTTTTTCTCGGCTACGCCGGATGGTCTCCTAAACAGTTGGATCGCGAAATCCGCGAGAAATCATGGGTTCTCTCACATTCCACCGCTCAGGAGATCATTCAGGACCATCCGGAAACGCTCTGGAGAAACTACCTCCGCAACATGGGCAAAGATTACGCGATATGGTCGGATTTTCCTGCCGATCCGGGAATGAACTAAGCCTGTTGCCACGATCACTTTCGGGAAATACCCTATCTTTGCGGGCATGAAAAAAACCGATCTGCTCGTCATACTTGCCGTTGTGGCACTCCTGCTCCCTTTCTTCGTTTTTTCTTCGGTGTTAAACGCCTATGAGTCATTCAACGCCTCATTTCCCTACCTGGTCAGTTATATCAAATTCGCCATCCTCGCCACTTTCGGCGAGAGTTTAGGCCTGAGGCTCCGCACCGGACGGTATAACCGTCCGGGTTTCGGGTTGATCCCCAGGGCTTTTGTATGGGGTTTCCTCGGGATCATGATCAAACTGGCCTTTGTCATCTTCGGGGAAGGATCACCGGTGGTACTTCACACCCTTGGTTTCAGCTTCCCGGAAGGCCATCCGGGGAATATCCTGCGCCAACCGGAATTTTCCTGGCTGAAACTGCTTGCGGCGTTCAGCGTCGGTGCCCTGATGAACATCCTATTCGCTCCCGTCTTTATGATCCTGCACCGGATCACCGATACCCATATAAATAATACAGGAGGCACATTGCGCGGTTTCCTTACCCCAATACCCGTAAAAAGATATATTCTGGAAACCGATTGGGTCGGATTCTGGGATTTCGTGATCAAAAAAACCATTCCCATCTTCTGGATCCCCGCCCAGACACTGAATTTCATGCTTCCCGAACATTACCGCATACTGGTGGCGGCACTCTACAGTGTGGTCCTGGGCATCCTTCTTTCGATCGCCAGCATGATGCAAACGAAGCGACTCTGAACCTGCGGTTATTCAGATTTTTTTTATTGCACATCGACAACTTTTGGATTACATTTGTTATTGATTACAAATGTTGCTAATCCATTCGCCATGTCAGATCCGCATATTCACTATTTCGGGAAAGAACCTGCTGAAGTAACTGAAAACCGGGAAGTTAAAAAACAACCTACTGCCCGCGCAGAAGCCGCCAGAAATCTTTACCTGGATTCAAAATCATCGGTATCCCTCGAATTTCCTTACTGGTATACCCGCAAATGGGAAGAACTGGAGGGTGAAATCCCTATCATCAGGAGGGCAGAAGCCCTGAAAGCCGGATTCTCACACCTCACCCCCGTTATTTATCCGGGTGAATTGCTGGTTATGAGCAAAGCATCCTACCTCCGCGGATCCTATCCCATGCCCTGGCTATCAGAAGCCTTTTTCATGGCAGCCGAAGATCAATTATACCGGGAAGCACAGGAATCGGGCAAACTGACTGCCGACCAGTTCACCACCATGGGAAAAGGGGGCGGAAATGTCACAGCCAGTACCGGAAAGGTGATCTCCATTGCCGGAAAATTTGGCGTCAGGGTGGAAGAGATGCCGGTCATGATCGAAATCGCCCGAAAATGGAAGGACAAATCGGTGGATGATATCGGCCACAAGTATGAGCAACTGGTTCCCGGTTATCCTGAAAAGGAGGCCATCATGCGGTCGGTTATCTGCATGTTCGATTCGGGTTATACCCTTCCCCAGGGCAGGGAAGTGATCAATTACTATTTCCCCCTTCAATACGGTATTGACGGATTGATCGGGCAGTGTAAAACCGGCATGGCCGAAGTGGCAGGATACCCTGACATGGACCGGCTCTACCTTTATCGCGCTGCCATCCTCACGCTGGAGGGGATTCAACAATGGATACGGAATTATGCAGACGAAGCCCTTTTCCTGGCATCCTTCGAAACTGAACCAGGGACGAAAACAGAGTACATGGAGATTGCAGAACGGTTGCAGTGGATATCCTCCGGCCCACCCAGGTCGTTCAAAGATGCCCTCCAGATGATCTGGACACTGCACCTTGCAGTACTGAACGAAGATGCTATTTCAGGCCTGTCCCCCGGTCGCGTGGGGCAGGTGCTTTACCCATACTGGAAACGCGATACCGGCAACGGAACCCTTTCGCGAGAGGAGACCCTGGAACTGCTCGAATGCATGCGGGTGAAATTTACTACCATCGACTGTTTCGCCTCCATGGGGGTTGTCGGGGGTGTGCTCTCGGGGAATACTTTTAACAACCTGTGCCTGGGCGGACTGCAAAAAGACGGCACTTCTGCAGCCAACGAACTGGAAATGCTTATAATGGAAGCCGGCATTACCTGCGATACTCCGCAACCAACCCTCTCGGTGCTCTACGATGAAAAACTTCCGGAGGAATTCCTGCTGAAAGCGGTGGAATGCACCAAGGTGGGAACCGGTTACCCGGCATGGGTCAACAACCAGGTGGCCATGGAATTTCTGCTCGACAACTACCGCCATGAGGGAATGACTATCGAAGAAGCCAGGGCCTGGTCGATCGGCGGTTGTCTGGAAACCTCCCCGGGGAGTTGGATGCCGCTCGAGCTTGACGGGGAGGTTCACTGGATCCCCGGCGGGTCAGCGCCGGCTACCAGTGTGGGGGTACACTTCCTGTCGCTGCCGAAAATACTGGAAACGGTGATCTTTGATGGCATGGACATGCGCACCGGGGGACGTATCTTCCCTGCCCACGGCCGAAAACTTGAATCGTGGGACGAAATCTGGGAAACCTTTCAGGACTACTTCCGGAGGGCTTGCCATGTGCTGACCCTTACCAATAACATCCAGCACGACGCCTGGAGAAAAATTTCGCCTTCCCTTGTCAACTCCCTGCTGAAACCCGATTGCCTCAAAACCGGAAGGGATATCGGCCGGATGGGATGCCGTTACAATACCACATTTAATATCGAAACCTGCGGTACGGCCAATCTCATCAACTCCCTGGCCGCATTGAAAAGAAATATCTTTACCGAAAAAAAATACACCCTCCAGGAATACCGGAAAGCCTTACTGGATAACTTCGGATACCATACCGCCAGGGAAACAGGTTCCTTTTCGCTGATGGACCAGATCCCTGCCGGCCACTTTGAACAGTATCAGAAAATTCACCGGGATTCGCTGAATGCCCCCAAATATGGCAACGACGATCCTTTCGTGGATGAAATCATGACCAAATGGGAAGAGTGGTTCTGTGAAATGGCCCACGATTATCGTTCGCTCTATGACCAGCCGATGTACGCCTGCCAGATCTCCGTATCTACCCACGGCCCGATGGGCGCTGTCACGCTGGCAGGCCCCGACGGACGGCTGTGCGGGACGACCTTTTCCGATGGTTCCGTTTCGGCATATCCGGGCACTGACCGCAACGGGCCGTACGCGCTCTTTAACTCGGCCACCTGCTGGAACCATGCCAGATCACAAAATTCGCAACTCAACATGAAGATTCATCCCTCAGTGGTAAAAGGACGGCAGGGATCGAGAAAATTTCTGGACCTTATCCGGGCTTATCTTCGTAAAGGAGGGTTCCATGTTCAATTCAACATCGTGGATTCCAGGTTGCTGCGCCAGGCACAGGCGGAACCAGAAAAATTCCGCAGCCTCCTGGTCCGGGTGGCAGGGTTCACCCAATACTGGGTGGAACTTGGAAAACAGATCCAGGATGAAGTTATAGCACGGACAGAATACGAGGAGTTGTAAAAGGTTACCGAAACCTGATGACAAAAACCACGGAACCATATGGCCGGTTGGACATTGGCAACGGATTAAGGGATGAAATACTTCCGTATTGCCGCATGAAATCAGGCGACATCTGGGAGGATCCTGCTGGCGGTCACAGGGTGGGGGTACTGGATGCAACCAGGGTTGACGATGTTAAGAAAATTTTCAGTGGAGAAAAAGCGCTCCTTTCCATTCAGGACCCGCCCTACAATGTGCTGGCAGGCAATGAAAATACCGGCAATCTGTTCAAATGGACCCTACAGGATTATATGGTCTTTTCGAAAAAGTGGATGGATAATACCCTGAAAATACTGACCGACGATGCAAGTTTGTACATCTGGCTTGGTGCAGATCAACGAGAACATTTTCAGCCACTTCCCGACTTTATCCTCATGATGCGCAACTACCCCGGCCTCGTTTCCCGTAGCCTGATCACCATGCGTAATCAACGAGGTTACGGTACTCAGAAAAACTGGATGGCGGTCCGGCAGGAGTGTCTCTATTATATCCGGGGCAACCCGGTTTTTAATGTAGAGGCGGAATACACAGAGATTCCAAAAATCCTCCGCGGATATTATAAGAAGATAAACGGTCATAACACTGAAAACCTCGCAAGAAGCAGATCGGAGACAATCCGGGCCGGCAATGTATGGGTTGACATTCAGCAGGTATTCTACCGGTTACAGGAGAACATCCCCGGCTGTTATGCCCAGAAACCCCTCAGATCCATTGAAAGGATCATCAAAGCAAGCAGTAATGAAGGTGATCTGATCACAGACTTCTTTACGCATTCCGGAACCACCTTAATTGCCGGTGAACTTCTTAATAGGAGAGTGTTTACCTTTGATAATGATCCTGTTTTCGCAGAATTGTCTGTCAGGCGACTGGAGAATTTCCGAAAAACTGGCGCAACCGGATTTCAGTATGACAATCCTTTTCCGGAGATATCCGGCTTGCTGTCCCGAAATTCGAAAAAGAGAGCAAACAGGAAATCAGAACCAACTTCAGACAAAAGACCCATAACCAGCGACTATGTGCAAAGATTGTAAGTATTATCTGCCGGTAGATGTTTTCACCGGAATATGCAAGATCACCAGGGCCAGAATCAATCCTGACGGGGAGCCGTGCGAAAAACTGGAATTACTTCCCCGATGCAGATACTGCACCCATTTCACCCCTGAAAAGGATTTCCTGGGTAAATGTATGAACGACACCCTGGCCTATCCCGATATGATCGCGGCGAAATGCGCAGATTTCATATGGCAGAAGAATTAGTCCCTGGCGTTGTTTTCGATATTCAGGGTTTCTCTGTTCATGACGGTCCCGGATGCCGCACCCTTATTTTCCTGAAAGGATGCTCGATGCATTGCGACTGGTGCGCCAACCCTGAAGGGCGCAGCCCTTTTCCGGAACCACTGTGGAACAAATCAAAATGTACTTTCGACCTTTTATGTTTGAAGGCCTGCCCCGCCAATGCCATCCGGCTGGAGGAGGGTCATCTGCACATCAACAGAGAATTGTGCAGGCAATGCACATCCTATGCCTGCGAAAACGCATGCCTGACCGCTGCCATGAAGTTGGCGGGGATAAGGATGACCGTTGAAGAGGTGTTCGGCAGGATCAGCCGCGACCGCAACTATTGGGGACCCGGAGGCGGCGTTACCCTGACGGGAGGTGAACCTTTCGTTCAACCGGTATTCAGTTCGGCCCTGCTCCGCCGTTGTTATGACGCGTTTATCCACACTGCCGCCGAAACATGCGGCAATGTGCCATACCACAATATCCATGACTGCCTGCCCTTTCTCGAATGGATATTTTTTGACCTTAAACTGGCTGATGAGACCCGGCTGGAAAAATTATCCCGCGGTCAGGGTTCTGCCGCGAGAATTCTTGGCAACGCCCGCCGGCTTGCCCGCGAATTTCCCGGCCGTCTTATCTTTCGCCTCCCGCTGATCCGCCAGGTCAATGATGATCCCGGTAACATCAAAGATATAATCCGGTTCATGAAAGAGACAGGCAAAGAGGAGATCAATATACTCCCCGGCCATCACCTCGGAAGGGAAAAATATTCACTGCTGGGCCTGGCTTATTACACTTCGGACTTCACCGGGCATTCGCCTGACGAACTCAGCCGGATTCGTGACGACTTCGCCAGGAACGATCTTGCCTGTTATATCGGAAGCGATACCCCGTTTTAATCCCCTGTTTTTCCAAAGAAAACCGGATTTTTTCAAGATTTTCCGACACAATGGTAAAATCTGAGATATTTTTTTCATATTTGTTGATTGTTAATTTTGTCACTAACCATTCAAACTGCCGCACTATGAAAAACACTCACATCAACTCCGAAGTCGTCAGGAAACATATCCTCGAAAGCAAGATCAGGAATATCGGCCGGGCTTCAATCCGTGAAATCAAAAGGTTGATCAACGGTATCGAAAAAGAGACGGGTGAAAAATTCGTCAGAATGGAGATGGGAGTCCCGGGCCTGCCCGCCACTCCGATCGGAATCCAGGCCGAGATCGGGGCACTCCAATCCGGAGTGGCATCCATTTATCCCGACATTGAAGGGATCCCTGCCTTGAAACAGGAAGCGGCGAGGTTTGTGAAACTATTTCTCGACATTGAGGTGGATGCGGCCAACTGCATACCCACCGTGGGAAGTATGCAGGGCGGGTTCGCTTCCTTCCTCACTTTTTCAAAAATACACAAGGAAAAAGATACCACCCTGTTCATCGATCCCGGCTTCCCGGTCCACCACCAGCAACACAGGGTCCTGGGCCAGAAATTCGAATCCTTCGATGTGTATGATTACCGTGGTGAAAAACTACGCGCAAAACTGGAAAGTTATTTTGTCAAAGGCAATATCCACTCGGTACTCTATTCCAATCCCAATAATCCCTCCTGGATTTGTTTCACCGAAAAGGAACTGCGGATCATCGGGGAACTTGCCACCAAATACGAAGTGATCATCATCGAGGACCTGGCCTATTTTGCGATGGATTTCAGGAAGGATTATTCGAAACCGGGTGTCCCACCCTACCAACCGACCGTGGCAAAATATACTGATAATTATGTCATGCTGATCTCCAGTTCGAAGGCGTTCAGCTATGCCGGACAACGCATCGGGCTTATGATTGTTTCCAACAAACTTTTCAACATGAAGGCCCCCGACCTGCTCGAATTTTACACTACCGATATTGTAGGCCGTGCCTTGATCTACGGGACGGTCTACGCACTGAGCGCAGGAACCTCCCACTCCACCCAATATGCCCTCGCAGCCATGCTCAAAGCGGTCAACGACGGCACCTTTGACTTCGTGGCCGTAGTCAGGGAGTATGGTGAAAAGGCGAAGATCATGAAAAAATTGTTTACCGAAAACGGCTTCAGTATAGTTTACGACAAGGACGAAGACGATCCTATTGCCGACGGATTCTATTTCACATTCTCCTATCCGGGTTTCACGGGGGATGAATTGCTTGAGGAACTTCTTTACTACGGCATCAGCGCCATCGCCCTGAGCATTACAGGCAGCATGAGGACAGAAGGTATCCGGGCCTGTGTCTCATTGGTCAACAGAAATCAGTTCCCTGCCCTGGAGGAGCGGTTGAAAAAATTCCGGGAAAACCACAGCTAATCCATCCGCGATTCTCCACCGGCCGAAACATTGCCACGTTGATTGAACCGAATCTAAATTAGACATAAAGGAGAAATTAGGCGGTCTTTCAGGTCAACAGAATCAGGGAAATTATCTAATTTCGCCCATGTTATTCGTTTAACAACCTAATCTCTCAGATATGGCTAAACTCATCGGCGATATTGTCGTCAACACCGAACGCTGCAAAGGGTGCGAAGTATGCATTGCCGCTTGTCCCTTCGCGACCATTGCGATGTCGAAAGAAGTAAACAGCAAAGGATACCACTTTGCGATCAAAGTCAACAACGATTGTACCGGCTGCACCAATTGTGCTGTAGTCTGCCCCGACGGAGTGATCACCGTTTACCGGGCCAAAGTGACAACCGAATAAAAATTCAAAACTCTATACTCCATGGGTGAACTCAGATTAATGAAGGGCAATGAAGCCATTGCGGAAGCCGCTATCAGGGCAGGCTGCGATGGTTATTTCGGATACCCTATCACACCGCAGTCAGAGGTAATGGAATACCTCATGGCCGAGAAACCACACGAACGCACCGGGATGGTCGTTCTGCAGGCCGAAAGCGAAGTAGCCTCCATCAACATGTTGTATGGCGGCGCAGGAACCGGAAAAATGGTTATGACCTCCTCCTCCAGCCCGGGGATCAGCCTGATGCAGGAAGGGATCAGTTACATGGCCGGAGCAGAACTCCCGGCCGTGATTGTCAACATTGTACGTGGCGGGCCCGGCCTTGGCACGATTCAACCCTCCCAGGCCGACTATTTTCAGGCTGTCAAAGGAGGCGGCCATGGCGATTATAAAATGCTGGTGTATGCTCCGGCCTCCGTTCAGGAGATGTGTGACCATACAAAACTTGCATTTGACAAATCATTCCAGTACCGGACTCCGGTGATGATCCTCTCCGATGGCGCCATCGGCCAAATGATGGAAAAGGTCGTACTGTTCGACCAGGTACCCCGTCGTTCCGACGAAGAAGTGGTCCGCCAATGCCCCTGGGCCTCCAACGGCCGGCCGGCAACGC
>CAYLVY010000077.1:0-16396 GCA_964387205.1 uncultured Draconibacterium sp.
ACATGTGATGTGGATTGCCGGAAATAATGCCGGTAACTTCCCGGAAAGGTTTTCCGATATGCATTCCTTTTCTGTCGATGGTGAACTCCCTGATCTCTTTTTCATGCATCGAACCCCTCATCTTCAGCACGGTCAGCCCCCGGCGCATCTCGCCCATCATCTCCACGTAACGGAGCAGGATGATGGAATCGGTAATGGTCGAAATATGGCCTTCGGTAATAGAGGAGCCGCCGAGGAGCGAGGAGGTGGTGGCGGTGAACAGTCCTGCGACCTCTTTCTGCTTGATATAACTGGTCAGCCCGATGATAAATTCCCTGAAACTCTTCAGGGTGCTGATCCTTTCCAGTGCCGAAAGGCTGTCAACCGCCACCCGGGTTGGCCTGAATTCATCCATGATAGTTTTCATCTGCAGGAGATGATCCTCCAGGCCAGTTACTTCCGGGTATTCACAAATTACCTTCAGGTGGCCATCCTTCTCCGGAGTATCGAAATCGATCCCCCATCCGGTGGCATTGCGGAACAATTGCTCGCGGCTCTCCTCGAAGGCAAAGAGCAGGCAACGTTCGTTCCGGGCAACCCCGCCTGCCATGAATTCGGTCGCCATCAGGGTTTTCCCTGTGCCAGTCGCCCCGGAAACCAATATGATGGAGTCACGGAAAAATCCCCCGTCACACATCCTGTCCAGGTCTTCACTGCCGGAGGTGATCCGGATATTGGAGGAGCGCTGCTTTAATTCAATGGCCGACAAGGGTAGCAGGATGATTCCTTTTTCGGGCTGAACGGTGAAGGGATACTCCCCTTTGTGGTGGTAAGTGCCCCGGTATTTAAGGATTTCAACCGTTCGCCTGCGCTTCTCTTCTTCCAGGATATTACGCAGAATCACCACATTGTCGGCAACAAATTCCTCGATGCCGAAGCGGGCGATCTCACCATACTCTTCTGTGCGTTCACTGGTCAACATGGAGGTTACCTGCAGTTTCTTTAGGGCTGTGGCAATCCGGAACAACTCCTGACGAATGTTGGTGGTTTCTGAAAACTGATGGAAAATCGCACCGAGAGAGTCCATGGCAACCCGGGCCGCCCCGATCTTGCGGATCGCGTATTCAATCCTGGCCATTAAAGCGCCGAGGTCATAAGTTCCCGTAACCACCGGCGGTTCTTCAGCCTGTGGGGAGGCGTCGATGAAAATCCATTTGCCACTGGCTTCCCATGCCGTAATATCCCAGTTGAAATTCCGCATGTTGCGGCGGATATCCTCGACCTGCTCCTCAAAGGTGACAAAAACACCGCACTGATCAAATTGCAGGATCCCTTCGGCAAGAAACTGGGCGGCAAAAATGGTTTTTGCACTCCCGGCAGTCCCCGAAACCAAAGTGGTCCTCCCTTTCGGTAATCCACCATCGGATATGTGGTCAAATCCCGGTATGCCGGTCAGGATTTTTTCTATCTGCTGGTTTTTCATACCTGATCCTGTATTGGGTTGTTCGAAAAGATTTCCAGATAACGTAAAACCTTTTCATGTTCCGAAAGGTCGCCGATCAGCCTACGCAATGGAGGCGGAAGGGTTTTGATCAGTGTGGGCGTGGCCAAAATTTTCTCCTTTTCTGCCACCTCCGGATCATCCAGGATATCAATGATCTCGAATTGGACGCTCCCGCCCAACTGATTGCGGCATAATTCACTGATATTGTGTATGGCAGTCTGCGACCTGGCAGTCCTGCCGGTGATATACAACTTTAGTTGGATCGATGGTTCTTTCATAATTCAGTATGATTTTCTCCGGTAAAGATTGATGAGGATTCCCATCAGGGAAATAAGGAGGAAACGTCCTTCCTCCATGACGATGCGGCGTTCCTTTGCATTCACATTTTGAATACGGGTATGAACAGCCAGGCGATGAATTTCAATAACATCTCTGGCGCCGCTTTTCATAAAACTGAGTTTTTCTGCCAGACGCGAGGTTTTATCTTTCAGGCTTCCGTCTGTCTTGAAAAATCGCTCATCAACAGCCTGGTCGATCAGTTGGATATAATCCTGGACAAAGTGCTGATGGGCTTCAGGAAACTGGACTTTCAAAGGCGCTGAATCGAAAATCACAGCCGTTTCAGGGGCTTCCTGGCGGGAATATTGGGAAAAGGTATTCATCTCCCGGTCTGAGGCAAGCCGGTCGTCCTCAGCCTGACTACTGACCAGTGCCGATCGGACAGCCGCCAGCAGCAGTTCCATGGAGATAGGTTTTGGAAGAAAGTCGGCAGCACCTGCAGAAAGACTGCTTGCCCGGGTTTCCGGGGTCATCCGTAATCCTGAAATCAGGATGACCGGGATGGCGGCAAGCCGTTTGTTCTGCTTCAGGGCTTTGCACAATTCTGTTCCCGGTATGTCGGGTAGCACCACATCCATTACGATCAGGTCAGGGAACCCGGTTTCCAGGTACAGGGTCGTCTCCGCGGCAGTTGTAGCCACCTCTGTATAAAAACCATTCTTTTCCAGCAGGAACCGGAGGGAGGCGGCTGATTCCGGATCATCGTCCACGATCAGGATGGTATGGTGCTGGTTCATTATGGATGGGTTATGGGATCTGAAATTACCGGCAAAGTAAAGAAAAATTCCGAACCTTTACCATATTCACTGAGAACTCCGGTTATACCGCCATGGGCTTCCACTATTTTTTTGACAATGGATAATCCCAATCCGGTACTTTTTTCACCTCCGGTGGAACGGCTGGAGGCCTTTTGAAAAGGTTGAAACAACATCGGAATCTCCTCCGGCACTATTCCCTGTCCCTGGTCACACACACGGATGGTGACAAAGTCCCCGGAAATTGTCATACCCACTGTGATATCAGTTCCGGGATCGGAATATTTTATGGCATTGCTGATAAGGTTGGTTAAGACCTGTTCTATTTTGGGCCGGTCAATATCAACGATGACCGGAGTGCCGGGTGATTTGAAACGGATGAGCATCGACTTAGCCCTCGCAAATAATTCATTCATTGATATGTTGGTAAGAATGACCTCCTCCAGGGTTTCCCGGGTCCGGTTCAGTTCCAGTTTCCCGGATTCGATATTGGCAATATCGAGAAGATCATTGACCAGGCCAAGCATAAAATGGCCCGTACGGTTAATCCGGGCGAGAAGTTCCTGCTGTTCCTTCTCCGTAACGGGGATTGCATGGTCCAACAGAAATTCGCTGTAATTGATCACAATGCCGATCGGATTGCGGAGGTCATGGGCCGCAAGGCCGAGAAATTGGTTTTTCATCCGGTCCAGTTCATCCAGCTCCCGGTTCTTTTTGGTCATCTCCCGTTGCATATTGACCAGTTCGTTATTCAGCCGGCTCAACTCTTCGTAGTAGGCGATGCCGGGCTCCTCCTGTACCTGGCTTTGCAGTTTGCTCATCTCCTTGGTGATGGAGCGGATAAGATTGGCCTGCTCGTTGTTGATCCTGGTTAACTCGGCAAAAAGCACTTGAGCCCCGTTTTTGGTGGTGGCAGCTGCGATCCCGATGCGGTTGCCGAACTGGCCGCCGAAAAAGGAGAAGGTTTCGGCTCCGGAAGGGGTTGTAAGATTGATTTCCCAGCCAAGGGCCGAACCTTTGGATTTTAATTCCATGAAGAAATTCAGGATCTTGTCAAGGTCACCCGGTACCACGCAGGTGAAGATGCTTTTACCGATCAGGTCGCCGGCGAGGATTCCCTGCTCATCATAGAGGATCTCGAGGATTTTTCCCTCCGGGTCGCACTGAACAGAAAAATTTTTTCCGGTCTCCTTCATGCGGCCAGTATTTTATCAGCGATCACTACTGCCTCCTGTGCACTGCCTGCGCAGGATGCCAGAGGTTGTCCGATAATCTGAAAGGATATCCCCCCACCAGGATTTTCATCTGCGGGGGTAGCGCTTCCGACGACCGGATCTTCCGGATCATCTCTTCCACTTCACTGACATGGTAGGTCATGGTAGCCGAGATCGCCAGCAACTGAGGCCGTACCTCGCTGATGTAACGGATAACCCCATCGATGGGCATATTGGCACCCAGGTAATAGGTGTCCCATCCCTCCATTTCAAAAAAATCGGTGACCATCCTGGCTCCAAGTTCATGCAATTCGCCGGGCACACAGGTGGCGACCATCTTTCGCTCCTTCTTTCTGCCTGTAAAAAGGTATGGATAGAGTTGCGACATGACAAGTTGGGTGGCCCCGGTGCTGTAATGCTCCTTCGCTACGCTGATCTGGTTGGTCTGCCACAACCTGCCAATCTCATACTGAACAGGTTGAAAAATACTCGTATAGATATCCCGGATGGGTGTTCCCTCTTTGACCATGTCGAGGATAAGTTCCATAGCACCGTTTCTGTTTCCTTTCAGCAGCAACGCGAGATATTGACTGGCTGATGGTGTCAGATCAGGTTCCATGGCAGGAATTGACAGGGGTGAGTCATTCCGGTTGAACTGATTCAGTACAGGGAGAAAGCAATCGTTGACCATCCGGCGCTCCTCCGCACTGCAACTGCCGGTAATTCTCTGGTGAATAAGTTCAAGGCTCTCCCTGACATCTTTCATGGGCACATTCAGCGATCCAAGGAAGGTACGCAACCAGGAGATGAATTCTTCGAAGAGTATTGGTTGGCTGGCCCAGACTGATTCGGCCAGGAAAGAGAGAATCCACGCCACATCCTTTTTAAAGTTTAGTTTTTGATGATTATTGTAGCGCTGGGCCATATCAGGCCTCAACCGGAAATGGTCCTCCAGGATCACGGGCGGAAGGGTCTCCTTCATTCCCCGAATTTTATCTTTTAACGCTGTCCTCGTATCCATCGGTTTAGTGTCTATAGAATTCAATACCACCAGTGGCGCTGCCGTCGGAGATGGAGCAGCGGTATTGCTGTTTCATCATTGTTTTATACGTGCGGGGATGGAGATACCTGGCATCTACCATTGCGGTATTGTCTTCAAAAACTTTTATTTTTCCGTAATTGAAGAGGTATTTCGATTTTTTGGAGTGTGCGATCAGTTTATGTTCAGAAAACACCACAAACGCCATGGGATTGCCAATCGCTTGCCGGTTAAAAAATTCCCAGGTGCCGATGTTCAGAGAGGCTGATATATCCGGAACGGAGGTAGTATCTGCATCCCTGCCTTCCTGCCGGCATCGCATGTAGTGTATCACCACGCGCACTTCGTGGCCTGATTTTAAGGCTTCCATCAGTGCACTGAATGAACTAATCATCTCAGGCTGTGCAAAACTGCCTTGAGAAATTAAAATTAGGAGAAGAAAAGACAGACACCTCCAAAGCATGAAAAATTATATCTTTCCTTGCAAATGTATGGAAAAAATATCCTTTTCCATTGTGATGGAAGGCGAATCTACAGGTTTCATTCAGGATTCTTTTTCTCCTGCGATAAAGATCATCGTTGCCCAAACCGGTGACGGTTTCCGGCACCGTTGCCCCGTCCCTGACCACGCCCATGGCGCCAACCGGCCCCACAGCCTGCATTCCCGGCCGGAAAATCATCGGCCGGCTGAACCGTTTCGTCTAAATCCCTTTTTAAAGCTGCCCCGAAACGGGTGCAACGCCCCATCTGGCGGCCGGTCATCGGACCTTCCCCCTGGGGACCTCTTTTGTTTAATCCTGGCATAGTCTTTTTTTCAATGATGTAAAACATAGTTAGAAGTTTGTAATTGCAAATATAATGAACATATGTTCATAAAGAAAGAAATTTTCTTATTTTTTTTTGAATTTCACTATTTTTGACAATCAACATGGTCGGAATGTCAGTCAGGGGACAAGTACATCTGTATACCGGCAATGGCAAGGGTAAGACAACCGCGGCCATCGGGCTCACTATCAGGGCTGCCGGGGCAGGGAAGAAGGTGTTGTTCAGCCAGTTTGTCAAAGGAATGGAATATCATGAAATTGAGGTGCTAAAATCACTCGGCGGGTTGATCACTTTCCGGAATTATGGCCGTGGGTGTTTTTTTCAGCGGGGGATTGAACCTGAGGATCATGTCGCTGCCCGGGCCGGATATGACGATCTGATCTCCATGATGAATCATCTCCCCGCGTTTGATATGATCGTGACAGATGAACTGACCATTGCACTTTACCACCAGTTGCTTTCCATCGGGCAGGTAATCGGATTAATAAAGCAGAAGCCTGAAAATACGGAACTGATCATTACCGGACGGTATGCACCTCAGGAGTTGATCGACGCCGCCGATCTGATCACAGAAATGAAAGAGGTCAGGCACTACTATCAGAATGGCCTGATCCCTGCACGGGAGGGAATTGAATTTTAAACCGATCCTGTTGACGATGGTGTTACTTTTGCAGCCATGCCAAAAGATATGATACGTCCCGCATGCCTCAGATCTGGAGATAAAATTGCCATTGTGGCCCCGGCCCGCAGCGTCACTTTTGCAGAAATTCACCCGGCCATCCGGTTTTTTACCCGGCATGAAATGGAGGTAGTGCTGGGTTCCTATATCTTTAATACCCATCATCAGTTTGGAGGTACCGATGACCAGCGGCGCCGTGATCTGCAAAAAATGCTGGATGATGATGAAATCCGCGCGATCCTTTGCGCAAGGGGTGGCTATGGAATACTCCGGATCATTGATCAACTCGATTTCACCCGGTTTTGCAGGAATCCAAAATGGATTGTCGGGTATAGTGATGTTACCGTATTGCATACCCATATTCATCAGTGTTTTGGCATAGAGACCCTCCATGCTGTCATGCCTTACAACATCGGCCGGAATCCATCAGAAGATGCCCTTGAAACACTGCTTGATGCTTTGAAAGGGGAACCATTTTCCTACGAATGGAAGCTCTCTTCGCTTAACCGTCACGGTGTGGCGGAAGGTATTCTGGTCGGGGGCAACCTGTCGTTGCTGTATGCACTTTCAGGAAGCGTTTCGAGCCCGGATACCAATGGCAAGATACTTTTCATCGAAGACCTCGACGAGTATCTTTATCACATCGACCGGATGATGCTCAACCTGAAACGAAGCGGGAAGCTGGAGCGACTGGCAGGCCTTCTGGTAGGCGGGATGACCGACATGCACGATAATCCTGTGCCTTTTGGGAAAAATGCCTGCGAAATCATTGCCGCGGCAGTTCAGGAGTATGATTATCCGGTTTGTTTCGATTTTCCCGCCGGTCATATCGACAACAATCTGACGCTCATACTGGGGCGAAAAGTGCGGTTGTCGGTGGACAGAGCTCCCTCTCTCACTTTTTATTAACAGAACCGTTACCTTTCTGTCAGTTTTCCGATTAACCATAAACTGATAATGAAAATCAGTATGACAGACCGTTGTCAGGTGTCTAAGAAAAACCCTGCTGCTTATTAAACAGGGTAAAAGCCTTATGTTCTGTGCTGCTTTGTTATGGAAGGAAACATTGATATTGGAAAGCATGGCGAACAAATTGCCGCCGATCACCTGCTGAAACTGGGATATGTTTTGCTTGAAAGGAACTGGAAGTGTGGCCGGGAAGAGATCGACATTATCGCCCGACAGGGAGATTTTATCGTGGTCGTAGAGGTAAAGACCCGCACGGGAACATATCCCATCGAGCCATCAGAGGTTGTTCCGCGTGACAAGCAGAAAATACTGGTCAGGACAGCCAATTCCTATATGCGGGTAAAAAAGCATACAGGGGAGGTGCGGTTTGATATTATCACCATTCAGTTGAATGCCAACGGACATCGGTTGGAACACCTGACCGACGCTTTTTTCGCCACCATGAAGTAACGGGAGATCATTTTCTTCCGAAATCGGCAGGGATCTCACCCCAATAATGTGTCTGCCATTTCAACACATTGTTGGGCCAGTGATGGGTTTGCAGCCAGTTCAGTGCCCGGTCAACCAGATCAAACAGTCCCGAATTCCGTTCACTGCGTTTCAGGTTGGTTTTAATGGCTTGGTTTCTTACCCATGCGATGGCCGTAACGGAATCGCTGTACACCGGCCAGTCGGAATCCCTTTGTTTCAGATAAGCCAACGCATGAACAATGGCCAGAAATTCACCGATATTGACGGTCCCTTCCGGAAAAGGCCCTTTCCTGAACAACTCTGCGCCCGAAAGGGTATCCACTCCCCGATACTCCAGTATGCCCGGATTCCCTGAACAGGCAGCATCGACGCAGATGCTGTCGGAAACAGGTTTTTCGGGTGCAGCCGGATCGGTTATTGACAGGGACTTACCGGCCCGATTCCTGCCGACATATTTCCAGGGTGATTCATTAAATGCCTTCCGGGCCAGCTCCAATGTGGGAAAACCTTTGTAAAGTGCACCGTTTTCCCCATTTACCATGGTCTTGCATGCTGCCCATGTTTCATATATTCCCGGCTCCTTTCCACGCCAGACAACATAATACCGGTTCTTGTTCAATTGCTATCCGTTGTAAATCTGCAAAGGTACAATTCGGCTGGCACTTATGATCCTTTTATTCTAATTACGGGAAACCGTAATGCTCATTTTTAGAGTATATTTCATTTCCTTCATATGTAATGAGCAGATAATAAATGAAATGTATGAGTGGCACAATATTTGATATATTTATTGTCTAACTCAAAATTTCTAATCGTTATGAGAACCCTGCAAATTATTTTTCTGGCGCTACTGGTCACCGCCGGAGTAAGTTCCTGTAAAAAGGATATTAAGGAAGAGCCCGTTGCCGCTGCAACCAAAACAACTGAACTCAAGGTCAGCGATGGTTTCAACTGGAGCACTTCACGCAACATTCAGGCTGAAGTCGGTTTATCAGCTCCCTCAGCCAGCGGATTACTCAGTAAAGTCACCATTTTCAGGGCAGATCCTAACACCGGGGCATTACCCATTGCTTCCGGCTCAGCAGGGTTTGGATTCAACTATAATGTCAGCCTGATGGTCCCCACCTACACGGAGGGTCTGTGGATCAGGATATCCCATCCCGACGGCACTTCTGAAGTAGCCTACAAAGCCCTTTCCGGTGACCGTGTCGACCACACCTTTCAGCATAATGCCACCAACGGGAATTACAAAGTCGTTATCTCTGGCCCCGACTGTAATTCCGGTTGTGACGTGGTGATAAGCGGCAGTGGCAGCGTTACCATCAACGGAGGTAAAACCTATTGCGTTACCTCTACTTTTACTGGAAGCCTCAACTTCCAGCACTGGAGCGGAGGCGGGACGGTAAGGGTTTGTGGAACAGCCAATGTCTCCTCCGTCAACAATATGGGCAACAACTGCCATATCGTGGTTGCCGACGGTGGTACTTTTACTATCAACAGTATCACGATCGATGGTAACGGCACCTTTACCGCATGGCAAAACTCCTCTGTAACCATTGGCAGTTTAAGCTTGAGCCAGTCGGTAGCCAAACTGGTCAACTATTCGTCAGATTTTCAGATCAACAACAACTTCAGCCCCAACTGTATAGTGGAAAATTACGGGACAATGGATATTGCAGGTGATTACAACAGCAATAACGGTTCCGGATCGCTTACCAACGCGGGAACCCTCAATATTGCCGATGACCTTTCCATGAACAATGCCCTGAACAATTCAGGCACCATCAATGTCGGCAACAACCTGAACCTGAATGCCAGCAAGCAATTCACCAATACCTGTCATATATTGGTACAAAACTTCACCTACCTGAATGCCGGCACCCTTACCATGAACGGTGGTTATCTCAAATCCAACAACACTTTCCAGAACAGTTCCTCCGGTATCCTGATACTGCAGAACCAATCCATGCTCTCTGCCACGAATGTCGTGCTGAACAATAGTATTTCGGGTGGAGGCAGCAAAAACACGGTCAAATCAACCGGTAACGCTACCATCAATAACAATAAGCAGGTCTCAGGAGCCATCGAATGGGCTGATGATAATGCGGTCCTTACCACTGGAACGGTTGCCCAATTCGTCAATGGCGCCACCTTTACTTCCATCGCCACCGCCACTAACTATGTCCCCGTTACCCCTTGTAATCCCGAGGGAATCGGCGTACCCCCTATCACCGATACCGATGGTGATGGTGTCGGAGATCCTGATGATGAATATCCCCTCGATCCTTTGCGGGCGTATAATAACTACTATCCCTCTGCCACTACTTTTGCATCCATGGCTTTTGAGGATCTCTGGCCAAGCTACGGCGACTTTGATATGAACGACCTGGTTGTCGATATCCGTTTCAATAAAGTGACCAATGCCCAGAATCAGGTTGTGGATTTAATCAATACCTACATGGTGAAAGCAGTAGGCGGTAGTTTCCACAACGGCTTTGCCTTCCAGCTTGATGACATCGATTTTGGAGCTATCCAGGGCGTTTCCGGTACTGTGGTTTCCCCGGGTAGTTTTATGACCTTTGATGGTAAGGGTTTGGAAAGCGGAACCGAAAAACCGGTTGTTGTAGTATGGGATAACACCGAAAAGGTGATCCACCGAGCCGGCGGTTCCTTCTTCAATACCCTGAACAACGGGTTTACGGGGACATCCGATACCGTTACCATCACCGTGAATTTCTCCACCCCTCAGGTATCCTCCGCTATCGGTCTGCCGCCTTTCAACCATTTTATTATCATTAACCAGGAACGCGGGAAAGAGGTTCACATGCCGGGTTATATTCCGACAAGCAAAGCCGATATCTCAGTTTTCGGCACCTTTAACGATGACACCAATCCCGGGACCGGTAAGTACTATAAATCGAAAACCAATCTTCCATGGGCTATCTTTATTGCCGAAGAGTTCGCCTGGCCGCTGGAAAAAGCTGATATCGTAACGGCGCATCTGAAGTTTGCCGAGTGGGCCCAGTCATCCGGAACGCTATATCCCGACTGGTACGTGGATAATCCGGGATACAGGAATAACAGCAATATTTACGGGAATTAATGACCTGAATTTAACACTGCGAAATAAATGAACAGAGGCGGCATGTCCACACATGCCGCCTCTGTTGTTTTTACGTGGTGGCCCGGCCGTTAATCTTCCTTAATAAGGGAAACGCAACAAAAACTAAAAGCAGGCGGGTAATTAAGCAGGGCCGCATGTCTGATGAAATATTTCATTTTCTCCAACAGGCCTGGTCTTCCCCAGGGTAATAACCGGTCGGGGATACAATCCGATTTGGTGGTCAGCATGTCAGGATCAGATGCCTGAGCCAGAAATTGTGGAGTGTCATAGGCTTCAAATGCAAAGAGTTGCTGAAGGTCGTTGAGTAATTGCTTTGACTGTTCGATGCTGATATCTCCTTTACCGTCAAGAGAGATGTCAAAGGTTACGATCAACCTGCCTCCGGGTTTCAATACCCGCCTGAATTCCCTGAGGATGGTCAGGTGATCGATGGTATGTTCGAGTACCGATATACAGTAAATGATATCGAATGAACGCTCCTCATAAGGCAACCTGTGAAGATCTGCATGCCGGAATTGCAGATCGGCGGATCGATCAGCAGTAATCCTGCTATACAAGGGCTCCAGTTGTTCGTCATAGTCACAGCAGCGGATGCCGGCCTGTTTCAATTCCTTATGGATAAAAAACGGGAAGAAAGTGATCCCGGAACCTGCATCAAGAATAGTGGTACCGGAGTTTTTGGTACCGTATCTTTTTATTTGCTGAAAAACATAGGGATATTCCCACTGCCGGCTCCACTGGTGTAGCGGATCGCTTACCCATTTCGTCCTGTAATACTCCAGTTCCCGGTGATATCTCTTCAGAAATTCAGCGGAAAAGGTTTCCATGGAGGTGAAAGGTTCTTTGGCAACAACCTCAAGGTACTGGGTTGCAGTAGGTATGCCTTCCGATAGATCAATGTGCATAACAATGGCTGGTTGAAGGCAAAACATACGGTTTGCCTGTATTGGTGGAGCAAGATACGAAAGATTTTTCCATTACTGCGGGGCTACCCATAAAACGGAGTTCCCGGTACCATATTCGTTCTCTTCCCAGAGTGGATTGTCCGGATCGAGTATGTACCGTCCGTCGATAATGAATTTATACAGGTACTTCCCGGGAGGGAGGCGCAAAGGAAATACCCATGCATCGTTGCGTCGGATCATCCGATAGCCTTTCCGGCTCCAGTTATTGAAAGTGCCGGTGACAAAGACTTCCTTCGCGCTGGTATAGTGCAGCAGGCGGAAAGTCACATTTGGTTTTACGGTCAGGATAGAATTGATAAAATCGCCTTCACCGGTGGTATTGGGGTTGTCGGGATCGATGATCCATTTTCCGTCCACAACAAACTTATACTCATAGGTTCCTGCTGCCAGCACATAGGGTAATTCCCATCCTCCCGTCACCTTGTTCATAGCCAGCTCATCAGGGTTCCAGTCGTTGAAATTGCCGGCAACCGTCACTTTTCCGGCTTTCGCGAATCCTCTCAGGGTAAAGTATAGTGTATCACCCAGGCTCATAAAGGAGTTGAAATTCCCCCTCCCGTCGGGCCGTGTCACTTTATTGCCGGGATCAAGGATCCAGTTGCCATCCACAATGAATTTATAGGCATGGGTCCCCTCGCGGAGGAACAGGTTGATCCTCCACTTTCCGTTGATCCGGATCATTTTGAGTTCATTACGGTTCCAGGAGTTGAAACTCCCGGCCAGGCAGACATCTTTTGCGGCGGCATGGCCGTCGAGTGCGAACTGGTAATTGTAGCAGAACCAGATGGAATTTTTTCCTCCGTGCCTGTCAGGTTCAGTCTGTCGGTTATGTGGATCATGGATCCATTTACCATCGAGGATGTATTTGTAACTGTATTTGCCCGGGCGCAGGTTCAACACTGCTGTCCAGCCGCTGTCGGATCGTTCCATCGGGGTTTCCATGGTACTCCATCCGTTGAACGAACCGGACAGGTAAACCCGGCGGGCATCACGATGGCCGGGAAGGAAGAAACGGTAACGGCCTTTTTGCAGAGGCATGATGCTGTTTCGGGTCATCCGGTTAATGCCGTAAGGAACGGATTCACGCTCAGCCTCATAGACAATCTTCATTTTGTCATCATCCAGCAGAAAGATCATCTCTTCAGGATCTCTGGGATTCTCCGTTTCCTGGACTTTGGAAAGTTCTGTGCGATGGACATCCAGTTTCCTCGCTTGCCATATTGTACCACTGTCGTTGATAATGTGCCTTCCCGAGAAGGCATCGGTCAGTAAAAGGCTGTCGAGGTCATAGGTTATTCCGATCTGTTTCCGTTGTTCAGGTGTCCAACGGTTATCCAGGATAAAGATCAGTTTGCCATCTTCAATACGACAAACCTTTTCAGGGTTAAAAATGCCCTGTGCTGCCATCCAGATCGGAAGCATCAGCCAGAAAAATATTGCAATGCTTTTTGTTTTCATGGCTTTCCCTCCGGATATATGGCAATGGCCATCTCTTTTTTCACCAGGTTGAGGCTGACCTTTCCCTTCATGAAAAAATCATACCCTAACATACCATCGATCTCGTAACCATATTTTTCAGACATGGCGCTCAGGTTACAGACCGCTGTTTCCATCGGGCCGATCTGCCGGGTTCCCAGGGTGAAGTCGGAAATGGAACCCATCAGCAGTTCTCCATGGGACGAACCGGCTCCCCTGAGGGTGGAACGCCGTGTGATAGACACCGCTCCCATGGCTTGTTTTGGGATTCCATTATGAAGAAGGTTTGATTCGGCTCCGGTATCCAGACAGAACTCCAGGGATTTCCCGGCTACATTGGCTACGACAAAGAGGACATTCCGGTTGATGGAAATTCTGTGACGAATGTCATAACGTTCGTGAGCGATGTTTTTTGCAAGGCGTTCGCCGTTCCGGTCAAGTTTGTATATCTGCAGTTGGTTATGCAATAAATCGAGTACAATCTCGGTTTTCTGGAGCAGGTTCATGCCAAAAAGGCCGAGGATCTTGATACCTCTGCGATTTTCAAGATGGCCCAGCGGGACCACATCGGCAGGAACATTGTGATAGATCAGGTCGCTGATGATGATCTTTTTTGCCTGGAGTTTGCCAATGGTACCGATGGCGCCTGTTACGCCACCGCCCTCCTCCTGTTCGGTTTCGATGCTGTTCCGGAAATAGGTTTTGTTCAATACCAGGTTGGAGGCTCCCGTATCGAGGATGAAGTTTCCGGGTATGTCGTTCACGGAGCCTTCCATAAAGAATAGGCGGCCGGCACGTTTCAGAGGGATGGTGATTCCTGTTACATTCCCCTGAAAGTCAATCATTGGAACGGCGGAAATGATCACATTCGGAGCGGCATCCCATAAAAAGGAGCCTGTTGATTCAGCCCGGGCAACCCGGCAGGGAAGCGGCCATGTTACAAAAGCCAGAACCACCGGCAGGAAGGCCCGGTACCACCATGCGCACCCCATGCCGGGTTTTCTGCCGAACATTGTTAACAATGGTTCCATCCGTGAAAGGCCATCATTTCATGTTAAAAAATTAACAGCAAAACGCCGGGATTCATTTCCTATCTCGTGCAATTCACTTACTTTTGCAAAAATAATGATATTGAAAGATAACATCGAAATAATCGGGAATATATGGCAGAAATATTGACAGAACCTATTGAAAAGTACGGCCTTAGTAAACATGCACGGCCTAAGGTGCTGTTTTCGAAAATTGGCATTGTAGGGTGTGGCGCCGTTGGCCAGGAACTGGTCATTATGGCTTCAAAACAGGGAATTGAAGTGATTTTCCTTGAACTCAGTCAGGAGGTAATTTCGCATTCACTGGAAGAGATCCGCAGGCAACTCGACAAGGAGATCAACCACTGGGGGTTGACCCCCGGCGAGAAAAATGCCATTATGTCGCGCATCAAAGGGACAATCACTTACAGCGATTTTGGCCCGTGCGAGTTGGTAATCGAAGCGGTAAAATCCCGCCAGGGCGAATCGAGTTTCCAGCTTCGCAAGGATGTGTTCAGGCAAATAGAGAAAAGCGTAAGCCGCGATTGCATCATTGCCACCAATTCCAGTACACTGGTGGTGACCGAACTGGCTTCGGAACTTGAATACGGCGACCGGTGTGTCAGCCTTCATGTATCTACAACCGCCCCCGGTGCGAGCGTGGTCGAACTTGCCCGCAGCCTCCATACTTCCGACGAGGCTTACGACAAGGTAGTCACCTTCGTCAGGATGCTCGGAAAAACACTGATCCCGGTGACCGAATCACCAGGACTGGTCAGTGTCCGCCTCTTTGTGGTCATCCTGAATGAAGCATGTGAAACCCTGATGGAAGGGGTTAGTACTATGGAAAATATCGACCTGGCCATGCGAGCGAGTTTCAATATGCCCCTTGGACCCTTCGAATTTGCCGATAAGATCGGGCTGGATAAAATTATCCGGTGGATGGAGAACCTCTACACCGAATTCGGATCCACCCGTTATATTGCCTCTCCGATCCTAAAAAAACTGGTAAGGGCAGGCCGCATTGGCAGGGCCAGTGGAATGGGATTCTACGAATATGATCAGGACGGGAATAAGAAAACGGAAGATACTTGTTGTTAAAACACAGATACATATATGAATATTCTTGTAATTAATTGCGGAAGTTCCTCTATTAAATATCAGCTTTTCAATGCGGTGAACCTTGAACTGGTCGCCAAAGGCATCGTGGAAAAAGTGGGGCTGAAGGGCTCTTTTCTTCGTCATGAACGGCCTGACGGGCATAAAGTGCGCCTGGAGGGTGAAGTCATTGATCACCAGACCGGAATCGAATATGTACTGGGTGTCCTGATCAGCAAGGAACACGGTTGCATGGCCTCCCTTTCGGAGATCGAAGCCGTTGGCCACCGCATGGTACATGGCGGGGAGCGTTTCCAGGAAAGTTGTCTCATCACCGACGAGACCATTCGCGACTTTAAAGCCTGCATCCCGCTGGCACCGCTGCACAACCCTGCCAACCTCAAAGGAGTTTTCGCCATGCAGCACCTGTTGCCCGAAGCGCCTCAGGTGGCGGTTTTCGACACTGCTTTCCACCAGACAATGCCTCCATATTCCTACCTTTACGCATTACCATATTCCCTTTATAAAAAATATGGCATCAGAAGATACGGATTTCACGGGACCAGTCACTATTACGTTGCGCGCAGGGCCTGTGAAATACTCAACCGGCCGGTCGAGTCGATGAAGATCATCACCTGCCACCTTGGAAATGGTTCTTCCATGGCTGCAATTAAGGATGGAAAATCGATGGACACCTCCATGGGACTTACCCCTGTGGAAGGTTTAATCATGGGGACCCGCTCGGGTGATGTCGACCTTGGTGTTTTCACCTTCCTTATGGAGAAGGAAGAGCTTAATATCAATATCGCCAACACCCTTGTCAATAAGCACAGCGGCATGCTCGGTATTACCGGGGTGTCTTCCGATATGCGCGAAATCGAAAAGGAAGCAGCCGCCGGAAACGAACGAGCGATCCTGGGATTGCAGATGT
>CAYLVY010000077.1:16406-18264 GCA_964387205.1 uncultured Draconibacterium sp.
GCGGACTGGACCTGTTGATCTTTACCGGCGGGATCGGGGAGAATGACCCTGAAACCCGCTACGAATGCTGCCACGAACTGGCATTCATGGGGTTGGATTTTAATGAGCCGGTCAATACAGGTCTTCGTGGGAAAGAGATGGTGATCAGTAAACCCGGATCCAGGATCACGGCCATGGTGGTACCCACCAACGAAGAACTCGTCATTGCCGAGCACACCCACCGGATTGCTTTAAACGGAAACTAACTGCTGCTCAGTTACTTTTACCTTTTATTTCCGAAACTCAGCCGCAGGAATCCAAATGCTGCCGAAACGGTGGCGAATTCCTGGCGAAAAAAGGAGATCAGGTCCCGGGTTGCCAGACCAAGTTCCCAGGAGGTGGCCTCATTCCGCACAGGATAAAAGGTGATTCCAAACGGCATATTGGTCCCGAATTTTCCACCCGACACCATTCCGGCCGACAGTCGTACCCATTTTACCGGCTCGTAGCGAAGCCCCAGACCTGCCACCTGCTTTTCATAATATCCCGGAACATCCGTAGCAATAGGTACATAAAGGTCGAAACCTGCTTCAAGTTGCGGGATGAAACGATAACTCGCACCTCCGCGAAAATGGGTGGGCAGGTTGATGTTTTTGTTTTTAAGACCCTCCCATAAACCGGGATCGTCAGGTTTGTTGTCTGACTGGATCAGTTCTCCCTGCTCAAATATGTTATAGTTCGTGATCCCGGAGGTTGAGATCTTCCAGACCGATGTGTTGTACCCCTGATAAACATTACCATTCCAGGTGATGGAACCGATATCATTGACCGCTAAGGCAATCCTTAATTTTTCCATGATCTGAAAACTGAATCCGATATCGATACCGAAACCATCCCCGACCTTCTTCAGGCCGTCGCCGGCAATCTGTGACGGAGTCGGCGTTTTATTGTTGATACTGAAGATCGGGCTGAGGGCATAATAGGCGGTCAGATCATCGCCTTCCTGCCGATACTGGAAACTCCCGTAAGCCTGCAGGTATTTCAGCCCCAAACCTCCATACCACTTGAAATTCTTTTTGTCCAGTATCTTCCTTCCATAAGCAAAATTGTATTCGCGGTACCAGTAAAAATGAAGGTTAGAACCATCGTAAATTTCATTGGCCCACTTTGGATTGGTACTATACCCGGCCGTGTCCCCAAGATTGACCACGGTGCTGTCGAAATAGGGATCATTGAAGCCAAGAAAGAGAAAGTTGGCAGCATTCCGGTTGAACACCGTACTCCATTGGGCACGCTCACGGATATTCACCGCAAAACCTCCTATCTTATCATCCTGCCAGGAAAAGCCGAGCCATGTGATCCCAAGGGAGCCCCACGTGAGTTTTCCGGTGAAATCCTTCGCAGCCTGTTGCCGCTCGGTGAAAGAAAGCTGACCTTCATTCCGGAAAATGATATCGGTGACCTGACGTTTGGTAATGGCTTCAGAATAAATGGAGAATCCGGTCTCCAGAAATCCGATGTTCATGCTGTGGTTGTCGTGGCTCCAGCCAAGGTTGGCCGGGTTTATACCGATACACTGGTAATCGGTTGCCGATGAAACGGAATAACCGGAACCGGTTGCATTGAAATTACTCAGTTCGGTCTGTCCATACAGTGCCAATGTGGATGTGAATCCAAATATGCTCAAAATCAGATAGATTTTTTTCATAGTTTTCGTTTTAAGAAATCAAATGTAGAACAAATATAAATAAAAACAAGCGTTCAGCATTTTTCTGCGGAAAGTCGTACCTTTGTTTTACCCGTCAGGGGTATAAAAAAGAGAGCGGTTGAAACCTTTACCGGTATTTCTGATCAGTCTGATCCAGGGGATGTTGTTCCT
>CAYLVY010000078.1:0-18083 GCA_964387205.1 uncultured Draconibacterium sp.
GGCACCTACAATGTTTCGTTGACCGTTGCCAACGGATCGGGCAGCGATACCAAAACAAAGACCGGATATATCAACGTTGTACCACCGGTATACAATATGGGTAACGGCACCGTGACCGCCTGCACGGGTGATTTTTACGATTCAGGGGGACCCTCCTCCTCTTATCAGCACAACGAAAACTACGTTCTTACCTTCGTTCCTTCCACACCGGACGCCGTTATCAAAGTGGTGTTCAGCGCCTTCAATACGGAATCGGGGTACGATTATCTGAAGATATACAATGGAACTGGCATAACTGCTCCGCTGATCGGAAGCTACACCGGGACCACCTCCCCGGGCACCGTTATTGCCAACAACAGCGCCGGTACACTCACGTTTCAGTTTACTTCCGACGTGAGCGTGGCCAACGCAGGATGGGCAGCGGCCGTCAGTTGTTTGACCGGAGTGGTTTTCAATCCCGCTTCGCTCACTGCTACACCTGCATCCACCAACCAGATCGATCTTTCATGGGTAAAAAACAGCGCCGCCAATGAGGTGATGATCGTCACCTCCCCCGCTGCCACCTTCGGAACCCCAACCAATGGCAGTGCCTATGATGCCGGAAATGCGATCCCGGGCGGCGGAACCGTGCTGTACCGCGGTGCGTTGACCAACTTCAACCATACCGGGCTGAACCCGAATACGACATACTTCTATAAAGCATTCAGCTATAATGCAGGTTTTACTTACTCTGCCGGAGTGACTGCCAATGCCGCCACCTTATGCGGAATATCGCTCCTGCCGCTATCAGAGAGCTTTCCTGCTTCGACCTTTCCTGCCTGCTGGACGAAACAAACAACCGGCAGTGCGGTTGACAAATGGACAGTCGTCAACTCGGCCAATGCAGGCGGAAGCGCTTATGAAATGAGGACTACCTGGCAAAGTGCCAATCCGGCAACCACCCGGATGGTCACACCGCCCATCAATACCGTCGGAATACCTTCGCTCAACCTGAGCTTCCGGCATATGCTCGATGCATACGGCACCGGGTGTACACTGAGGGTTCAATCAAGTTCTGATGGGCTGAACTGGACCAACGAAGCGTGGTCGGTAGCTTCATCTTCTTCCAATATCAATGCCACACTCGTCAATACCACGATCAGCAGCCATATTAACTCCCCCACGACCTACATCGCCTTTGCCATCGAAGGAAACCTTTACCAGTACGATTACTGGTACGTGGATAATGTAACCGTTACCAGCGGCTGTTCCACCCTTATACCGGTCAGTGTTACCATCGTGGCATCCGCCAACCCCGTCAATGAAGGCGATCCGGTTACCTATACGGCCGTGGCAATCAACGGAGGAACCGCGCCGTTTTTTCA
Source organism: uncultured Draconibacterium sp. (assembly GCA_964387205.1). Lineage (GTDB taxonomy): Bacteria > Bacteroidota > Bacteroidia > Bacteroidales > FEN-979 > CAIVAT01. The sequence continues at coordinate 1,365 of CAYLVY010000078.1, forward strand.
GTGGCAGGTGAACGGGTCCAATGCCGGTTCAAACAGCAATACATTTACTTACATTCCTGCCCATGGCGATGTGGTCAGTTGTGTGCTGACGGCCAATGTTTTTTGTCCGGTCTCCAACCCGGTAACCTCCAATATCATCACCATGCAGGTAAACGGCATGGCAGTCAATACTTCCCTGCAGAATATTGTGGTTTCGGAGGATGAGTGTTTTGAAGCCCTTCAGACGATCATGCTGGCGGGAAGCGGAACCTATTTCACCGTGGAACCGGATGGTTATGCAACGCTGATCGCGGGTCAGAACATCCTGATGTATCCCGGGACCACCGTTCAGCCGGGGGGGTATATGCATGCCTATATCGCGCCGGAAGGTCCCTGGTGCCAGGATCCTACAAAAGGCCGGATACTCTCCGGTTCCGACCTGGCCTCTCCTTCGTCGCTTCTCCGGGGATTCAGGGTGTATCCCAACCCTACCGGCGGTATGCTGACCATTGAACCGGTGTCGGCCGGAATGTTGATGAACCTGACTGTGGATATCTTCAGCATGAAAGGCGAAAAGATCCGGTCGGAAGTAGTGTCAGGTGCCGCCAGGCATCGTTTATCCCTGGAAGGGCATCCCTCCGGCATCTACCTCCTTCGGCTGAACGGTGCCGACGGAAAGGAAGTGGGAAAGATAAAGGTGGTGAAATTATAACAATGCGAAGCGTCAGATGTCGGAGAGGTTCCGCCAATTATGACATCGGCCCTTTGTCAAATAAAATCTGAAATTGATTTATATGAAGAAAGCAGGATTTATTTTAGGAGTGCTGTCTCTGTTTTTATGGTGCATGGAATCAGCATTTGCGCAGGAGAAAAAAGAGACCAGAGGCGGTAAAGGTGTTTACGATCAGGTCGATACCCGGGTCGACAACCTTGGGTACTGGAAAAAAATGGCGGACAAGGGTTTAGTGCCACGTAATCCGGTTGTGCCAATCCCGCCGGCTATTTATAAGGGAACCGCCCTCTCTGTCCGGGGCATCAGGACGATCAATTCGCCGGATATTCCGGTAACAGCCCAAACCAATGTCACCCAAAGTGAAAATTCGGTGTTCGTGGATCCGAACAATGCGGATTATTTGCTGAATTCGAACAATTCGACAAGCTGGAGCGGCTCCTCGGTGGGTACCCTTTACGGCGCCAACTATTTTCAGTCTGCCAATGCCGGTATAGGCTGGGCAGGAAGTTCTTCCGGGGCCGGAGGATCCAACAGGGGAGACCCCACCACGGCCATAGGCAGAAATGGACGGGAGTATGTTAATTTCATCAGCAGTTCGAGCGGACAGGGAATTGCATTTACCGATAACGGTACGACCTGGACCACAGCCTCCGTGGCTCCCAATCCCGGATCGCTGGCTGATAAAAACCATATGTGGATTGATAATAGCCTGAGCAGTCCCTACGAAGGAAATCTTTACGTCTCCTGGACCGATTTTGGCGGCAGTTATGATGCCGAGATCCGAATTTCACGGTCGGTCAATGATGGCGTGAACTGGAGTTCGCCGGTCACCCTCAGTGCGGCAATCAATGCCGGAAGCCACAATCAGGGTGTCAACCTTCAGACAGGTCCGAATGGTGAGGTTTACGCTGTTTGGGCCATTTATGACAGCTGGCCTTCGGACGAAACCGCCATCGGCTTTGCCAAATCAACGGACGGTGGCGCCACCTACCTGCCGGCAACCAGGATTATCAGCAATATAAGGGGGATCAGGAATACCACGGTATCGAAAAATCACCGCGTCAACTCTTTTCCCGTAATGGCCGTGGATATAAGCAATGGCCCCTATTCCGGGAATTTATACGTGGTCTGGACCAACATCGGAACCCCGGGAGTTAACACCGGCACCAATGCCAGCGTCTACATGTCGAGATCTGAGAATGGCGGAACCTCCTGGTCCACCCCCGTCAGGGTAAACCAGGGCCCCAATATCGCCGGAAAGAAGTCGTACTTCCCCTGGATCAGTTGTGATCCCGAAACGGGGGTACTGACAGTGGTTTATTATGATGATCGGAATGTGGCCACCAATCAGACGGAGGTGTTTGCAGCCTATTCGGTGGATGCGGGACAAACCTGGAGCGATTTCCAGGTCAGCGATGTCGCTTTCACCCCCTCGGCCATACCCGGACTGGCCGATGGATATATGGGCGATTATCTTGGCATTACTTCCAACGGAGGAAAAGTTTACCCCTGCTGGACCGATAACCGCAACGGAGTTTTTATGACCTATGTTTCTCCTTTTGAACTGGGACTGAATGCCAGTTTTACCTCTGGACCCTCTACGATATGTATAGGCGGGCAGGTTACATTTACCGATGTCTCCACCGGTCCGCCGGTCACATGGACCTGGAGTTTTCCGGGGGGGACCCCATCCTCCTTTGTGGGAAAATATCCTCCGGCGGTTGTTTACAATACCCCGGGCAGCTATGATGTTTCGCTGACCGTTTCGGATGGCACCAACACCGATACCGAAACCAAAACAAATTTTGTGGTGGTGAAAAGCGTGATTGCCGGTTTCTCCGGGAGCCCGCGAACCGTGGTGGTGGGTAACCAGGTAACCTTTACCGACCTTTCGCAATGTAATCCTGCCACCTGGCAATGGTCCTTCCCCGGAGGTTCCCCGGATACTTACACCGGACAAACCCCTCCGGCCATACAATATCCAGTGCTGGGTACCTATCCCGTTTCGCTGACGGTCACCAATGCAACCGGCAGCGATGTGTTGACAATGTCCGATTACATTACTGTCAGCCCGCCGATATTCAACATGACCAATGGCACGATTACTACCTGTACCGGCGATTTTTACGATTCCGGTGGTGCAACCGGCCAGTATGGTAACAATGAGGTACGGGTCATGACATTCTATCCTTCTACTCCGGGAGCGATGATCCGGTTCAACTTTACCATGTTCAACACCGAATCGGGGTATGACACTTTGACCATTTACAACGGGCCCACTGCTTCCTCACCTTTGATCGGCAAGTATCACGGAACCACTTCCCCAGGCGTCATCACGGCAAATAATGGCAACGGCGCCCTTACTTTCCGTTTTCGTTCCGATGTCAGCCTCACCTATGACGGATGGGCTGCCACGATCAGTTGTGCCATGGGGATCGTTCCAAATCCCGGATCCTTTACGGCAGTGGCATTCTCCAGTTCACAGATCAACCTGGCATGGAGCCCGGTTGTTGCCGGAAATGAAGTGATGGTCGTTACTTCGGCTTCCGGAGTGTTCGGCACCCCGGTGGACGGAACCCACTATGCAGTTGGCAGTACTATTCCCGGTGGCGGTACGGTGATCTATCGTGGCACATCCACAATTTTTCCCCATACCGGGTTGAATGCCAACGCCACCTATTATTACCGTGCTTACAATTGTAACAGCCTCAACACCTATTCAACAGGTTTTAACGCCAATGCAACCACATTTTGCGGAAACGCCACCCTTCCTTTTACCGAGAATTTTCCTTCCTCTTCCTTACCTCCATGCTGGACAAAGCAGGTTTCCGGTACCGGCGCTACGGATAAGTGGACCGTTTCGAATTCTTCCAGTGCCGGAGGGTCTCCCTATGAAATGCGCTCGGCGTGGCAAAGCGCCAATCCGGCTGTTTCCCGATTGATCACACCCCCGTTCAACACACTGGGAATCCCTCATCTGAACCTCAGTTTCCGCCATATGCTGGATGCTTACGGAACCGGATGCACCCTGCGGGTCCAATCAAGCACCGACGGAGTCATCTGGACCAATGAAGCCTGGTCGGTGGCGAGTTCCTCCAGTAATGTTGGCCCCGCGGTGGTCAATACCACCATCCAGTCCAATATGAATGCACCTAACACATTGATAGCATTTACTATAGAGGGTGATTTATACCAATACGATTACTGGTATGTAGACAATGTTGAAATTGCCAGCGGTTGCAGTACTTCGTTGCCGGTAAGTGTCACGATCTCGGTGTCGGCCAACCCTGCCGATGCGGGGGTACCGGTTACTTTTACTGCGTTACCGTTCAACGGTGGAACGGCACCAGCGTATGCCTGGAAAGTAAACGGATTGCCTGCCGGTGACAATACAGATGTATTTACCTATCTGCCCTCCCATAATGACCAGGTATGGTGTGTGATGACCTCCAACGCCATGTGTACCTCCCAGAACCCTGCCACCTCCAATACCATTGTGATGCAGGTGAACAGCGTGCCGGTACAGACGTTGGTTCAGAATGAAACCATCGCGGGTACTGATTGTTATAATGCACTGCAAACCATTGAAATAGCAGGTCAGGGAACCCATGTGACGGTTCAGGACGGTGGGGACCTTACCCTGATCGCCGGGCAGAATATCTTACTATACCAGGGTACGACTGTACTTCAGGGCGGCAGGTTGCATGGTTATATCGCCCCGACAGGCCCATGGTGCCCCTTGCCCACCAAACAGACTGTCATCACCGACAGGGGAGAAGACAAACCCCTGGAAACGGATCGCCCCTTTTTCAGGGTATATCCCAATCCCACGAACGGAAATTTCACGGTTGCCCTCAAGGGGTTCAGATCAGCGCAACAGGTAAGCGTTGTGGTTTATGATATGAAGGGGGAGAAGATACTGGCAAGGGAATTCTCTGAGTTGAAGCGTGAATTCAATACTGACGGATGGGTGTCGGGTTTATATCTGATAAGGGTGGAGGCTGCCGGCAGGAGCGGATCAGCCAGGTTGATCAGGGTTGATTAGTTATAACGATTATTGCAGATGTTCGGGTGACAGGTGAAGCATGACCGGAAATAATCATTCATTTATTCTATATTAACTTATTGGATATGATTAAAATGCGATTATTTGCCGCAGGCTGGTTCCTCAGTGCGGTCTTATGGATTATTCCCGTCAGCCTGGTTTCAGGGACAGTGGATATCAAATCCGGTACAACAGTAGTAATGGTCAAGCAATCCGGACCTTTTGGCCTGAAGGTGAAAAGCTCGGTGACGGGATTTTCCATGACGGAGGTTCAGACGCCGGCGGGCCTTTTTTCGATGATCCGGGTGGATGGATTTGGGTACCGTCAGTCGGAAGGAGAACCGGCATTGCCGGTTTTCAGGAAACTAACCGAAGTGCCGGTGAATGCCTCTTTTTCGGTTAGGGTTACACGGATGGAATACCGCGATTTCGACCTTGGGGCTATGGGAAAGAACCATCTTGTTTTCCCGGCCCAGCCCACTCTTTCCAAGGGAGATGATCCTGAAAAAGTACCGTTTGTTTACAATAAGGAGTTTTATCAGGCAGATCAATTCCTGGCCGATGAAATGGTCACGATCACCCACGTGGGGACTTTGCGTTCGCTGGTTCTTGCCCGTATCGACATCTCACCGGTTCAGTATAATCCGGTGACCGGAATACTGAGAATTTATGATGAAGTGGAAGCGGATATCGTGTTTGTCAATCCCGACTTCGGGGCTACCCGGGCCCTGAAGCAACAAAAGGCATCCCCTTGGTTTGGCGGACTTTACCGGACGGTTGACAATTATGACCAGGGCTGCCCGGCTGATGCGCTGATCACATCGGCCCCCGCTACCTATGTCATCGTTTCTGACCCGATGTTTCAAATCGCCCTGCAGCCCTTTATCGACTGGAAAAAGAAGAAAGGGTTCAGGGTGATCGAAGGCTACACGAATAATCCTTCGGTCGGGAACACCACAACCTCCATTAAAACCTGGCTGCAGAATCTTTATACTAACCCACCTGCCGGCACTAATGCTCCCAGTTTTGTGCTGCTGGTGGGTGATGTTGCACAGATCCCAGCATGGTCCGGCGGAGCTGGTTCCCATGTTACCGACCTTCGGTATTGCGAATATACCAACGACAACCTGCCTGAGGTGTTTTACGGACGTTTTTCGGCTACCACGGTTGCGCAACTGCAACCGCAGATCGATAAGACCCTGGAATATGAGCAATACCTGATGCCAGACCCGTCATTTCTGGGCAGGGCAGTCATGGTGGCCGGAGCTGATGGCAGTTTTCAAACCCACAGCAACGGTCAGATCTACTACGGAACGGAGACCTATTTCAATGCCGCCCACGGAATCTATTCCCATACTTATCTCCAGCCGGAACCATCGGGGGGCAACTATTCACAGAATATCAAGAATAATGTATCGGAAGGGGTGGCTTATGCCAACTACACAGCACATTGTGGTTCAAGCGGATGGGGCGATCCCTCCTTCGTGATTTCCGACATTCCCGCTCTGACCAACAACGGGAAATACTGTTTGATGGTTGGCAATTGTTGCCTTTCAGCTAAATTCGATGTGACCAGCTTCGCCGAGGAGCAGTTACGAGCTGCCAACAAAGGGGCTGTCGGATACATCGGAGGGTCTAATAATACCTATTGGGATGAAGATTTCTGGTGGGGATGCGGGTTTAAAAACGTGGTGCTTCATCCGGCCTATAATGCCAGCCACCTGGGGGTTTATGACGGTGTTTTTCATGACCATGGGGAGCCGGTGACCAATTGGTTTATCACACAGGGTCAGATGCCGGTTTGCGGAAATCTGGCCGTGGAGGAGTCCAATTCATCCAGAAAACAGTATTACTGGGAGATTTACCACCTGATGGGAGACCCCTCCCTGATGATCTATTTTTCCGTTCCCCCCGCGCTGACCGCAAATTATGCCAATCCGCTGATGATCGGAATGAATACCCTTGCTGTCACAACCCAGCCTTATGCCTATATCGCCCTTTCGATGAACGGAACACTCCTGACAGCCGCCATGGCCGACGCATCAGGGGCCGCTACCCTTACCTTTGCACCACTGACGATTCCGGGAATTGCCGACATCGTCATCACGAAACAAAACCGGCAACCATGGATCGGAACGATTCAGGTGATTCCGGCATCGGGGCCCTATGTTATGGTGGAGACAGTATCGTTAAGCGATCCTGCACCCGGGGGAAACAATAACGGGTTAATGGATTTCGGAGAAATCAACCATTTGAATATTACCCTGAAGAATGTGGGAATTCAATCGGCAAATAATGTCCATGCCTCCCTTTCAACAACCAGTTCACACATCACCATTACCGATGGCTTTGAAGCTGCAGGAACCATTGCCCCGGGCCAGAGCGTGACACTCAGCGGCGGATTTACCTATCAAGTGGCCAATAATATACCCGACCAGCTTAATGTGCCCTTCACCCTTCAGGTTACCGACGGGACCAACAGTTGGAACTCCGATTTCCAGCTTACCGGCAATGCCCCCCAGATGGCTGTCGGTGCAATGACAGTTATCGACAATTGTCCCACATGCAATGCAGACGGGATCCTCGACCCCGGAGAGACCGCCAACCTCCCGATCGTCGTGCAGAATAACGGTCATGCAGGGGTTACCGACGTCGAAGCCTTACTTGCCATTCAGGGAGGCGCCAGCCCATACCTGGTGATCAACAATGCCGGTTCCATGGTGGGGAACATTGGTGCTTCAGGAACAGGCAATGCAATTTTCAGCGTTACAGCCGATCCTGCAACCCCGATCGGAACCCCGGTCAACCTCCATTGTTCCGTAACAGCTGGTGTGAATGCTCAATATACGGCTAATGAAGACAAAGAGCTGGTAATCGGTCTGATTCCTGAATTTGTGATGAATTCGGCAACGATCACCACCTGTACAGGCTATTTTTATGATCCGGGCGGATTAGCAAATCCATACAGCAACAACCAGGATTACACCATGACTTTTCATCCGGCTTCACCGGGAAGTGTTCTGAAGGTTGTCTTTTCCTCCTTTGCATTGGAACCGCACCCTACCTGCAATTACGATTATCTGAAGATATATAATGGGAGCAATACGGCTGCACCATTGCTGGGGACCTGGTGCGGAACCAACTCTCCCGGGACCATACTGGCTGAAAATGCTACCGGATCGCTCACTTTCGTTTTTCATTCCGATATTTCCGTAACAGGATCAGGGTGGGTGGCCGCTATCAGTTGCCTGAGCGGACTCGTGCCTAATCCTGCAGCTTTTGCGGCTTCGGCTGTAAGCAACAACCAGATCGATCTCTCATGGACGGCCAATCCATCCGGGCATCCCGTGATGCTGGTATGTTCCATGAATAATATTTTCGGAAACCCGGCCGAGGGTATCAGTTACAGCCCAGGGTCCATTCTTCCCGGAGGCGGCACCGTACTGGCTACTTCGGGCGCCAATGTGTATCACCATACAGGCCTCGGCGCCTCTACGGTCTATTATTACAAGGCTTTCTCCTGTGATCCTTCTTACCATTACTCTTCCGGGGTGAGTGCCAGCGCCAATACCGCATGTGGGACCATAACCCTTTTCCCCTACTCGGAGGGCTTTGAAAACAGCGGATCCATTCCGCCATGCTGGGCCCAGGAATATGTCACATTGCCCGGTTTTAACTGGACTTTCGTGAAAGGTAACGGAGGCAGCAGCCCCGGAACGGCGCACAGCGGAAATTATAACGCCTGTTTCAAAGACAACTCTTCGGCCGACAATAAAACCATGCTGATCTCTCCCTGCCTCAATCTTTCAGGGTTGCCGCAACCACAGTTAAAATTCTGGCACACCCAGGCATACTGGAGTCCGGATCAGGATTACCTGACTGTTTATTATCGTAATTCCCCTTCAGGGTCTTGGACTTTGCTCGCTGCATATACCAATAACATAACATCATGGACCCAGGAGACCATTGCGCTGCCCAATGCTTCGGAGAGCTACTATATTGCTTTCGAAGGCAATGCAAAATATGGATACGGTGTGTGCGTGGATGATGTGGAGGTTTCGAGCAACTGTCCGAACTTGTATCCTGTTTCGCTGGTGATTACGGCTTCGCAAAACCCTGTGGATACGGGCATTCCTGTCACCTTTACAGCAACCCCTGTCAATGGTGGTTCCGCTCCGGTTTATCAATGGCAGCTAAACGGAATCAATATACTGGGAGCATCAGGAGCAGTTCATACCTATATCCCTGAAAACGGAGATGTAATAACCTGCCGGATGACCTCCGATCTGGGGTGTGCCGCTGGAAATCCTGCGATGTCAAATGCCATCACCATGGCGGTGCTGTCGGTTCCGCCGGTGCTGTCGGTTCAGGACACAACGATTTGGTATACAGAGTGTTTTGATGCACTGGATACCATCACCGTGGCAGGCGAGGGCCATTTTTTCAGGGTTACGGGTACTGGTCATGCCACTTTCATTGCCGGGAAGCTGATCAGTTTTCTGCCGGGTACCATCGTGGAACCAGGCGGTGCCCTTTACGGCAGAATTGCACCGGAAGGGCCTTTCTGTATGGCTCCCACCATGGTAACAACAGTCACTACGTTGGTTGAACCCGAATTGTCCATCCCGGACCGGCAGGTACGATTTTTCCCGAATCCGGTCACCGATCGTATTACTGTTATCGCTACCGGCTGGAACGTAGGACCGATCGATCTGGTTGTTTACAATATGCAGGGAACAAGAATAATGGTTTCGACCTTGTTGTCCGAAAGTTCGTGGCATGGAACGCTGGCAGGTTACCCATCCGGGTTGTATATTCTGACGCTCAGCCAGGGAAGCAACCAGAAGTATGTCAGGGTAATCAAAATTTAAAGATTTATTATGAACCGATTAACACTGGCGCTGCTGCTCCTGTTGTCCGTACCGGTATTCCTGTCCGGACAGGACCTCCCGGAAGCATTGAAATCCAGGGGGGAGATCATTTTTTCTTTTCAGGTTCGGGAACCTGCAGAACTGTCGTTGATCTCCAGGATCATTTCGATCGACAGGGTGGATGGATTGACGGTCAGGGCTTATGCAAATCCCGAAGAATATTTGAAATTTTTGCAACTGGGATATGATATTACGGTGCATCCTCCCGCCGGTGCGGGAATTCTGGCAGAGATGCATGGCAATACAGCGCTCAGTCCACTTACCGTCTGGAATTTTTATCCCACCTACCCCAATTATGAAAGCCTGATGGCGCAGTTTGAGTCGGCCTTTCCCGGATTATGTGACCTTGACACCATTTTGACACTGAACAGCGGAAGACGGCTTCTGGTGCTGAAGATATCCGACAATCCCCATATCGACGAAGGGGAGCCGGAGTTCTTCTATTCTTCCAGTATGCATGGGGATGAAACTACCGGTTATATTCTCCTGATGCACCTGGCCGATTATCTTTTACAGAACTACGGTACCAATGCGGAAGCAACCGATCTGATCAACAATATGGAGATCTTCATTTGCCCCCTTGCCAATCCCGACGGAACATACTTCGGAGGAAACAGCACGGTGACGGGGGCCCGGCGGAATAATGCCAACAACGTGGATCTGAATCGGAACTATCCTGATCATCAGAACGGGCCACATCCCGACGGAAATGCCTGGCAGCCCGAAACGGTTGCATTCATGAACTTTGCAGCGCAGCGGCATCTGACCGCGGGTGCCAATTATCACGGCGGTGCAGAGGTGGTAAACTATCCCTGGGATACCTGGGCCACCCTCCACCCACATAACAACTGGTATTTTTTTTCCAGCCGGGAGTATGCCGATACCGTTCATCTGCATGCCCCTGCAGGATACATGGATTATCTCAACAACGGGATTACCAACGGCTATGCCTGGTATGAGGTAAATGGCGGCCGGCAGGATTACATGAACTATTTTCACCATTGTATGGAATCGACTATCGAAGTGTCGGATGTGAAACTACTGCCTTCAAACCAGTTACTGGCGCACTGGGATTATAACTGGCGTTCGATGATTCGCTTAATGAAACAGGCCGGGTATGGGGTACATGGAACGGTAACCGATTTGAACACCGGATTGCCGGTGGCTGCAAAGGTTTTCATCAACGGGTTGGATAATCATGGTTCGGAGGTTTATGCCGATTCCGCTGTTGGCGACTACCACCGTCTGCTCAAAGCCGGAACCTATACACTGGAATTTTCTGCTCCTTGTTATCTGACGATGAATAATCAGGTCACGGTGACCGATTATACTACGCTGAACCTGGATGTTGTGATGATACCATCTGCGGGAGTGACGACTTCGGCGGTGTCATCCGTTACATCTTCGGCGGCAATTGCTGGCGGAGAGGTCATTTGCGAGGGCAGTGCCCCTGTCACGGCCAGGGGAGTATGTTGGGGAACTGCAGCCAATCCAACAACAAATGGACCACATACTTCCGACGGCAGTGGCATGGGGGTTTTCATCAGCCAGATCAGCGGCTTATCGGCGGCCACTACCTATTTCGTTCGGGCATATGCCGCGACTTCAGAGGGTACCGTATATGGTCAGAACCTTCAGTTTACGACAGGATGCGGTACAGTTACCGCTTTTCCATGGGCGGAAGGATTTGAGAATGGCGGGAACATTCCTTCGTGCTGGACGCAGCAACAGGTCAACAACTCCGGAATAAACTGGACTTTCATTTCCGGCAGCGGAAACGGACATCCATCATCGCCGCACACCGGAAGTTACAATGCCTGTCTGAAGGATTATTCGTCTTCCACCAACATCACAAGGTTAATCACCCCGCCGCTCGACATCAGCAGTTTGCCATCTCCCGTGCTGCGGTTCTGGCATACCCAGGCGTTCTGGAGCCCGGATCAGGACATCCTTTCGGTTTACTATCGTACTTCGGCTACCGCGACCTGGAACCTGCTGGCTGCTTATACCACAAACATTCCGGCCTGGAAACCGGATTCACTGAACCTGCCTGAACCATCCGGTGAATATTATATTGCTTTTTCCGGGAATGCAAAGTACGGTTACGGAATATGCCTTGATGATGTCAGTGTGGCCTCTTCCATCCCGGTGAACAGGGTGCTTCAGGATATTCAGGCCGGGGTAGGGCAATCGGCTTGTTATGATGCCCTTCAGACGATAACGGTTGCCGGTAATGGCCACTGGTTTGAAGTGTTGAGCGGAGGGCAGGTTGCCCTGTATGCAGGTCAAAAAATTCAGATGCTCCCCGGTACGGTCGTCCAGTCAGGAGGGTACTTAATAGCCCGAATCGATACAACCGGTATATTTTGCGGATCGGATCATTTTATTTCCCCTATTGGTATGATGACTGCAGATGAAACAGATACCGGACCTCGCGGCCGATATATGGCTTTCCCCAACCCTGTAGATTCGGAAATGATCCTGGTGGTTCCTGAATCCGCCTGGGAGAGAAAACTTACTATCCTTATCACGGATATGTATGGGAGGAGCATGAAGGCATTTTATTCTGAAAACAATGCCAGGATCCCGCTGCGGTTTGATGCCTGGCGGGATGGCTTGTACCTGATCCGGGTACTTGACGGGACCGGCACCCACATCGTCAGGGTCGTGAAAAACACCAGATAATCCGGGGGTAAAACCGTTGACACTTGTCCCGGGTGATATTTCTGAAAATTTTCTAAATATATTTTACATTTTCATTGGAAAGTGTAAAGTTCTTTTATATCTTTACGTCGTGAAAAGAAAATCTTTTCAGGGTTAGCATTCACGAAAATCAAGGGTCATATGAAAAGGAATTTTATACCCATCTCCATATTGATTGGGTTTGTCTGGTTATTTTTATTGAGCACCGGTCATGTGCTTGCCGTGACTGCCATTCCTGAACCAATCAGCTACACCCAGCCGGACGGATCTGTCCTTACCCTTCTGCTGAAAGGGGATGAGCGTATCCATTGGGCTGAAACAACTGACGGTTTTACCGTTTTAAGCAATGCTGACGGTTCGTATGTTTATGCACGGCTTGACGGCGACGGACGAATGACTTTTTCGGATCAGACAGCCCATGATCCTGGCAAGAGGAGCAATGCGGAAATTGCTTTTCTGACCGCCATTCCCAAGCATCTTTTTTTTAGTGCGGAACAACTCCGGGAGATGAAATCCAGGGTCAGGACCAAAGAGGTAACGGATGCTACCATGATGGGAGGTTTCCCGACGACCGGGACCCGGAGCCTGCTGATGATCCTGGCAAACTTCAGCAACACCACCACTACCTATACACAGACAAACTTCACCAATTACATGAATCAATCTAATTACAACGGAACCGGTAGTTTCAGGGATTATTACCTTGAGGTTTCCTACGGACAACTGGTGGTCAACACTACCGTTACCGTGTGGGTAACGGTTCCCAATACCCATGACTATTATGGCCCGGAATCAAAATGGGGTGAATTTGCCTATGATGCGGTGGTGGCTGCCAATAACCAGGCGGGAGTGAATTATGCCAGTTTTGATAATGACCTGGATGGGGTTGTAGATGGCGTGGCTATTATCCATCAGGGCCAGGGGCAGGAAGAGACAGGCAATGTAAACGATATCTGGTCACACAGCTGGGACCTTTCATCTGCCGGGTATTCTTATGCACAAAGAACATTCGACGGGGTGCAGGTCGATGCATATACTGCCCAACCCGAAAAAAACGCCTCCGGTATGGGGACAATAGGTGTAATGTGCCATGAATTTGGTCATAACCTGGGGGCCCCTGATTTTTACGATACCGATTATTCGACCAATGGATCCTATACCGGTACCGGGAAATGGGACCTGATGGCTCAGGGTTCCTGGAATGGTTCATCAGGCACCAAGCCTGCCCATCCCAATGGATGGATTAAGGCCTCCTTCGGTTGGACCAGTCCGACGGTACTCACAACCGCACAAACCGTGACACTAAGAAATTCACAGGTTTACCCGGATTTTGTCCGGTTCAATACCGCTACCTCCAATGAGTATTTCCTTTGCGAAAACAGGCAACAAACCGGGTTTGATGCAGGGATTCCCGGACACGGACTGATCATCTATCATGTGGATGGGAGCTATGTGGCTTCCCATACATGGACCAACGACATCAATACCGGTTCGCACCAGGGATTGTACCCGGTTTGCGCCAGTGCCACCGGAAATCCTCCTACTACCTATGGGACTATCAATGGTACGGGATGCCCTTTTCCGGGAACAGGCGGAAAAACATCATTTACCGATGCCACCACCCCTCATGCCAAATCATGGGCAGGAGCCGGCACTAACTTCCCTCTGACCAATATTGCCGAAAATAATACCACCAAACAAATTACCTTTTGCTTTGCAGGATGTACCCCTCCCAACAACCCGGCATCGTTTGTTGCAGTGGCGGCAAACAGCAGCCAGATTAACCTCTCATGGACAAAAAACAATGCATCCGATCCGGTGCTGGTCGCCTGGAGTACCTCCAACGTATTCGGGAGCCCGGTATCAGGCTCTTCTTATTCAGCCGGTTCTTCTATTTCCGGTGGGGGTTCAGTGTTGTATAACGGAAGTAATGTTTCTTATAATCATCAAAATATCAGCGCAAATTCTACATTTTACTACAAAGTGTGGTCAGTTGGTTCCGGAAACAACTATTCATCAGGCATAACAGCCAGTGCCACAACGCCTTGTGCTTCCTATCTTCCCGTTAGTGTCACGATCACAACTCCCGCCAACCCGGTCTGTTCGAATACTTCGGTTCTTTTTTCCGCTTCCATTTCCAACGGGGGCTTATCGCCATTGTTCCAGTGGAAAGTGAACGGGATTAATGCGGGCGGTTCCAACCCGTTTTTACTCCTCAGCCCCGCGAATAATAACCAGATCACCTGCACGGTAACCTCCAATGCCGCATGTGTGAATGGAAATCCGGCTACTTCCAATACCATCATCATGACGGTTTATCCGCAACTTATTCCCGGGACCATCTCCGCCAGCCAAACGATTTGTGCCAATACCAAACCTTTAACCCTCACCTCCACACCACCGCTCAACGGACAAAATCCCGATTATCAGTGGCAAAGTTCTCTGGATAATATCACTTTTCAAAATATCGACGGCGCAACAGACAACTTTTATCAACCCGGCAACCTTCAGGCAACTACATGGTACCGTCAGATGCAAAATGCTTTGAATACCTGTGGTGGGCCTTTGCCAACCAATACATTAGTAATCAACGTTATACAACCTTTGCCGGCAGGAGTTTCCATCGTCGCCTCCGCTAACCCCGTCTGCAGTGGCACACCGGTTACCATCACTGCCACCCCTCAAAACGGAGGAACCTTACCGGTTTACCAATGGGAGGTCAATGGTTCCGTGATTGCGGGAGCAACGAGTGATAGTTACACTTATTTTCCGGCGGGACAGGACCAGGTTTTATGCCGGATGAATTCCAATCATCCATGTGTAAGCGGAAATCCTGCCACTTCCAATACCCTTGTTTTTGTGGTCTATCCGTTTTTCCAACCCGGTACGGTTTCCATCGGCGCCGGAGGTACACTCCTGACCTCCACTCCGCCGCTGAATGGCTCCAACCCGGTCTACCAATGGCAAAGTTCATTGGATAACATCACCTTTACGAATATTCTGGGTGCCACCACGCAAACTTATCAAGCTGTGTGGCAAAGTCAACCCGTTTATTACCGGTCATTGCAAAATGCGGATGAAACATGCGGCGGCCCATTGCCCACCAATACCGTCATTTTATCTTCCTC
The DNA here is from genome assembly GCA_964387205.1 of uncultured Draconibacterium sp. GTDB lineage: Bacteria > Bacteroidota > Bacteroidia > Bacteroidales > FEN-979 > CAIVAT01. The sequence continues at coordinate 16,884 of CAYLVY010000078.1, forward strand.
TCCCGGGTTAATAGTGGGTTCCGTCGGATCAGATCAAAGTATCTGTCCCGGAGAATTGCCGGCCGAACTCACCTCTTCACCACCACTCAACGGATATGATCCGGTCTATCAATGGCAAAGTTCATTAGACAATCTGACCTTTTCCAATCTGACCGGAGCCACCTCCGCCACCTATGCGCCGGGATCGCTTTTGTACACTACCTATTTCAGGCAGATGCAAAATGCGGCCGGAACTACCGGCGGGCCTTTCTCCACCAATGTGGTGACTGTTGAGGTACTTCCTTATCATCCTGTCAGCATAACCATCAGTGCATCAGGGAATCCCATCACTCCGGGAACCTGGGTGAATTTCACCGCTTCCGCGATCAATGAAGGGACAGCCCCTCAATATCAATGGAGAAAAAACGGTATCAGCATAACGGGAGCTACGAATTCAACCTACGGTTATATGCCGCTGGATGGTGATGTGATCACCTGCATTCTGATATCGAACGTGCCATGTGCGGTAGGAAACCCTGCCACCTCTAATCCGGTTGTCATTTCCTATTATCCGAATCTTATCGTCGGTTCTGTCAGCGCTAACCAGACCATATGCAGCGGGTCTATCCCTGCCCCACTGACTTCCGTGCCCCCACAGAACGGAGGAGCGCCGGCATATCAATGGCAGAGTTCCCTTGACAATGTGACTTTCTCCAATATTACCGCAGCCACCGTTTCACAATATCAACCAGGTTTTCTGATCACATCCGTTTATTACCGGCAAATGCAGAATGCCTACGCAACCACCGGTGGCCCATTGCCGACGAATTCTGTTAAAATCACGGTGAACCCGCTGCTGCCGGTGAGCATATCAATTGCTGCATCCGTCAACAACATATGTACCGGCACGACCGTCAGTTTTGTCGCCACCCCGGTGAACGGCGGCACTTCGCCGGCTTATCAGTGGAAGAAAAACGGTAATATTATCAGCGGTGCAACGGGAAGTACCTACAGCTACACCCCGGCCAACAACGACGTTATCTCCTGCCTACTGACCTCCACTGCCAACTGCACCACCGGCAACCCGGCTACCTCCAACGCCATCACCATGACAGTGAACCCGCTGCTGCCGGTAAGCGTGACGATCTCGGCCTCAGCCAACAACGTCTGCGCCGGAACGACGGTCAGTTATACCGCTACCCCGGTGAACGGCGGGACAAC
>CAYLVY010000079.1:0-18062 GCA_964387205.1 uncultured Draconibacterium sp.
TCACATCGCCGATACTGAAATTATAAATATCTTTCCAGCCAAAATCCTGAATGCCGATGGCGGGTTTTTTCTTGCCAACCAGGGTATAATGGGTGGTGTCGAAAGGAACCAGATTCATGTCAAAGGTACGGGCAAGGCCATACTTACTGCTCAGGATGAAATACTTGCCATTCCAGGGACTGGCTTGCGGTGTTCCGTCGTTACGTTTTGCCTGAAGCACCACTTTTTTGATTTCGTCCAGCACTCCCATCACAGTATCCTGACCAACAAAGACCACCTTACCTTCCAGGTAAACCCCCGGAGTTAGTCGGGCAAAGAGCCCGCTGTCGTTCAGCAAAGCTTTTGTATTGACAAAGATGGTGTCATTCAGTTTGTTAAAGAAAAGAAAATAACTATCGGATTGTCTGCGGTAAACTTTTCGGCCAAAGATGGAGCCCTTGGTGGTGTCCAGGCAGGTTGCCAGGGTATCCCTCAACGTCGGAAATGAATAAAAAATGGTATCTCCATTGCCCACTATGGTTTTGCTGGTGGTATTATAGGCTTTTACCGAGGTCAGGTTCAGCCTTTTATAAAATGCGGGGCCATCAGAACAAATATTAGTGTAAGTCTGTGCGGTGAGAAACACCGGAAGAAGGAGTAAAAGGGTAAAATATAATTTTTTCATCATTTTGATTTTTTTACAAAAGTACTGAAAAACGTAATATTTGTGGCAGGATATATTGTCGGGGATAAAAAAAAGACAACCCTGCGGGGGCAAGGTTGTCCGTCAGATGCATTTTTTTTCTATTTCATTAACTCCAGGGCATTCGAGGTTGCATTCAGCAGGGGATGGATGCTGATGCCATCGCCAACGGCATTTTTCATCCAGATTTGGGGTATCAGTTTGCCCGCTGAGTAGATGCGCATGGTCTCCTCGGCAAAGTTCTTTCCCTTGAGGTATTCATCAATCTGAAAGTCAATAATATGCCCTACCGGATAATTGGAGAGGTAAAGGGGGTTGTCGATCATATGGGAATAAATGGCCAGGATCGGAGTATCCTCTATGCCGAATACAGGTGCGTAATACTGGTTCCACACCTCTTTGGCGGTAGCGATCACGGTTTCTTTAAGCTCCGTTTTCGTTGCATTGGGGTGTTCATACATCCATTTCCAAACCTTCATGTCCACCAGCGAAACGCCCATGATTTCATAACTGGACCAGCAGTTATCAAGTGCCGCGAGGGCATCCCTGGCGGGGTCGGTTTGTGGTTTTCCCAGCAGTTCGAGGTCCCTTTTCTGGAAGAGGAAGGCGAGGGCTTCGGTAAATGCCGTATTGGGAACTCCCTGCATAATATAGTTATCCACGAAGTAAAGTGAAATGGTTTGCTCCACATTATGCCCGAGTTCATGGACGGCAATATTATAGCCTTTATAATTCATACCATCCGACCCGATCCTGGTGCGCAGATGGGCTTTATCCCCTTTCATCGCGGCGCCCCAGGCATGTCCTGCACCGCGGGCGGGATCCACGGTGATCCGGGAGGCAATCTCCCTGGCTTTTTCCGGTTTGAATCCCAGTTTGATCAGCATATTGGGGATATCAGCTTCGAAGGCCGCGGTATTGGGATATTTTGCCCGGGTGGTTTTATCTAATTCTTCCTGGTTCATACTGCTGCGTGCTTTGAATCCGTCATACCAGATGTCGAAAGGTTGAAGGGGGCGCCCCAGTCGCTTGCTGATCAACTCCCCAACCTTTTTTATCTGAGGGGAACTGCAGAATTCGGTGAATAATTTTTCCACCTGTTCCTGCGGGATCTCCATTCCGCCGTCAAAAGCTCTCTGAATGTAGGTGGGATACATCGGAGTGTAAGGATCGGCCGCGCTCATGGCCTTGAAATTGTCGAGCAGATACTGGTAACGCGTGTCAGGTTCTGGGCCGGATTCAGTCTCAGCGCCATTGCTGTAAACTTTGTTGGTCAAAGGATTCCATTGCAGGTCCGGATTGTTGACGATCTTTTCCGGGATGTCCTGGCGGATAATATGCAGCATCACCTCATAGATCATCTGTTGTTTATGGTTACCCTCTGCCCCCTTGTTGTAATTGGCTTTCAACTCATCCCTGAGGTTCCAGTGGGAGATCAGCTTCATATCTTTCGGAAACCAGGTTTTCATCTGGTCATCCACCAGATTGCCCACATAAATATTATAGTTGGAGATGTAGTTGTCTGATTTGGTCAGCGCTTCTGCAATCCTGACATTAACCTCCGCGGGGATACGGGAGGTGAAGATATCGCCCATCCGCGCATAAGCCCATTCCTTACGTGACCAACCGGCCCCAAGTTCCTCTTTTTCCTTTAACGTGTACATGGGGAAGTTGAGAATGGTGACAAAGGCAAGTTTATTGGAGAAAAAGTCGTCGTTGAAGTGTGCCGACGGGTCATAGGCTCCGAAGAGTTCATCGACCGGAAGCATCTCTCCGTGATCCAGGTGCATTCCGCGCTTCAGTTCCAGGCTGATCATGTTGAACCGGCCGAAGAGGGTCTCCCAGTTTTCGGAGAGGCGGTTGAAAAGCACTTCGTGGGCGGAGTGGTCTTTTGCAAAATAGGCCAGGCAGAAATCGGTGAAATCCCGGGCCGATCCGTCTTTGTCGGTCCAAAGGGCGGCGCATTGCTGCACCCCCAAGGGGAGGCGGAAACGGACGGTTTCATCGCTTACGGCTGCGAGTTTGGCCACGACCGAATCGACGACGGCCTGACTGATGAAGGCAGATCCTTTCATGGATTCTTTCTTTTTAAGAGGTTCGCACTGTAATAGCAGCAGTGTAACCGGCAACAGGAGCCAGATAAATTTTTTCATGGATGCTGATTTTGGTGATTCTGATAACAAAATTAAATCTTTTCGGCTTCCTCCATGCGAAATAATCCCGGATGAAAACAAATCCATAATTTTGCGGCACTAAAACTCCGGTCATGAAACAACTTATTGAATGTGTTCCCAATTTTTCCGAGGGGAGGGATTTGCAGGTGATCAGGCAGATCACTGATGAAATCGAAAAAACAGAAGGTGTTAAATTGCTCGATGTGGATCCCGGCAAAGCTACCAACCGCACGGTGGTTACCTTTGTTGGAACCCCGGAAGCGGTGATGGAAGCAGCTTTTCAGGCGGTACGGAAAGCAGCGGAGGTGATCGATATGAGCCACCATCATGGTGAGCATCCCCGGTTTGGCGGCACCGATGTGTGTCCGTTGGTACCGGTTTCCAATATTACCATGGTGGAGACTGCAGAATACGCCCGAAGGCTGGCTGAGCGGATCGGAAATGAGTTGAAAATTCCGGTGTACTGTTATGAAAATGCAGCCTTTACTGAAGAAAGACGCAACCTGGCCAATTGCCGTTCCGGAGAGTATGAGGGGCTTCCTGAAAAACTTCAGGACCCGCATTGGAAACCCGATTTCGGACCTGCCATATTTAACCCGCGAACCGGTGCCATCGCCGTTGGTGCCCGGGATTTCCTGGTGGCTTATAATGTCAATCTGAACACCACTTCTACCCGTCGTGCCAATGCATTGGCATTTGATATCCGTGAGAAAGGCCGTCCGGTCCGTGAGGGAAATCCCATCACCGGAAAAATTAAAAAGGATGAAAAAGGTAATGAAATATGGGTCCCGGGTGCCTTGCGTGCTTGCAAGGCCATTGGGTGGTATATTGAGGAGTATGGCATTGCCCAGGTTTCGATCAATCTGACCAATATCAGCATCACTTCTGTCCATCAGGCTTTTGAAACAGCTTGTCAGAAAGCGCTGGAGCGGGGGATGCGTGTAACCGGGTCGGAGTTGGTCGGACTCATTCCGAAGAAAGCGTTGCTGGATGCCGGCCGGTATTTTCTGATGAAGCAAAACCGAAGCGTTGGGATCGCCGAGGAAGAGATTATCCGGATTGCTGTCAAATCGCTTGGGTTGGATGACCTGAAGCCCTTCAATCCGAGGGAGAAGGTGATTGAGTACCTTCTTGAAGATCCGGAGGATAAAAAACTGGTGAGGATGACCGCCGAAGGGTTTGTCGATGAAACGGCTTCCGAGTCGCCTGCCCCTGGCGGAGGATCGGTATCAGCTTATCTTGGCGCATTGGGCGCTGCCCTGGGAACGATGGTGGCCAACCTTTCGTCGCATAAGGCCGGATGGGATGAGCGTTGGGAGGAATTTTCCGAATGGGCTGCGAAAGGGCAAAAGATCAAAGACGAATTGCTTTACCTCGTAGATGAGGATACCCGTGCTTTCAACAGGATCATGGATGCGTTCAGCCTGCCGAAATCAACCGAAGCGGAGAAGGCTTCCCGGAGTGAAGCAATTCAGTCGGCCACCCGGTATGCCATCGAGGTCCCGTTCCGGACAATGCAAACCGCCTTCAGTGCTTTGGAGCTGATCCGTGCGATGGTGGAAACCGGTAATCCGAACTCCGTAACCGATGCGGGGGTAGGGGCGCTTTGTGTGCGTTCGGCCGTAATTGGCGCTTATCTGAATGTGAAGATCAACGGGGCCGGTTTTAAAGACCAGCTATTTTTGCAGGAAGTCCTCAGGAAAGCAGACGAACTATCGGAAAAAACAAAAACGGCCGAACAGGATATCCTGACAGCCGTTTTGTCCAAAATTGCAGTTTAACCGGAATTATTTTTTTGGTGCAGCCTCTTCCGTTGCGGGTGCCTTGGCCTTTGGCGCCTGTTCTGCACCGGGAAGAGGTTTGGGGGTCTTTTTTACCTCTTTGGATTGGACTGGTGGTTTGGCAACCGGGGGATTGGATTTTTCCTGAGGCTTAACCTGCTCCGGCCTACCTTGTGGCGGTTTGGTGGCAGGGGTGCCTTTGGTCCGGGGAGTGGCTCCCGCTGCACCAGCCCCTTTACCTGCAAAGTTACCGTCTTTGTCGAACTTATAGGAGTGCTTACGCCCTTTTGATTCGATCACTACGGCATAAGTCACGGTGCCGTTCTCTTCAATTTTTCCTGCACGGGCAATGGTGCCGCCCGGTACGTTGGAATCAATCCAGGTATTGACCCCCTTGGGGAGTTCACCTGGTTTGATCTCTGATACCTTGCGGTTCTGTCCAAATACAAAGCCTGTTAGAAAAATAGCCAGGGCAATCAATGCGATCTTCTTCATGTTGAATGGTTTAGATTAGTGATTAACAGTGGAATTTATAGTGTGCTATTTTTTTGGCGTGGGTTGGCAGCATTCAAAACTGCATGACTCCTTCTTCAGAAATTTTCCCTCCTTGTCATAGATCAGTTTCTCGTAAGTGCTCCCCTTGGCCACACAAATATCATAGGTGATGGTTCCACGGGCATCTACCTTAAAAATTTTCCCAACCGAAAAACCCTGAAAATGCTTTTCCAGATGTTCTTTGATCGGCTTTTGCAACTCTGATTCCTGCAGTTCAGTTTTGGTCTGGGAGAAGAGTAAAACTGCTGAAAAACTGAAAACCAGGCAGAGCAGTATTTTTTTCATGGCCGGTAAACGTTAAAATCCGCTGCAAAATTGCACAGGGAATCTGTTTTAATTCTGAAGCGCCTGATGTCCGAAATTTACTGTGACGGAGTGAATATTGCCTGAATGGGTGTACCGGATATCAAAATGGTACAAATCTGAAATTTTTTTTACAATAGATAACCCAAGACCGGTGGAGTCGTCATGGTGTCCTGTTTTTCTGAACCTGTCAAACATACGCTCCGGCGGAAGCTTCAGTTCCGGGCCATTATTGATGATCGTTACCGATTGCGGATCAGTATGGATCTCCAGGATCCCGCCAGGTGAATTGTGTTTTATGGCATTGGATATCAGGTTGTTAAAGAATGTTTCAGCCAACGACAGGTTCATATTGACCCGGGGGAAAACTGTGGGTGCGAAACTCACCCGAAGATCTTTCATTGTCAGCATTTCGGAAAAACCATCCAGTATCTGCCGGATAAGTCCGGGTACCTGAATTTCGCATGTTACCGGAAACTGGTTGTTTTCAATTTTGGAAATCAGCAATAACCCCTGGTTCAATCTCGATATTCGCCTGGTGGCATCCATGATATTACTGATGAGTTTCATCTGGTTTTCGTCCAGGTTTTCGTTCTGGATGAGCAGTTCAAGTTTTGACTTGATTATAGCGAGCGGGGTTTGCAGTTCATGGGAGGCGTTCTCGTTGAACTCCTTGAGGTTTTGATAATCCCGGCTGATCTTCAGGGACATTTTTTCAAGAGCCTCCTTAAGTAAATTGAATTCGTGGATGGAGGTTCTCGAGAAGGCCAGCGGTGTTGCCTTATCGATCTGGTAATGCTCCAGTTGCGACAGTACCCGATAAAAGGGGATCCATACCCTTCTCGCGATGAAATAATTGGCAATGATCAGGGTGACCATCAGGCTGATGAAGAGCAGGGCAATGGACAGAATGATCTCTGCCATCAGATGCTCGGTTTCACGCAACGATTTATAAATGTTGATCGTATATCCTTTTTCGCGGATGGAAGTATTTTGGGCATGCAGGTGTCTGAACCAGGCAAATTCACCTGTTTCCGGATCGTACATCAGGGTGTCGTGAAGGTGGTAGTTCCTGTGAAGGCGGTCGTTCAGGATAGTTACATCGATCATATGACCGAAAATGACCCTGAAATCGGGGACGCTGTCGGAGTAATTGATGGTTTGTTCTACCAGCATTTGCTCCACCTGAAGGCTTTCATCCATCTGTTTTCGGAAAATATGCTTCAGGAGCGGGTATACCACCATCCCGCTGATCAGAAAGACGATCAGGGAGATGATCATGTAGGATCGGGAAATGCGGGTAAGCAGTTTCATGGATCAGTTCCGGATATCGGTAAACTTATATCCCAGGCCGTAGATCGTCCGTATGTAATCCCTGCAGCCCCTATCCACCATCTTTTTCCGGAGGTTCTTGATATGGGTATAAATGAAATCGAAGGAATCGGCCAGGTCAATCTGATCACCCCAAAGATGCTCTGCAATGGCTTCTCTGGTCAGTACCCGCTCTTTGTTGGATAAAAAGAACAGTAGCAGGTCGTACTCTTTACGGGTGAGCCCCAGTGACTGGCCATTGGCCATAGCCTCCATCTGGCCGGGAAGGATTTTCAGTTCGTTGTAAATAATTTCGTTGACGCCGTTGAAATTGCGGCGACGGATGATCGACTTCAGCCTGGCGTTCAGTTCGCTGAGGTGGAACGGTTTGGTGAGGTAGTCGTCAGCACCGATTTCCAGTCCTGTCACTTTATCATCTAATGCATTTCTGGCGGATATGACGATAATACCCGATTCCGACCCGATTTTTTTCAGCGCCCTGATCAGATCGAGACCATTTCCGTCAGGCAGGCCAATATCTACTACCACACAGTCATACTGGTAAAGGTTTATTTTTTCAACAGCATCCTCAAAGGTGCCGACCGATTCACATATAAAATGTTCCCTGGCAAGGAATTCTGCGATATCATGGGCAAGTTCAGGTTGGTCTTCTATCAGTAATATTTTCATCCGGTATCATTTAGTTTCTGACACACCGGACAAAGAAAGCGTCGGACCGGCGGGCCTGGTAAAGGGAGACAGAACTGTTTTTCAGGTTCAGACCCCGTGCGACTGCCCGCAGCGGAGGATCGGCTTCGGCACTCCAGTAGATGCTGCCCTGAACAGGATCTCCGGTGAGTGCCCAGAAGAAGTTCTGATAGCGGACACCATTCAGGATTCCATGAAATCCGGGAGAAATGGTGGTATCTGTCATGAAATTCCCGGCGGCTGCATTACCTTGGTAAAAATCGATCAGAAATTGCCATTCGGAAGCAGACGGGACGTGCCAGCCGGGTGGGCAGATATCCTGGTACCCGGGTGCGCCGGTGTGAAGCATCATCTCATCCCATTGATAAAAACCTCCATAATGGTTGCATTTTGAAGATTGATTTTGCGGACAGAATTTCTCCCGAATATGATTATCGGTCTGTTCCTGCCCAACGGGGATATAAGTGCCTGCATTCAGATTCTCTGCCATCCAGCAGCGAGCGCCAGGTCCGGTCCCTGCAGAAAAGGTCTGGTAAATGGTGTTATCGCGCACATCCCTGACAGTTCCCGGACACGGATTCAACCCGTTGGAACCAAATACCCTGATGGTAAAGGATGTCTGGTCGCTGCAACCATACACATTGGTGTATTGGTAGGTAACGACATGGGGTATGCCATTACCGGGGCCGCCAGGGGTCACGGAATTATCTTCGGGATTGAACACAAATGTTCCGGGAAATATCTCTGAAACCCCCGGCCCGGAGAAGATACCTCCGGGACCGGCAGGAAGTGCGCCTCGCAGCAAAACAGGTCTTCCGTTGCGTGTAGTCTGCATCTCCAGCAGCGGAGCGGGAAAATCGACAACCGGTGAAGGATGTAGAATGATCTCCAGCGGCGGGGAAGGATCTCCATTGCCGCAGCCGTTCATCGGCACCACCTGCAATGATCCGGAGGTGGCGTTGACAGGAAAATCGAGGATCGCCTGGTTGCCGTTGCTGACCAGCGTTGTATTGTCACCGGTATAATTCCATTGATAACCGGTTGCATGACTGACCGGGAGGATACTCATAGTAACCTGTGATGCCGGGATGCAGATGGTATTTCCGGCACTGCTGGTGATGGATCCGGCATTAGCCGGAATTGGATTGACAGTGACAGCAATGGTGGAGGCTGGTCCAAAACCGCAATCGGCATTCCAACCTTTGACGGTTACATTGCCGCTGACGGCCGAAGTGCCGAAAAGACAGGATATCTGAGGGGTATTCTCGCCTGAAATAATCGTTACACCTGGTGGTACTGTCCAGGTATATGAGTTCACAAAGGATAGAGGATCAATAGAATACGATACAGTTTGATTGCTTTGACAAAGGGTGGTCATACCGGTGACCGGGCCGGCGGCAGGGGCCGAGGGATTAAGTGCGATAGGCAACACAGAGAGTGCCCCTGTACCGCACACGGTACTTACGCCTCTTACCGTAATGTTTCCGGGCGGGGTGGTCACATCAAAATCGACCGTGATCTGTGCGGTATTGGCGCCCGATACAATCGTACCTCCGGGCGGGAGGCTCCATTCGTAGATGTCGGCGCCCGGAATGGGATCGATAGAGTAAATGAGGCCTGAAACAGGGGTGCAAATCGTCGCGTCACCGGTGATAGGTCCGGCAGGTTCAGGAGTAGTGCCCACACTCACGGTTATATCCTTGATCACAGAGGTACTGCATGCATCGGTAATGGTTACGCCGTAAGGGTGGAGGCCAAAAGGAGGAGAAACGGTGATGGAAGGCGTAGTATCACCGGTGCTCCAGAGGTAAAAGAAGATATTTTCCGGAACCTTGGGTTGTCCTCCCGAAATGACTGGGGAAAGGGTTACTGAAGATCCGTCGCAGATCACTGCATTATTCAGGCTTACGACGGGAGGTGTGTAGTCCAGGATCGTTAGTTCGGTGGTTACGGTATTTGCAAGTCCGCAGGAGTTGGTGGTGGTGGCTTTGATGACCAGGGTCTCCGGTCCTTCTGTCAGTGCGTCGGCCAGTGCGCTGATGTTTATGGCAGGCGAAGTCAATTGTCCGGCGGGAATGTTTACATGAACAGGGAATGGGTTTGGCAGGATATCGGCCTGAATGGCCGTACCGGAAGCATGGATGGCCATATCGATCACAACGTTGTTCAATTGAGCTTGCGGGATGGAGTAGGAAATCTCCACATTATTGCATCCTTCGACCAGTAGTTGCCCGGTGTAGGGATTGGAAAAACTGGTATTTCCGGTGATGTTGTTGCTGGTAAAGCTGTTTTCTTCCAGGAATACGCCGGAATCCAGAATGCCGTCGCTGGCATCACCGATGGCGAATTTCATGTGGTAGGTCTGGTTGCACAGTACCGGGTACGTTGCTGTAAAGACATAGGTAAGGCGATTATAGGAATAATAATCCTCCTTGGCATTCCACCATGAATAGATCCCTTGTCCAAGATTACCCTGATCGGCGGCGCAGATATTGAATATATTGACATAGTTGGTGCTGTTCGGCAACAGGGCTATATTCACGGCATCGTTGACAAAACCCAATCCTCCCGAGATGCCAGGGCCGCTCAGAAAAAGCCCGAAAGCGTCGTTGATGCTGGCGCAGAATCCATCAAATTCAATAGAACCAAAGACATACCGGAAGGTAACATAATCGGTCTGGGGGATGAAGTCGAATTCGAGCACCGATTTGTCATTGATTTGGGTTGTTCCGCCTGCAAGGATCACCAGGTCCGGGTCGCTTTCCGTTGGCTGATTGTTGCCTTGCATATCGTCATTGGGATTTAGACCGGCAACGGCTTTTCCTGAGTAACCTGTGGAAAGAATGACACCACCTGAGATACCCAGTTCCGTGGCTGCACCGCCTGCACTTTCGAAGGAGCCGATCTGGTCACGGTATTTCAGCGGTGTCCGGTTTGTGCTGTTCAATGGTTCGGCCGAACCATTGTATAGGGCATTCAGGATGGTGATCCCTTCTCCGGCAAGAAAGGTCTCCACAAATTGTTGAGGAGTCAGGCTGATGGCTGTGCCCTCCACCACCGTCACCTGCCCCGTCGCCATTTCTGGAATCATGCCTGCCAGGATCAGGATGCAAACGATTATCAGGTTTCCCTTGAACTGCATATGAAAGGTTTGCCCTGTAAAGGTATGATATTTCACTGGTCTTTGATGCATCGGACCGGAAAGGCATTGTCACGGTCGGCCGGATATAAAGAAATACCCGGTGTTTTGGTGCTCAAACCTCGTCCCAGGCCACGTTGAGGCCCTGAAGGGTCAGAGGTCCAGAACAGGGTGGATCTGAGACCCCCGTTATGGAAGATCCACGTGTGGTTACTGAAAAAAACACCATGGAGCAGTGCCTGAAATCCACCGGGCAGGGTGCTGTCTTTAAGTATCGGGGAGTTGATGGCATTGGCATGTGGTGCGGGAATATCCGGTACCAGGTTGTCGATCATTTGCTGCCATTCGGATGCGGAAGGAATATGCCATCCCGGCGGACATAAACCTTTGGTGCCGGCATTTGACTGGTATCCGGTCAGCTCATCCCATTGGTAATATCCGCCGGAACTGCTGCAATTCAGATCAGAGGGCGGACAATACTTTTCTGCGATGCAATTGTCGGTCTGCGGCTGAGCAGGATTGGTTGACAGGGCTGTACCGTAGTTCAGGTTGGCCGTCATCCAGCATCGGCCGGAGATTAGGGCGGTCGGATAACCCTTGCCGTCCCTGGGATCTGTGTAGGAATTGCCACAGGCGAATACCGGGGCATTCTGAACACTAATGGATACAGGGCCGGCACTATTACTGCATCCGTGTGCATTTTCATAACTATAGAAGATGCTGTAATTTCCGGGCAGGGCACCCGATGGATCAAATTCCCAATGGCCGGTCATGGAATTAAAACTAACCCTGCTGCCGCTGAATCTTCCCTGGCCTTCAGGATTATAAGGGGATGCGCCACGGAGGATTATTTTTCTGGCATTGTTATAAGTCTGTACATCAAAACATGGTGTAAGGTAAGGTTTTGGGGAGGGTTTGACATCTACCTGAATTGCATTTCCATCGGTACAGTTGGTCAAAGTATTGACTGCTACGACAGACAAGGTAGCGGGGCCATATTGGTTCCATTGAACCGAAGGGGATGATGTTCCCTGAGTGGTTGCCGAAATAGTTCCAATAGATAATGGCTGTATTGTCCATTGATAAGAACAGCCAGCAGCAGGTGGTACATGAAATATATGGCTGCTTCCTTCACAGAGGACGCCGGGTTCAGGGGTAATGGCCACATCCGGCAATGGGTTAACGGTAACGTCCAGCGATCCTGCAGGAAAACCTTCACAGCCAAGCGGATTGATGTAATTAACTCCAATGTTCTGTGTCCCGGCAAGCTCCCAGGTCACCACAGCAAAATGGTTTCCGGCACCTCCCCCGGAAGTGATGGTTCCGCCGGTGATGCTCCAGGTATAGCTGCTGTTTCCGGGTGCCGTATTGTACTGGTGGTTTGCTGAACCCTCGCACAGGTTCATGGCTCCCGTGATAACAGGAACCGGACGTTGTTGCAAAGTCACGTTAACCGGCCCGAAAGATTGCTGACAACCTGTACTGGTAATGGTTTCCGTGATGTTGACTGTTCCCGGGGATCCTGTTACAGGGCCCCAGTTCACGATGACCTCTGTCAGATTATCATTAAGAACCAGGTTGGCACCCGTTATATCCCATTGGTAAGTGCTGCCGTTGTGAAATGGAGTCTGGTAAGTAACGCCATTCTGCAGTTCGCAAACGAGGGTGCTTCCGGTCACTGATGGCTGTGGCAACGGATGCACATGAATGGTGGAGTAAGAGACTCCTCCGGGGCAGGTAAAGGTACCTCCTCCCTGGTAAGATGGTGTCACTTTGTAGGTTACATATCCTGAGACATTACCGGTGGTGGTAAGGGTTTGGGCCGGGATGAAATCTGAACTGCCGGAGGGAATGGCGCCTGCAACACCCGCCTGACCGTAAATTTCCCACGTGTAGGTAGTGGGAGTGGCATTGGGCAGGAAAGTGATCGTTTGACTGGCTCCTCCTGAGCAAAGGTGTTGGCCTTGCGGATCACCGGGGGTGAGGATCACAGTTGGGCTTGGGTTGACCTGGACTACATACTCGCCAGGGTTACCGGGGCATTGTTGCCCGCTATGCTGAAAAACCGGGATAACCGTGTAACGGATCTCACCCCGGGTTAGTAGGGAACTGACGATATTCTCTCCCGGAATAGCATTGTCACTGCTGTTTGGGGAGGTGAACCCGGTGATGGCAGTGGTAGGATTGATGGGATCAAAAGCTTCCGCAGTCCAGGTAAAAGTCGTGCCGGGAGTGGTAACGGAGGATTGCAGCGGAACACTTAAAAAGGCTGAACCGGAGCATACTTGCTGCGGATTGGCGACGGACGAAGAAAAAACTACGGTAGGACGGGGATTGACCATCACCAGATCTGCAATATTCTGGGATGTGCATCCCGCCGCATTGGCAGTCACGGAGAAAGTCACAGAAAAGGGCTCATTGCCAGTATTCTGGAATATCTGGTTAATATTGCCATTCCCGCTCAGCGAATTGGGTGATACATTCGCGGGAGCGGATAATGACCAGGTAAAGTTGGTGTTGGTAAGCGTTCCGGGAACCGACGATTCAAATTGGATCATGGCAGTGCCGCCACTGCAGATAGTCTGAAACGATGGGGTAGTGACAATATCGGGGATGGGTTTGACAGTGACATAGACTCTGGTGGGGGTTTCAGCGATACATCCGTTGTAATCGGTGTACGAAACTTCGATCCATCGTTCATTTCCTGACCCTGGTAATTCCCATGCAACCTCCACACTTTGGGAAGAAATCCCGTTTTGAATTATACCTCCTGCCGAAATATTCCAGAGATAATCGTTCATACCTGTCTGGGTTGTATAGATTACATTCTGCGTTCCGCTGCATACCTCCTGGGAAGAAACAGTGAAGGTGGGCACCGGATTCGGGTTGACGGTAATAACCACGGGTGATGGCGCGCCATCACATTGGTTCAGGGATGGCGTGATCAGGTAGGTAACCTGTGCAGCGATACCGGTAAGGTTGATCAGGAGGTCGTTCAGGATTTCGCCTGAACCGGGGGTGATGAATCCGCCCACAGCACCGAGTGGAAGGGATGATGCAGTCCAGGCAAAAGTTGCTCCTGACGGTAAAGACTGCAAGGAAATCGACCATGCTGAACCGGAACATACTGCAAGGGAGGTAGTACCGGTTAAAGCAGGGATCGATCTGACTTCTGCGATCACAGCGGTCCTGCTGGTACTCCGGCAACCGGCAATCACCGTTTCACTTTCGGCATAATAGGTTGTTGTGCTGCTGATGGAAGGCGTGGCGAACGGGTTCCCTGTGAAAAGCGGAGTGCCGCCAGTCGGACTGTCATACCAGTTGATGATCATGCCCGGAAGGTCATCGAGCGTTAAAATAACTTCACCGGTACCGCAGCGGAAAAATACAGAACCTGCCGGCTGTGGCGGATCCGGGATTGGCACGAGTGTCACCGTGGCACTGCCGGTCGATGATCCTGCACAGGTGGCATTGGAGGTGGAGATCAGGGTGTAGATTCCCGGAGTATTGGTATTGATTACATAAGGCAGTGGCCCGGCATAGTTAGTGACGGGGGGCTGATTCACCCCATCAATGGCATACTCAAAATTGTAGGGTCCTGCGGCTCCCGACACTGCAATGGAAATGGTACTTTGGCTTATTCCGTCATCGCAAATATCCCCACCGCCGCTTAAATTCCCGGAAGGACAGGGTGCTACGGGAGCCTGGTAGGTAGTGGTCAGTTCACAGGGGTTGCCTGCTTCGGTGAACATGGCATGCAGATCGTGTACCAGCCCGTCGCATGGAATATCCGGGATGGTGTAATTCATCGGACTGGTAAAGGGGGGATCGAGGCTGATCTGGATCGGGGGAACAGCGGTAGCGTCCTTGATAATGAGATTTCCAGTGGCCGGAGGGTTAGTAAATTCAACCACACCATTCAGGTCAAAAGTAGCGGTCATCTCATCACAGGTGGTAGGAACGGGTGATAAGGCGAGCATCGAGCACTCCACCACGATATTGCAGTTGGTAGTCCCGGCACCAGGTTGCCCGACGTTCGCCTGCTGAAATGTGATGTTCCCCGGCTGGTTGGAATAGTTAGTAATAAGCAGCATGTAAAACTCTCCTGCTATGGCGTTGGGAATGATGCAGGTCTCGTCATTATCCCCGGAATAGGAACAGGACACCACTTTATCGCAGGTTAGTCCGTCCGGGCATGCACCGGTTGGAGAGGTGAAAGGCCCCCAGCAAATGAAATCAATGTCAAGGTCTTCCGGAGGGTCACCGTTCGACCGGCCCGTCATCGTGATTGTGATATTTCCGCTTGATCCCGCTTGCATAAAATACCAGGCGGGATTAGGCGCAGAACTCAGACAGGCGCAGGTAACGGGCCATGAACCAGCGCAGCCTGGTTCGACATAACATGGGCCGGGTTCGGCTTGTGTGGAAACCGACGTCGGGAAAGAGTACGCATTGGATCCGCAGAATACTTCTGCCCCGCTGCAGGTACCTGACTGCGCAGATACAATATTACTGCTGAGTAGCAGAAGGTAAAGAAAAATCAGAAGAGGCTCCCGGGGCATGACAGTCTGACCGAAAAAATGCTTTTTAAAAATCGATATTATAAGGACGTAAAAAGTTTAAAAGGTTGCATGTTTGTTGCAAAGGTAAGTATAAAATATTGATTTCAGGGGTGATCTGGACCGATCATAGATCCTTGATACACCTGACCGGGAACAGGTTATTCCTGGAACTGATATATCTTGAGATACTGGGTGTCAGGATATGCAATCCACGCGCGATTGCCTGATTCTCACTAAAGGTTGAAGAGGTCCAGAACATGGTAGCTTTCCGGTTTGTCATCTGGTATGCCCATTGGTAATTCTGAAGGTTCACGCCAGTCAGTAAAGCCAGAAACCCATTAGCGGAAACCGAATCTTTCATGGTGCTGCCGCTAAGAGCGTTAGCATGGGGAGGGCCGGAGCCTGAGACCAGGTTGTCGATGAGTTGCTGCCATTCCGATTCTGTCGGGACATGCCATTCCGGTGGACACAACCCTTTGTCGCCTGCTTGTTCAGTGTACGACAAAACCTCACCCCATTGATAAAACCCACCGATGGCGAGACAATTTGGATCCTGATCGTGGCATTGCTTCTCCGGAACGCAATTGTCCAACTGCGAAATTCTCATGTCCGCCAGTTTATTTCCATAATTGAGGTTTTGTGTCATCCAGCATCTTCCTCCCAGAAGAGCGGTGTTGTATTTTTTTCCGTCTCTGGGATCGGTCAGTTCACTGCCGCAGGAGAATGGGGCGGGATTCTGGACATTGATGGAAATGGGGTTTGAGGTGGCAGCACATCCGTAGTTATTGGTAAAGGAGTAATAGACGGGATAAATGCCGGGTGCAGCATTGAAGGGGTCGAACTCGAACAACCCTGTCATGGAGTTGAGCGCGACCCTGTTTCCGGAGAATTCGGCTTGACCGGTGACAAAAGGAGATGCCCCTTTGAGGTTAAACTTTTTGGCAGCCGGAGTGGTGATCAGATCGAAACAGGGGATGAAGGATATCACCGGTTTGGGATGGATTTCGAGGGAGAAGGAGCCGGGGGCGGTGCAGGTGGTTGTATCGTTGGTGGCGGTGACGTTGATCACGGCGGGCCCTGAGGAGTTCCAGTTGATTTTGACCTGGTGATCTCCCTGTCCCAGGGTGATGATCCCCCGGGTGACGGGAGCGATACTCCAGTCATAGGAACATTGCGGGTCATTGGCTATCTGGTAGAGATGGGCTTCCCCTTCGCAGTCGGGGCCCGGGCCCGGGGTGATCTGGGTGCCGGGCAGGGGATGAATGGTCAGGTCGAGCACTCCGGCGGGGAATCCTTCGCAACCGAGGTCGTTGATGTAATTGACGGTGATGGCATGGTTTCCGGGGGAGTTCCAGGAAACGACGGCGAAGTTGTTGCCGGGCCCGGCGCCGGAGGTAAAGGATCCGCCGGTAACACTCCATGTGTAGTTGGAATTACCGGGAGCGGTTTCATACCGGTGGTTGGAGGATCCGTCGCACAGGAACTGGACGGGACCGGTAATGACCGGAATGGGTCGGCGCTGCAGGATAACGGAATAAGCGGGTGTTGATCGCTGACAACCGGTTGCATTGACCACTTCGGTGACCAACAGGGTTCCCGGGGAGTTGGTATAAGGCCCCCAGGTGACGGAGACCTCTCTGGTGTTTTGCTGCTGGATGGCCGTAGCGCCGGTCACGGTCCAGGTGTAGGAGTTTCCGGGAATATCCGGGGTGGAATATTTTTCATCGGGCTGGAGTTCACATACCAGCGACCGGCCGGAGATGACCGGGGAGGGGAGCGGGTTTACATAGATGGTGGAATAGGAGACCCCGCCCGGACAGGTAAAAGTACCACCGCCCTGATAAATGGGGGTAACCTGATATTTGACAAATCCCTGAGCAGGCCCGGTGGTGTTGAGGGTCTGGGCCGGAATGAAGTCGGTGGTTCCGGATGCCACGGCGCCGCTTACCCCCGAAATTTCGACCGCCTGCCAGGTGTATGTGGACGGGGAGGCATTGGGAACAAAGGTGATTGGTTGGCTCTGCGACTCACTGCAGATGGTTTGACCGGTAGGATCGGAGGGGGTCAGGGTAACGGTGGGGCTTGGGTTGACCAGTACCTGGTATTCGGCGGGATCACCGTTGCAGGCGGCCCCCCCGGCGGTAAAAGTGGGGGTGACATTGTAACGTATGATCCCCTGGGTGAGGAGTGAACTGACCACATTTTGACCGGGGATGGCATTTCCTGAGTTAGGTGTGGTAAAGCCGGTGATGGCGGATGTGGGGTTCACCGGATCGAAGGCCACGGCATTCCAGGCATAGGAAACGCCGGAAATGGTCACGTTGGATTGCAGGGGGACGGAGGTAAAAGCAGTTCCGGAACAAACCTGCTGGGAGTTAGCCGGATTGGGCGGCAATGACTGGAAGGAGACCGAAGGCCTGGGATTGACATTAACGGTGTAGTTGAACGGGAGTGAACTGCACCCGTCGGCCGAAACAATGACGGAGAAGTTGACGGGTTCGATGTTGACCCCGTTGTTGGTGAACACCCTGTTGACCGGGTTATCGGTCTGACCGGAAAGGGTTGCCGGCGTGACGGCGGAGCCGGCGGATGCACTCCACTGGAAAGCGGGGCCTGTCACCTGCGAATGGAGGGTAAAGCTGGTCGGGGCAGCCGAACAGATGTTGGGATGGGCAGCGGGCGAGATGGTCACATCGGGAATGGGGTTGATCCTCACGATGTAGTCGGAAGGGGTACCGGTGCAGGCGCCGATGGATGGGGTAATGGTATAGGTGGCGGTTTTCTGGATGAATGTAGAACCGTCGAGGTTAAAGGTAAACGATGGGAGTTGGTTGGCAGGCCCGCCGG
>CAYLVY010000080.1:0-3532 GCA_964387205.1 uncultured Draconibacterium sp.
AGGGACCATCGGAATTGAAGTTCCCAATCAAAATCCCGATATTGTCTCCATAAAATCATTGCTTGCCTCCGAAAAATTCCGAAACAGTTCATTTGAACTCCCATTCGTCCTCGGAAAAACAATCGCAAACGAAACATTCATAGCCGACCTTGCAAAAATGCCACACCTGCTGATGGCCGGTGCTACAGGACAAGGAAAATCGGTTGGACTGAATACCATCATTACCTCCCTGTTGTATAAAAAGCATCCGGCATTGGTGAAGTTTGTGCTGATTGATCCGAAAAAAGTGGAACTTACGCTCTTCAATAAACTTGAACGTCATTTTCTTGCCAAACTCCCCGATGCAGAGGAATCCATCATTACCGATACCAAAAAGGTGATCCGTACGCTGAACTCCCTGAGCATTGAAATGGGGAACCGGTATGACCTGCTGCAGGCTGCCCAGGTCAGGAGTATCAAGGAATACAACGAGAAATTCCTGGCCCGGAAACTCAACCCGGTTGATGGTCATCAATTCCTCCCTTATATCGCCATTGTGATCGATGAGTTTGCCGACCTGATCATGACCGCCGGTAAAGAGATCGAAACACCCCTCACCCGTCTCGCCCAACTCGCCCGCGCTACCGGAATCCACCTGATTATTGCCACCCAGCGGCCATCCGTCAATATCATTACAGGAACCATCAAAGCAAATTTCCCTGCCAGGATCGCATTTCGCGTTATCTCCAAAATCGATTCCAGGACGATCCTCGACTCCTCCGGCGCTGATCAGCTGATTGGAAGGGGAGATATGCTCCTGAGCACCGGAAGCGACCTGATCCGCCTTCAGTGTGCATTTGTCGACACACCTGAGATTGAAGCTGTTACTGGATTTATTGGCGCACAGCGGGGCTATCCCGAAGCTTTCGCTCTCCCCGAATTCTACGATGAAGAGAATACACCGGCCAAAGATTTCGACCCCAATGAGAAAGACGATTTCTTTGCCGAAGCAGCCAGACTCGTCGTCCAGCATCAACACGGATCCACCTCCCTCATTCAGCGAAAACTTAAACTGGGTTATAACCGTGCGGGCAGGATCATCGATCAATTGGAAAATGCCGGCATCGTGGGGCCCTTCGAAGGCAGTAAAGCACGGGAAGTCCTTTACAAAGACCTCAACAGCCTTGAAGAACACCTCAACATGCTGGGAAAATAGTATTTATAACCTCAAAAAGACTAATATGCGAAGCCTTTTCATCATCCTGGTTCTACTCTGCTCTTACTCCTCCCGGGCACAGGTTAAAGACCCCAAAGCCAGGACTATCCTGGAAGAGGTCAGTGCAAAAGCCAAAGCCGCCAAATCCATCAGGGCCGATTTTTCCTATATCATGGATAATCCAAAAGCGAAAATTCATGAGGAAAAAACTGGTAAAGTGCTGATTTCAGGAGATAAATACACCATGACCGCTGCCGGCCAAACCGTGATATGCGATGGGATAACTATCTGGACTTTCTTCAAAGAATCCAATGAAGTTCAGGTGAATGACGTGGATGAAAAGGATGAAGCCCTCACCCCTGCCCGTTTGCTGACCTCCTATCATCAGAATTATAATGCCAGATCTGTAAAAAGTGAAGATCCGGCCTGGGAAACCATCGAACTGACACCGGTTAAAACCAAAAATTTCTCCAAAGCCATCCTCAATATCCACAAAACAAAAAAACAGATTACCACTTTTCGGATTTACGATAAAAACGGCAACGTATTCACTTATAAGATCAGCAACTACACAACCGATGTACCGGTCACTTCTGCTGATTTCACGTTCGATCCGAAAAAGCATCCCGGTGTGGAAATCATTGATATGCGCTGATGAACTCCCGGTCAACCACATTAATGGAGCATCTTCAGCACACTGCCCTGCAGATACGAAAATCTGTCATCGATTCTCTGACTGCTGCCGGGTCAGGTCACCTCGGCGGTTCCTTAGGCCTGGCCGATATTTTCACCGCACTCTATTTTCACCATCTTCGTCATTATCCCGATAACCCGCTTCATCCGGACCGCGACAGATTGATTCTCTCCATCGGTCATGTGGCACCGGTGCTCTATGCCACGCTGGCCCATGCAGGCTATTTCCCTATTGAAGAACTCCTTACCCTGAGGAAACTGGGAAGCCGGCTGCAGGGCCATCCAGGACGCGACCACGGACTTCCGGGCCTGGAGTTATCGGCAGGTTCCCTGGGCCAGGGATTATCTGTGGCCACCGGGATAGCCTTAGCCGGAAAAATAGATGATCGCCGTTTTTATACCTGTTGCATCATGGGAGACGGAGAACTGCAGGAAGGCTCGGTGTGGGAGGCTGCCATGGCTGCATCACATCACCGGCTTGACCGCCTGGTTGCCATCGTTGACAGGAACGGTCTGCAAATCGATGGTAAGACCGAGGAGGTAATGAAACTGGAACCCTTGGAGGAGAAGTGGACCGCTTTTGGATGGAATTGCCTGACCTGTGATGGTCACGATTTTAATTCCATACTCCATGCACTGGATGTCACCACCATATCATCAGGAAAACCTACGGTGATCCTTGCCAGAACCATAATGGGGAAAGGGGTTCCCGCCATTGAAAATGACCATCGGTGGCATGGTAAAGCCCCTGACGCGGAACAAAGAATCCAATTCCTCGAATGCCTGAAATAACCGGCCAGATGGAACGAATACCAAGCAACAAAGGGGATAAACCTACAAGAACCGGGTTCGCTGAAGGACTTCTGACAGCAGGCGAAAACAATAGATCCGTTGTCTGCCTGGGATCGGATATCACCTCTTCGGTCGGATGCGATTTGTTCGCGCATGCCTTTCCGGAGCGTTTTTTTTCACTGGGCATTGCCGAGCAAAATGCTGCCGGAGTGGCAGCAGGACTTGCCCTGACCGGTAAAATCCCCGTCTTTTCCACTTACGGCGCCTTCGCCTCTCTCCGCTGTGCCGACCAGGTCCGGATCTCCATATGTTATAATAATGTTCATGTCGTTATCGGTGGCGCTCATGCCGGTATCTCTGTCGGACCTGACGGAGCCACGCATCAGGCGCTGGAAGACATAGGAACCATCCGGTCGCTGCCCAATATCACCCTGCTTTCCCCCTGTGATGCCACTCAAACCCGACTGGCGGTTAAAGCAGCGATTGAAGATATTACCGGCCCTGTATACCTGAGATTTGGCCGTGAAGCGGTACCTGATTTTACAGATGAGAGCATGCCCTTTATCGTCGGGAAAGCCCAGTTGTTGCTCAACGGAAACGATCTTACCATTGCTGCAACCGGTCACCTTGTCTGGGAAGCCTGCCTTGCCGCACAAATATTGGTAAAAAATGGGATATGGTGCCGGGTTCTCAATATCCATACCATCAAACCAATCGATCAGCAGGCAATAATTGAAGCAGCCATCGAAACAGGGGCAATCCTGACGGCTGAGGAACATCAGGTTCAGACCGGACTGGGCTCTGCCATTGCAGAGTTAGTAGTAAGAAACCATCCGGTACCTATGGATTTCA
>CAYLVY010000080.1:3542-17633 GCA_964387205.1 uncultured Draconibacterium sp.
TCGGGTCAACCCAGGGAACTTATGGAAAAATTCGGGCTGACAGCCAGTAATATTGCCGATAAAGCCATTCAACTGCTCCATCGGAAATCCCGTCCATAGAGATGGTCATTCCGGCCGTATTGAATCGGGATAAAGGATTCCGGTAAGAAATAACCCACGGGCCGGAGCCGATTCACCGGCATTGCAACGGTTCTTTGATTCCACAATACCGATAAATTCCTCGCAGGAGATCCGCCCTCGTCCAAGATCAACCAGAGTTCCTGTAACTGCCCTCACCATGTTCCTGAGAAACCTGTTGGCCGTAATGGTTAACACCAGCATACCCTCCTCCTCTGTCCACCGGCAATATGCAAGGCTGCAATCATTGGTGCGGGTATCACTGTCTGCTTTTGAGAAAGAGGTAAAGTCCGTGTAATCCATCAGCAGGGCGGCGCCACGGTTCATAAGTTCCATATCTATGGCGCCATAAATATACCAGGAGTATTGACTGAAGAAAGGATTTTTCTGAAGGCTGATATAATACCGGTAGGTTCTGGAGATGGCACTGAAACGGGCATGGGCGTCAGGATGCACCTGAAAGAGGTCATAAACAGCGATGGATGATGACAAAAGCGAGTTTAAGCGGAAAACCAGGCGTTCTGTATCATAGCTGCTGAGCGGTTGGTGTATATCAAAATGAACAAAAAACTCCCGGGCATGAACACCGGTATCTGTTCTTCCCGCACCGGTTAACTTTAACTCACATCGCAGAAGCAGTCCCAATGCATCTTCCAGAACCTGCTGCACGGTGATACAACCTGGTTGGCGTTGCCACCCGTGAAAACTGCTGCCATCGTAGGCCAGGCGCATGAAATAACGGTGATGATTACAATCTGCTGGCTTCTTCACAGGCCAAAAATACAAATTCGTACCATACGGGTTTCATCCCCTTACCGGGTTTCAGCTGCAATTTAGAATCCAACTAAATTGCTGCATTTATCCCCATTTTGACTACAATTTGTGAATTGAATCACAAAAGAAATAATAACTTTGCCGAAATTTTTGTTAATTATTTCACAGTAATGATTGTATTCAATATAATAAACTCATTTTCATTATTTTAAAAAATACGCACATGACAGATTGTAAATCATTGATCCAGGATTTGGCAAGTAAATATGGGCACGATCGCGCCAGTTTACTTCCGATTTTGCAGGGAGTTGTGGCCGAACACCACTTTCTTTCTGACAGTTGCATGACCGACATTGCGAAGGAACTTGATCTTTCGGCGGCCCAGGTTTATGGGACTGCCACTTTCTATTCATTTCTCGACACTGAACCCAGAGGTGAATATGTGATCAGGGTATGCAAAACCATTACCTGTGATATGCATGGGAAGAAGACGATCATCCAGACGATTGAAGACATGCTGAAGATCAAGGTCGGTGAACCGACGCCCAATAAAAAATTCACCCTTTTGGAGACCAATTGCCTCGGATGGTGCCATGAGGGACCGGCAATGCTGATCAACGACACTCCTTACAGTGGTCTGACTCCAGAGACGGTGCATGATATCATCAGTGAGTATATTAACAAATAATTCACCAAGAAAGAATAGGAGACAACATCATGGCAGAACAGACCCTTAAACGAGTTGACCTGATATTCGGGGAGTATTCCTCTGAAAAATATAAGATCCTGGCCAATACCCTCCGGCGGAGCAATGAAGATATTCTGAAGGATTTGCTTGAATCAGGATTGCGGGGCAGAGGTGGCGCCGGCTTTCCTACCGCACTGAAATGGAAATACACCGCTGAAACCCCTTGCGATGAACGTTTCGTCATATGTAATGCCGATGAAGGGGAACCCGGCACCTTTAAAGACAGGGAAATCCTCTCACGTGTTCCCCGGAAAGTTTTTTCGGGTATGGCCATCTGCGGAAAAGTGATCGGCGCAAAAAAAGGATTCATGTACCTGCGTGGAGAATACCGTTTTCTCCTGGCTGGTCTGCAGAAAGAGCTGGATATATATCACGATCATGTGCGGCAGTTGGGACACGATTTCACCATTGAGATCAGGATGGGTTCCGGCGCCTATATCTGCGGTGAGGAGAGCGCTCTGTTCGAATCCATGGAAGGTAGCCGCGGAGAGCCCCGAAACAAACCACCCTACCCCACTACCAGCGGTTTTATGAAAAAACCCACTGTGATCAACAATGTAGAAACATTTGTTAATGTAATGATGATCATGCGGTTGGGGCCTGACCAGTATAAAAAACTTGGCACGACAGACTCCCGCGGATCTAAAGTATTCTCAGTTTCCGGTGATACACCGATCCCGGGAATCTACGAACTTGAACTGGGAATGCCCCTTGATCAGTTTGTGGAAGAGTTCGGCGATGGTGATACCAAAGCAGTCCAGGTCGGAGGAGCCTCCGGATTCTGCGTTCCACGTAAAAAATTCAAAGATACCGTGATCGGCTTTGAAGGGGTACCAACCGGCGGATCCATGATGATCTTCAACAGTTCGCGTTCGATGTACAATGTACTGCATAACTACCTCGAATTCTTCCAGGAAGAGTCGTGCGGCCAGTGCACACCCTGCCGGGTCGGCTGCCAGCAACTGCTGAAAGGAATCGTGGCGGTGAAAAAAGGTGAAAAAAAAGCAGCATACCTCGATCAACTGATGAGACTGAGCGAGAGCATGAAAATTACGGCAAAGTGCGGCCTCGGACAATCCGTTGCCAATTCCTTCTCCTCCATCGTCAATAACTTCAAAGAGGAGATGATTTACTAACTCATTCATAAACCGGAAAAGAGATCATACAGATATGGCAAAAGAAATTAATCTGACCATCGATGGCATAAATGTCACCGTTGAAGAAGGCACCACGATTCTCGATGCTGCACGTAAACTGAACATCCACATCCCCACCCTTTGTTATCACGAAGACCTTTGCGTGGCAGGTAATTGCCGCGTATGCGTGGTAGAACAGGAAAAAGTCAGGACCCTGCCAGCCGCCTGTGCCACCCCGGCAGCCGAAGGAATGGTTATCCATACCAACAGCATGAAGGTGCGCCTCGCCCGCAAACACATCGTCGAACTCCTGCTCTCCGAGCATAATGCCGATTGTACCAAGTGCTATAAAAACGGCAATTGCGAACTCCAGGGACTTGCCTCCCAGATGCTGACAGGAGATCACCTGTTCCTCGACCTGGTACCCGATAAGAAATATACCATCGACATGTTCAACAGCGCCATCATCAAGGATGACAGCCGTTGTATCCGTTGTCAGCGCTGTGTCAGGACCTGCGAGGAATTACAAAGCGTAAGTGCACTTGGTGTTGCCTATAAAGGCGATAAAATGAAAATATCCACCTTTTTTGAACACTCCCTGTTCGAAGTGGTGTGCACCAACTGTGGTCAGTGTGTGAACCGCTGTCCCACCGGCGCCCTTATTGAACGCAACTACATCGATCAGGTGTGGGATGCTATTTATGACCCCACCAAACATGTGGTAGTACAAACCGCTCCCGCAGTGCGCGTTGCCCTTGGAGAAGGACTTGGAATGCCCCACGGCAAGATCGTCACCGGTCAAATGGTCGCCGCTCTTAAACGACTCGGGTTTGATTCAGTACTCGATACTGACTTTACCGCCGACCTCACCATCATCGAAGAAGGTAACGAACTGCTGACGCGGCTCAAAAAAGCCCTGGTCGATAAAGACCCCAACGTTGCCTTGCCCATGGCCACCTCCTGCTCGCCGGGATGGATCAAATTCATCGAACATACCTTCCCCGAATACCTGCCCAACCTCTCAACCTGCAACTCGCCCCAGCAGATGTTCGGCGCCCTGGCCAAAACCTACTATGCACAAAAGCGGAAACTCAACCCCAAGGATATCGTTTCCGTCTCCATCATGCCATGTACCGCCAAGAAATTCGAAGCCAACCGTCCGGAAATGCGCTCGAGCGGATTCAAAGATGTCGATTTTGTCCTGACCACCCGCGAACTGGCTATCATGATCAAACAAGCCGGACTCGAATTCGAAGAATTGCCATCGGAACACTTCGACAGTATTATGGGTTCCTCCTCAGGTGCCGCGGTGATCTTTGGTTCAACCGGAGGGGTAATGGAAGCCGCTTTGCGTACCGCTTATGAAGTAGTGACCGGACGGGAAGTGCCCTTCGACGGGCTCAATATCACACCGGTCAGGGGAACAGAAGGCGAAGTGAGGGAAGCCACCATCAAAATCGAAAATGTTAAACCGGAATGGAGCTTCCTGGAAGGTGCCGAATTGAAATGTGCTGTGGCCAACGGCCTCGCCCATGCCAAGAACCTCTGGCAAAATGTGAAAGAAGGAAAAGCCAATTACCATTTTATCGAGGTGATGGCTTGTCCGGGTGGTTGTCTCGGCGGAGGCGGCCAACCGATTCCGACCAACAAAGAAATCCGGTCCAAACGTAAACAGGCTATCTATCAAGAAGATATGGGAATGACCATCCGGAAATCACATGAAAACCCGGAAATCATTGCCATCTATAAGGATTTCCTGGAAAAACCGCTTGGACATAAATCCCACGAACTCTTGCACACTACTTATACGCCAAGAAAGCGTTACTAACCATTTTACTCCCAAAATTCCATGAGGGCGGCCCGAAAAGCCGCCCTCTGTTTTTTGCATAAAACAAAAGGTGGCCCTGTTCCGGGCCACCCTCCAAGCGCACAATAAGAAACTGGTATGTATAAAGAACGAGGAATTATATGGTCATCATACCGGAGCTCCCCGGTTTGATCTTGTAAGTCCGGGCTTTGCGATGCTTTTCATCCGGTCTTACCATGATTATCTCCTTTTTAATCCTGCGGGAAGGGGTGTCATCTATCTCAATCACGATCTTCCGGCCATTTTTTCTCTCTTTGATGGATAAACTTTTTACCCTGTCCATCGGAATATCCCCCAGCACTGCATTCAAATCACCATGTCCGGATGAATGGTGTCGAAAGACCCTCATGGGAGGTCCGGGCTTCCGGGAAACTTTTATCGAATCACCATTAAAAATGACAGGCGGAATATCGGGGATCCCGGGAATCATGAACACATCGGGAAAATCAGGAATTTCCGGTATGTCAATATCAAAATCGAATTCCTTTAATGCCCCCATCTGATCCTGAAACTCCTTTAATGTCCCCATCTGCTCCCGGTAGTTTTTCATCTGCTCCCGGATCACCCTCGCCTGCTCCTTCATGTTTTTCGTCAATTCCCGGATGTCCTCCGCTGAATAGGGCCCATCGAAAGTTATGGTAGTATCGGTAACCGTCGAATCCCCATTGGTTTTTTGAACGATCTTCATGCTGACCCTGCTTTGCGAAACAGCGGCAGTGTCGTTCTGTGCCCTGGCCGGCCGGACAACAAAGATCAGGCTGAAAATCATTACTGACAACAAAATGATCCGGCTCCTGTAACAAATGTTTGTTTTCATGGTTGGTTGATTATTGATTCACGAAGCAAACTTACTATGACTAAGTAACTGAAAATGTTAATGAATCGTTAAAAAGGGTTAACAAAACGTTAATCGTTTTAATCCACCGTCGAGTTTGGTTACTTTTGTATCATGAATAAAAAACTGATCTATATCCTGATTGGTATCATCTCCCTCTCACTCCTTGGAATGATGATATTTCAGTATTTCTGGATCCGGAATGCATTCAATGTCAAGGAAGACCTCTTCAATAAAAAGGTGAATGATGCGCTGGGAAGTGTGGTGGAACAACTTGAGACGCAGGAGAACATGTATTACATCACCAGGAACTTCGAAGGCGACAGCATTCTGCAGATTGTCAAGGCGTTTACAAAGGATACTACCCGCAACCTTCAACACCGGTTTGACTCCCTGATGGCCATTGCTGACCTGCCCGTCACCTCCCGGGACCAAAACCCTGCCATTTCCAAAATCAAAGAGAGACAGCCAGCTATCATCCCCAACGATAAATCACGATCGGAACCATCAGGTCGTCTCACCTTTTTCGGGGATACCTTGACAATCAGCATCCACCAATACGAAAATCCATACCCTGTTCTGATTCAGGATGAATTTTCTTTCCATTGGAATGACCAGATCGCCTTCATCGATTCCCTAATGAAGATGCAACAGGAGTTTATCTCCAGAAACGAATACTATATTGATATTGAAGAGGACATGAATCGGTTGCTGCAATTAAACCGCATGGGCGACTTCTTCCACCAGGATCGGAGAACGCGGATGCCAAGGATCACCCAGCCTCCACCTCCCCCACGACCAAAACAGATAAGAAAACCTTTGATGGATAAACGGGAGGATAACCTTCTGAAATTAGAGAACAAAGCGAGAAAAATCCAGGAGATGATCCGGCAGATGGCTGTTGAACTGGAAACCGAACCGGCACCGGTACATCAACGGATCAATAAAGCAGGTTTGCAGGATGCCCTTGGGAAAGCATTGCGAAACAAAGGGATCGATCTGCCGTTTGAATTTGCAGTCTATTCGCCCTCCGGAGATTCAAACCAGATGCCGATCCGCTCCAATGGCTTTTTCCCCGAATTCTCCTCCACAGAACACCGGGTATCCCTTTTCCCCAACGATCTTTTTAAGAAACCCGACCTGCTCTTGCTCCATTTCCAGGGTCAGAAAGCCCATGTTTTCAAATCGCTTCTCTGGCTCATGGCCGGCTCCCTTCTTTTTACACTGATCATTGTTGTGGCTTCGGGAACCAGTTTCGTAGTGATGATCCGTCAGAAAAGGATTTCGGATATCAAGACCGATTTTATCAACAACATGACCCATGAATTCAAAACACCCATCGCTACGATTTCCATTGCAGCCGATTCCATCAACAATCCGAGGGTACTGGGTGAACCGGAAACCATCCGGACCTTTACCCGTATTATCAAAGAGGAGAACAACCGGATGAATACACGGGTGGAGCAGGTGTTGCAAATGGCGTTGCTCGATAGCCGGGATTTCAGGCTGCGACCGGCGATGCTGGATATGAATGAGCTGATCGACCAGGTGACAGACCACTACCGCCTGCAGATCGGTAAAAGAGGTGGAACAATCATCCGGCAATTGGATGCCCGTCATTCCCACATCGTTGCAGATGAGGATCATATGCGCAATGTATTGTTGAACCTGCTTGACAATGCTAATAAATATTCCCTCGGAGTTCCTGAAATCACCGTCTTTTCTTTCAATAAACCGGGAAAGTTCTGCTTCGGGGTCGATGATAAAGGTATGGGAATGTCATCAGAAGCACAACGAAGGGTTTTCGACAAATTCTTCAGGGTTACCTCCGGAAATATTCATAATATTAAAGGGTTCGGCCTTGGATTGAGTTATGTCAAAGCGATTGTCCTGGCACATAAAGGAGAAATTCTCGTCACCAGCGAACCAGGCAGGGGAAGCCGGTTTGAGATCGCGCTGTTGCTTAATGGAAAAATGGAAACCGTTGAACCGGAAGGAGATCATAGAGATGAACGGAAAAAGTAAAATTCTGCTGGTTGAAGATGATCCGAATTTCGGGTCGATTCTCAAATCATACCTGGAACTCAACGATTTTTCGGTTGTGCTTAAACCGGACGGTCGGCAGGGGTTGTCAGCATTCATGTCTGAACCTTTTCATATATGTATCCTCGATGTCATGATGCCTGAAATGGATGGTTTTACCCTTGCCAGGGAGATACGGAAGATGAACAGTGATATCCCTTTTATATTTCTGACCGCCAAATCGCTCAAAGAGGATATTCTGGAAGGTTTCCGAAGTGGCGCGGATGACTACATCACTAAACCATTTGATTCGGAAGTACTGCTTTATAAACTGCAGGCCATTCTGAAGCGCCATCAGGGCGCACGGGATCAGGAAGTAGACCAGAATGACTTCTCCGTCGGTAAATTCAGGTTCAACTATAACCTGCGAACACTGACCCTTGGTGAAAAAATTCAGCAACTGTCACCCAAGGAGGCCAGCTTGTTGCGGATGCTCTGTACCTCACGCGACGGGATCCTGTTCAGAAAAGATGCACTGGAGCAGATCTGGGGTTCAGACAACTATTTCTCGGGAAGAAGTATGGATGTTTTCATCGCCCGTCTGCGTAAATACCTCCGGGATGACCCTACCCTGGAAATTGCCAACATTCACGGCAATGGCTTCCGACTGATCTGCAATACCTGATCATTTTTCACAATTGTTTTCACTTATTTTATTTCTCCATAATCCACTTCTTTATTATTATTATCAATAATTTAGAGTGTTTTATGTTATTTTATTAACATTGTTATTATTTTCACACATAAATTTTTTTATGATCTGAAAAAGATATAATTTTGCAGCGAAATTAACCGGAGCAACACAACGACCATGAACACCCAGGAAATAGCCTCCCTTGTCAAAGGAACCATTATCACACCAGGCCTGGACAACGAAAAGTCCTTCACCCTTGCATTTGCCTCAGACCTGATGAGCGATGTGCTGACGGTGGATTGCAGCAACCTGATGCTTATCACAGGGTTGCTGAATGTTCAGACCATCCGTACCGCGGAAATGTCGGAAATCGGTTGCATCGTACTGGTCAGAAATAAAAGGGCGACACCGGAAATGATCGTCCTGGCATCTGAAAGCAATATCTGCCTGATTCAAAGTCCCTATTCCCTGTTTCGGGCAAGCGGAGTACTATACCAGGCCGGAATTAACCCTGTTTATTAAATCTGCGGCTATGCATTTTGAATATCAGGTAGAAGGCGGAAATTTTTCTGAGGCAGGATTTCCATCCAGCCAGGTAAAAAAAATACTGAAGCAACTCAACGTCAGTGGATCGGTAATTAAACGAACCGTAGTTGCATTGTATGAAGCAGAAGTCAATATCGTCGCCCATGCATACCGTGGAACCATCTATGTGGATATTAATGAAAAACAGATCCGGATCGAACTAAAAGACCAGGGGCCTGGAATCCCCGATATCCCCAAGGCTATGGAAGTAGGATTTTCCACCGCCACACCGGAAGTCAGGGAAATGGGTTTCGGCGCCGGGATGGGCCTTTCCAACATGAAAGCCAATGCCGATATCCTGGAGATTAAAAGTGAACCGGCAGTCGGAACCAATGTACTCATTATTAATGATCTGACTCAATGAATGCCCCTTCAACCACCGTCAAAGCGTTTCATCATGCCCTGAAATTCAGGGCCGACCTTTGCATTGGGTGCTCTCATTGCATGAACGTCTGTCCCACCGAAGCCATCCGTGTCCAGAATGGCAAAGCAAGGATGATCGGTAACCGTTGCATCGATTGCGGGGATTGCTACCGGGTATGCCCGGTTGGCGCGATCACGGTCGAACAGGATGATTTCGACAGCATCTATCGGTTCCGCTACCGGGTGGCACTCTTACCGGCCATTTTTACCGGCCAGTTCCCCGACAGCGCGGGTACGCGCAATATACTTTCAGCCGTTATGGAACTGGGTTTTACCCATGTGATGGAGGTGGAACACGGGGTTGAATATCTGAGTGAAAGGATCGGGGATTGCCTATCGTCCTGCGAACAACCCAGCCCCATGATCTCCTCCTTCTGTCCGGCCGTGGTAAGGTTGATCCAGGTCAAATTCCCCACCCTGGTCAGCCATATCATACGTCTGAAAGCTCCGGTTGACATCACGGCGCTCCATATCCGGAAACAACTTCTGGAAGAAGGGGCACTGCCCGAAGAAATTGGGATTTACTATGTTGCCCCATGCCCGGCCAAGATCGTGGCATTGAAGGAACCTGTCGGGGAATCTGTCTCCATCGTTACCGGTGTGATCAACATGAACTTCCTCTTCAACAAGGTGTTCAAAATACTCAGGCAGAACAAGCAAATAACCAGGGATATCCGTTTTAGTCCGCTCTCCTCCAAGGCAGTGCGCTGGAGCCTGACCAGGGGTGAGGCCGGCAGCATCAGTGGAGCAAAAACACTGGCCATTGATGAGATCAACAACGTGATCGAATTCCTCGAAAAACTTGAAAATGAAGAAATTGACGGTGTTGATTTTCTCGAGCTCAGGGCCTGTGATGAAAGTTGTGCCGGAGGCATCCTATGTCCGGGCAATCGGTTTATAACCGCTGAAAAAGTGAGGAACCGGGCACAGAAATGCGCGGAAATCATCAGCCATGAGTCCGGAACACCCATTTATCCGCAGATCTCCCCACGCGATCCGTTTATCCTGGAACACTCCGTCGTGGAAGAGATCATGCCCAGGTCGATTCTCAAGCTGGATGACAATCTCTCGGCCGCTATGACCAAAATGAAAAGGATATATGAACTCAACCGTATGTTACCGCAGGTGGATTGCGGTATTTGCGGAGCCCCCACCTGCAAATCCTTTGCCGAAGATGTAGTTCAGGTTGAATCTGATCTCAGGCGCTGTATCTTTATTCAAAGGGTTCATGAGCAGAACGATTGGATAGAAAGCGCCGAGTCGGTTGCCATCATGAAGCAGACCTGGGGTGAGGGAAAACTCGATAAGAATTGCCTGAAAGACAGCAATAACGACTTAACCACCTAAAAAGCGATCATGAAAACGGAACTCAGAAATATCATCGGTGCATTGGACTTGACCCATTTCAATGAAGGGACGGACACTTCCCGGGAGGTTATCGGAGGTTATACCTCAGATCTCCTCAGTGATGTGATGGGTCATGCCCGTTCGGGAGAGGTTTGGATTACCTTGCAAACCCACAAAAACGTTGCCGCCATTGCCTCCCTGAAAGAGTTATCTGCCATTATCCTGGTCAAAGGCCTTACACCGGATGACGACATGCTGTCTCAGGCATCGGCTGAGGGAATTCCTGTGCTGGGAAGTGCCTGCGGATCGTTTGAGATCAGCGGGAAATTATATCAACTACTGAGCGGGAAATGAA
Source organism: uncultured Draconibacterium sp. (assembly GCA_964387205.1). Lineage (GTDB taxonomy): Bacteria > Bacteroidota > Bacteroidia > Bacteroidales > FEN-979 > CAIVAT01. The sequence continues at coordinate 14,446 of CAYLVY010000080.1, forward strand.
AACCTGCAAAGCCGATTTGCACATCCATACCTTACTCTCTCCCTGCGGCAGCCTGGAGATGAGCCCAGACAATATTATCAGTCGGGCCGTTGCGCGAGGTCTGGATACGATCGGCATAACCGACCACAACTCCACACTTCAGTGTGAAGTAGTGCGAAACCTTGGAAAAGAAGCAGGCATTGAGGTGCTGATGGGAGCAGAAGTAACCACAAGGGAAGAGGTACATTGCCTGGTCTATTTTGAGAATTCCACAATTTTGCGATGTTTTCAGCAATACCTGGATGAACATCTTCCGGATCTCCGTAATGATCCGGGACGATTTGGATTTCAGGTTGCGGTGGACAACCGGAACACTATTGTTTATGAAGAGCAGCGACTGCTTATCAATGCGTTAGATGTCAGCCTTGAACAGATGTCCACCATAGTTCATTCCCTGGAAGGTATCATTATTCCCGCCCATATCGACCGGCCCCATTTTGGGCTGATCGGCCAGCTTGGGTTTATTCCGGATGATCTGAAGGTTGATGGTTTTGAGATATCAACCTTGGCAACACCATATCAGATGGCGGCCGCTCATCCGGCACTCGCTGATCACTCCCTGGTCCGTGGTTCGGATGCTCATATGCCGGAGATGATCGGCAGCAGTATGTCACTGTTCCGATGTGTTAATCTCGACTTCATTACCTTGAAATCGATGCTGCTGCAACGAAGAAATTTCATTTACCTGCCGGAAAGTGACATATTTATCAACTAAACTGTGAAATTAGTAACAAAGTGAAAATTGTAACAATAAAATTCGCAACTTTGCAATGAAAAACCTGGCCATGCATATTTTAGATATTTTCCAGAATTCGATCCGGGCAAATGCCACCTGCATTTCGCTCGAAATTGATGAGGAACAGCGTGGAAATTCGTTGTGCATGACGATTCTGGACAACGGTAAAGGAATGGACCGTGAAATGCTGGAAAAGGTGACCGATCCCTTTTACACAACCCGCAATACCCGCCGGGTAGGCTTAGGACTTCCCTTACTGAAACAAAACGCAGAACGGAGCGGCGGTGAGTTTTCGATTTTCAGTGAACCGGGGAAAGGGACAATGGTGAAGGCAACCTTTACATTAAATCACCTTGACCGGCCTTCTCATGGAGATCTGGCCGGGGTGTTGATATTGAGTGTTACTTCAAACCCCACGGTTGATTTTATTTACCAGCATACGCGCAATGGCCAGTCCTACCGGTTTTCCAGTTCAGAGATCAGGGAAGCGCTGGGCGGGCTGTCGCTCAATGCTCCTGAACTATATGGTATCCTGCACGATATGGTGACAGGTAACCTTCAAGATATAGGTGTGAATTGAATATTTAACCATTTTTATTATGGAAAAGGTAAAAACACTGGCCGACCTGAAAAAATTGCAGGAGAGCCTGAAAGCAAAGATCGAACTCCGGGAAAAGAGCAACCATCCTGAATCGAGGATACAGGTAAAGGTTGCGATGGCCACCTGCGGCATTGCCTCCGGAGCCAAAGAGGTGATGGAGACCTTTATTGAAGAATTCTCCAAACGAAACATCGACGCGGTCGTCACCCAGACAGGTTGTATGGGATATTGCTACGCAGAACCCACCATTGAAGTGACCATGCCGGGCAGTGATCCTATCATTTTCGGATTTGTCGATCCCAAAAAAGCAAGCCGGATCATTGATAAATATGTCCTCAACAATGAACTGGTAGAAGGGATCATTCCAGTTAATTATGAAAAGATACACAACCATTAAAATCTGATAGCAAAAATGGGAAAAATTAAATATCATATCCTGGTGTGTGGCGGCACAGGATGCCATGCCTCCCTGAGTGATGATATTCTGAAAAATTTTCAGGATATCATCAGGGAAAAGGGATTGGAGTCTGAAGTTCAGGCGATTAAGACCGGCTGTTTCGGTTTTTGCGAGAAGGGACCCATTGTAAAGATCATGCCGGATAACACGTTTTACACCCAGGTGAAGCCGGAAGACTGTTCAGAGATCCTGATGGAGCATATCATCAAAGGGCGCCAGGTAACAAGGTTGCTATATGTGGATCCTGAGACCAATGAGAAAGTCGGTGATGAAAAGCATATTGGTTTTTACCAGAAACAGATCCGGATCGCATTGCGCAACTGCGGTTTTATCAATCCGGAAAACATTGAAGAATATATTGCCCGGGATGGTTACATGGCCCTGGGAAAGGTGCTGACGGAGATGTCACCGGAAACGACCATCGACATGATTAAAAAGTCGGGTTTAAGAGGTCGTGGCGGTGGCGGTTTTCCCACCGGCCTGAAATGGGAGATCACCCGTGCCGTGAAATCGGATAAAAAATATGTAGTATGCAATGCCGATGAGGGGGACCCGGGAGCCTTTATGGATCGGTCTGTACTGGAAGGGGATCCCCATTCGGTACTGGAAGCGATGGCCATCAATGGCTATTGCACAGGCGCAGACCAGGGGGTAATCTATATCCGCGCCGAGTATCCCCTTGCCGTGGAGAGGCTAAAAATCGCCATGAAACAAGCCGGGGAATATGGTCTATTAGGGAAAGATATTATGGGCACCGGTTTCAATTTTGATATCGAGATCCGTTACGGTGCCGGTGCCTTTGTTTGCGGTGAAGAGACAGCACTGATCCATTCCATGGAAGGACTCCGCGGTGAGCCCACGGTGAAGCCCCCTTTCCCGTCGGAATCGGGATTTTTCGGGAGACCCACCAATGTCAACAATGTAGAGACCTATGCCAATATCCCGCCCATCATCCTGAAAGGAGCAGAATGGTTTTCCGGCATTGGTACCGCCAAAAGCAAAGGGACCAAGGTTTTTGCCCTGGCCGGAAAAATCAACAACGTGGGACTTATTGAAGTCCCCATGGGAATTACCCTCCGGGAAGTAATTTATGAAATCGGCGGAGGCATTAAAAACGGGAAGAAATTTAAAGCCGTTCAAACGGGTGGCCCTTCCGGCGGTATGCTGACAGAAAAGCATCTCGATACGCCGATTGATTATGATAACCTCATTGCAGCAGGCTCTATGATGGGATCAGGAGGTATGATCGTGATGGACGAGGATGATTGCATGGTGGCCATGGCCAAGTTTTACCTGGAATTTACGGTGGAGGAGTCGTGCGGAAAATGTTCCCCTTGCCGCATCGGGAATAAGCG
>CAYLVY010000081.1:0-17609 GCA_964387205.1 uncultured Draconibacterium sp.
GTAATTATAGCTGCTGTTTTTCCTTACTGGTACAAAAGTGCTTAATCAATTTTTTATTCACCAAATTATCAACCACATGAAAATAGCTACTTTATTATTGATTGCGGCCTTCATCTGTGCCACCAGTGCCATAGGACAACTTTCGGGCGTCTATTACATTCCAACTGGCAGTGGAACACCCGCTTACGCCACCATTCAGGATGCGGTCAATGACCTCAATTCGCTGGGTGTTTCAGGCACTGTGACCTTCAAAGTTTCGGCCGGTTATACCGAATCGGTTACAGTCCCAATTCTGCTTTCAGCCACCGGGACATCGGTGAATACCATTACCTTTCAGAAGGAAGGACAGGGGCTCAACCCGATCATCACCCGGACTGATGCCGGGAGCATCGCGACCTCAGCGGTCGATGCGCAGGGAGATGCTGTTGTTATCATTGAAGGTGCTGATTTCGTAACCTTCGATGGAATTGATTTGGCATCACTGAACGAAGGGATAGAGTATGGCTATTATCTCCGGAAAGCAAGCGCGTCAGATGCATGCAAGGATGTAACCATCACGAACGCTGTCGTTACCATGACCAAAGGCACAAGTCCATATGTAACATGCATCTACTCCTCCAACAACGACCCGTCATCTCCGGCGAACAACGCCAATGGTGTGACAGTGACCTCGATGGATGGCCGGACGGAGAATCTGAGGATCGTTGGCAATACCGTTAAAAACGCGCACGCCGGCATTAAACTGAGGGGGTATAACCATACCAATGCCCCCTATCAGCTACTGGACCGGAACAATATCATTGGTGAATCCGGAGCCGGAAATCTTGTGCAAAACTTTGGCGGTGGTTCGTCTGCTCAAATGTGCCATGGAATCTATGTGATCTATCAGACCAGTCCAAATATCAGCTACAACATCATCGACAATACGGCAGGCGGTGGCAGCCCGGCCATTTCCCAAATCAACGGAATATACGTCAACGGAACGGTGGGAGGTGGAAACCTGGTTATCAACAACAATGATATCAAACTCTCTCAATCAGCAACCTCGGCGGTTTACAGTATTATTCAGAATGCAGTGAACTGTACCTCCATGGAAATTAATGACAACACCTTCCGCTTCGGATTGTTCAATTCTACCTCCGCATCCTATATGATCTATGCCAGCAGTGGCACCAACGATGTGACAGTTACCGGGAATTCCAATACGCCGTTTTCCAAGGGAGCATCAGGAAATCTTTACGGGTACTATTGCAATCCGGTCTCGCCGCTGCCGACCGGTGGAACTGCATCGATCTCTGATTTTAATTTCTCAAATATCACCATGACCGGCGGTAATTTTTGGGGTATTCAACACTCAGCAGGACAAAACCAGTTGACGATCATTTCGGGAAACAAAATTTCCGGTTTTGCCAATAGCGGCGGGAATAATATAGGTATTCTGCAAGGAAGGGGAGCTGCCGGATCTTCTGTTGACAATAATATTATTGAAAACTGGTCGGGCGGAGGAAACTTCACGGGGATCAGCGCCGGAAATCCCGCTTCCCCGGGAGTCTCGGTGTTCAAAAATTTCGTACGGGGGATGACCACTACGAATACAGGCGCCTCCCTGTATATATACGGTATCTTAAGCACCTTCGGATCGACCTGTAACATGTATCAAAACAGTATTTATAATCTGGAAGCAAACAACAGCAATGGTACCGTTTATGGTATCTATGCCGGAAGTGCATTTGGAACCATCACCCATAATATTTACAATAATTTTATCAGTGACCTTAGAACTCCCATCACCAATGCTGCCATTAACCTGGCAGGGATCGCAGTTCTGTACGGAACAACTGCCAATGTCTTTTACAATACCGTTTATCTGAATGCCACCAGCACAGGCGCCTTATTCGGAAGCGCCGCGCTGTATGCTGCGGGTAGCGCAACGAATCCCATACTCGATCTGAGAAACAATATTCTTGTTAATCTATCGGTTCCCAATGGCACAGGGGTAACTGCCGCCTATCGCAGAACCAATAGCATCCTGACGAACTATTCACTCAATTCCAATGCAAACTGCTTCTATGCCGGGCCTGTTGAAGATGCCACACATACCGTGTTTTTTGACGGGACAACGGCGTATGATATCGCGTCGTACAAAACGCTTGTGGGGCCGGCAAGGGATGCTTCTTCATTCCGCGAAATGCCACCGTTTGTCAACATTGTGGCTACACCGTTCAATATTCATATTATGAACTCCACTCCTACTTTATGCGAAGGCGGCGCATTACCGGTCACATCACCGATTGTAATAGCTGATGATTATGACGGTGATTTGCGTTCAGCAACAACCCCAGATGTCGGAGCCGATGAGTTTGGAACAACTCCCGTGCTTGACCTTTCTGCTTTCGTGACCAACAACCTGTGCAACGGCGCCGCCGCAGGAGCCATTGATCTGACCGTTACCGGCGGTATTCCGCCCTATGCGTTTATATGGAGTACTGGCGCCACTTCTGAAGATATCTCATCACTTGCTGCCGGAACCTACTCCGTTACTGTTACCGATGCCGTTTCCGGCACCATCACCGGTTCATGGGCAGTGACCGAACCTGATGCCATTTCGCTCACCGCCTCCACCAAGCCGGCTTCCTGCCCGGGTGCTGCCGACGGTAAAGTTGATCTGACCGTGAGCGGAGGAACGCCAGGGTTTACTTTTATCTGGAGCAACGGCGCCACAACCCAGAATATTTCGGGTGTGACCGCAGGTGTGTATCAGGTTACTGTAACAGATCAAAACAATTGTGTGATCACCGGAAGCTGGGCCGTTCCGGTAAATTCGCCGGTGTGCCCGGACATCACGGTCAGCGGAACCATAGACACAACGGCATGTTTCAATGCCACCGATACGATCATCGTAGCTGGAAATGGCCAAACGTTCACTGTGACGGCCACCGGAACTGCATATTTCATAGCAGGATCAACCATCCTCTTCCTGCCAGGGACCACTGTCCTGGAAGGAGGATCTTTATCGGCTGTGATCACATCACCCACCGGTCCATTCTGCGAAACATTACCCCTGATGGCAACTCCTGTCTCAACTGGGCAGGAAGAGTGGAGCTCTGTTGACAACCGGAATAATTTTATAATCTATCCAAATCCCGTTCAGGAAAGTTTCACCCTGGCACATAACGGCAAACGACAATTTAATAAGGTTTGGGTGGAAGTATACAGCCTGAATGGAACATGTGTCCTCAAAGAATGTATCCAGGGTGAGGTTAACCACGGATTCAGTGTTGACAGAATGCCCTCCGGACTCTATTTTGTAAAGGTTGCAGCCCGGGATCATGTCGAAACGCTGAAACTGGTTAAACTCTGATCCGATTCGGATATCGATTGCGAAACCGCCTGGATATCTCTATGAATATCACCTTAAAACTAATAGTAAATACTTGTTAACGTGACAAATATTTCTCGCTGAGTATCGCAAAGGAGGTACTTGAAAAAAGATTCAGCGAAACTCAGCGGAAAACTTTGCGATACTCAGCGAGAAATTTTGTCGTTATCTGCGAGAAATTTTGTTGTTATCTGTCCTGATATTCCCACTTCTTTGGGAGGGGAAGATACCGTAAGTCCACTGCATTCAGTTTAACATCCACAATTAAACATTTCCCGTATGAAAAGAATTATCCTTGCATTAAATTTTGTTATCCTTATTGCCTGTTTTGCCTTCAGTCAACTCTCCGGAACCTATTATATTCCATATGTTACCGGAACCCCATCATATCAATCGATCAGGGCTGCTGTGATTGATCTGAACGCCTTCGGCATTTCTGGCAGTGTTACTTTCCTTGTTGCACCTGGTCATGAAGAAACTGTAACAGAACCCATTCTGCTTACTGCAACCGGAAGTGCTGCAATGCCTATTGTATTCCAAAAGAACGGAAGCGGAACAAATCCTTTGATTACCCGGACGGACCTGGGCACTATCAACACAAGCGTTGTTGATGGACAGGGGGATGCTGTGGTCATTATTCAAGGCTCTGATTATGTTACTTTTGATGGAATTGATGTTAAAACGCTTTGGAGGGAGATAGAGTATGGGTACTATCTGAGAAAAGTTGACGGTACTGATGCCTGCAAAAATGTCACTATAAAAAATGCCAGGATTCAAATGAATAAAAGCAACAGCCCTTACGTTTGCGGGATATTCTCGTCCAATAATAATGATTGGACCTCATTTTATACCGTCACAGTTACATCAACGGGAGGCAGGACCGAGAATCTCGTAATCACAGGGAATACAATTGAAAATGTACACTCTGGTATCAGGATAACGGGCTATCAACACACCTCTTCTCCATATAATCTTTTGGACTCCAATAATTTTGTCGGAAAACCCGGAGAGGGCAACATTGTCAGAAATTTTGGTGGTGCATCGACTACTCAAAAGACTTTCGGCATTTATGTTGCATATCAATCAAGTGCAAATATCAGTTTTAACAACATCGACAATACAGCCGGAGGTGGTACCCCTTCATTAAAGGAGCTCAGTGGAATATATGCAGCAGGAACAAACGGAGGCAGATATTGTGTCATCAACAATAACGTGATTAAAATGAGCCAGCAATCCAGCGAAAGAGTATATTGGATATATACTGCTCAAAATTGTGACTCAACCGAGATTAAGAATAATACGTTCCAGGTGGGACAGTTTTCTACCAAATCTTTGGCATCCTACATGATCTATTGCCAAAGTGCAACCCCGTTTGTCACAGTAACCGGGAATCAGTGTGACCCATTCCCGAACATGAAGGAGGAATCAGGCGATCTGTATGGATTTTACTGTGCACCAACTGTAGGGCCCACTCATGGGGTTGCCACCATTTCGAATAATATCTTCACAGGTATTAAAATGCCAGGTGGGAATTTCTGGGGCATTCACCATTCAGGATCAATAAACCAGCAGGTTTTAATCCAGAACAACACGATCAGTGGCCTGATTAATAATGGAGGTACCCTTGTAACCTATCCCACCAGTACTGGAATATTGCAAGGTAAAGGGGCTGCAGGATCCGTGATCAGCGGCAACATAATTGAAAACTGGTCAGGCGGAAGCCATTTTATCGGAATCAGTGCAGGAAACCCAGCCTCCTCCGGTGTTTCTGTTTATGACAATACCATACGCAATTTAATCAGTACCCGCACCAATACTGGGGGAAACTGGTTAAATGTTTACGGCATTCTTACCTCATATGGCAACCCTTGCAATATTTTTAAAAATAAAATGTACAATCTGGAGGCCAATAAAGTCAATGCAAATGTTTACGGGATCATAGTCGGAAATTCTTCAACAACCGATGTACACAATATTTACAACAATTTCGTCAGTGACCTGAGAACTCCCAAAACGGATGGCTATCAACCTCCTCCGCTTGTCGGGATATATGTTCAATATGGAACAACTGTCAATGTATTCAACAATACGGTTTACCTTAATGCCACCAGTATCGGATTCGGTTTTGGAAGCGCTGCGCTATACGCAGCAGGCATTCCAGGAACGAACCAGGATTTTCGTAATAACGTGCTGGTAAATCTCTCTGTTCCGAACGGTTGGGGGAAAACAGTTGCTTACCAGAGAAATAATGATCTGTTGGATATGTATTCAATGAATTCAGATGCAAACTGTTTATATGCAGGCCCCGTTGAGGATGCTACGCATGCCGTATTCTATGATCAGACAAATGTTTACCATATTGATGCCTTTAAAACCCGGGTCGGGCCGGTCAGGGATGCTCACTCATTCCGTGAGCTGCCCCCGTTTGTCAATGGGATTACGGTGCCATTCGACCTCCATATGCTGACCACTGTTCCCACGCTTTGCTAAAGCGGAGGTCTTGCCGTAACCTTTCCATTCGTGATTTCCGATGATATAGACGGCGATCCCCGGTCTTCCAAACCGGATGTGGGCGCTGACGAATTCGCCGGGCTCTGTGGCCTGGAGATTTCCGCTTCTGTAACCCAGAATATGTGCAGCGGGCAATCGACCGGAGCCATCGGCCTGACTGTTACCGGGGGCACTCCACCCTATACATTTACCTGGAGCAACGGCGCCACAACCCAGAACATCACCGGCCTGGCTGCCGGAACCTACGGCGTTACCGTCACTGATCAAAGCGCCTGTATGACCACCGGCAGCTGGACAGTGACGGTAACTTCACCGGTGTGTCAGAATATTACCGTCAGCGGAACCATGGACACGACAGCATGTTTCAATGCCACCGATACGATCAGGGTGGCCGGAAATGGCGAAACTTTCAGCGTATCGGCGACAGGAACCGCTACCTTCATGGCCGGATCGGCCATCCTGCTTCTTCCTGGAGCCACCGTCCTGGAGGGTGGATATTTGTCGGCTGTGATCACTTCACCCACTGGTCCCTTCTGCGAAACAATGCCCCTGATGGCAACGCCTGTTCCGACGGGGCAGGAAGAGTGGAACCCTGTTGTCAGCCAGAAGTGTTTTCAAATCTATCCAAATCCTGTTCAGGAAAGTTTCACGCTGGCACAAAGTGGCAAACGGCTCTTTGATAAGGTATGGATGGAAGTATACAATCTTAATGGAACACGTGTCCTGAAAGGGTGCATCCAGGGCGAGATCAGCAACGAATTCAATGTTGCCGGCATGTCCGCCGGACTTTATTTCGTGAAGATTGTTGCCGATGATCATGTCGAAACCATGAAACTGGTAAAATTGTAATCCCGATCAGATCCCGGTGGTTTTTTCTTTTTGAAGCTGCCGGGATATTTTACCTTTGTTGATTGACATCGAACGATATCGGTTGCCATGAGGATCTTAGTCATACTCGCTTTCTGTCTGCATCTCAACCAGATTTTATACTGCCAGAAAATTAACATCAAAGCTATTGATAGTCTTTCCGTATATCATGATACCTACAAGACAAATCCCAAAATGGGATTGAAAATTATTGACTCGATCTACCGGGTTGCTATAAAAATGAACAATGATACTGTTCTTGCGAAATCGACCTATAGTAAAGGAGTGGCCTTTTTTTATCTGGGAAGTTACGACTCTTCCCTTTTTTACTGGAATAAAGCTGTTGAGTTGTTTACGCATCAGGGTAACGAAACGCGTGTAGGGGATTGTCTGCAGAATATCGGCCAGATATATGAACTCAACGGGAATTATATCACTGCCAATGAAAACTTCCAGAAATCACTCAAAATATTTGAAAAGCTGAATCTTCATGATCGTGCGGCCAACACATTGAATATTATCGGTTCCCTGAATAATTTGCTTGAAAATTTTCAGATCGCGGAAAGTTATTTCATCAAGGCACTGAATATCTATTCAAAATTGATTGTCCAAAACCCCGGCAACAAGTACGTCCAATTAGGATATGGCGTGACCCAAAACAACCTGGGTATGATAAAAACCAGGAATCATGATTATTCCATTGCGATCTCCTTTTATGAAAAAGCAGAAGAATCGTTCAGGGAAATCCCAGACACTTTTTATCTTGCATTTGTGCTGCATAACCTCGGGGCTGTTTATTCTGAAACCGGAAAATTTGAACAATCAGAAAAATACTTCCATGAGTCAGAAAAATATAATCAGTCATTGGAAAACATTCAATTAAAACTGATGACATTGTCGGCGAAAGGAGAGTTGCGGATAAGGCAGAAAAATGCACCCGGCGCATTAAGTCTCTACCAGGAAAGCTTAAAAATGGCTACTGAAATCCGAATGACCCGAATTATGCTGAATAATTACAAAGGGCTATCGGATGCCTACAAGATGGTTGGCGATTACTCAAATTCTTTGTTGTATTTTGAAAAATTCGCAACACTTAAAGACTCATTACTGAACCAATCAAAATACAAGCAAATCATGGAGTTGCAAACCATGTACGAAACAGAAAAAAAGGAGAAGATCATTGCCCATAAGGATAAGCAGCTCAGGCAGCAGATATTCATCTTTGCTGCTGCATCCATGTTCCTGATCCTGCTCCTGAGTTTGCTGTTTTTCCTGTTCAGGACGCGTGAAATCCGCAAGAGATACAAACTGGAGAACGCGCTCAATCTCTCCACGCAAGGGGCGCTTATCAGTCAAATGAATCCACATTTCATTTTCAATGCATTGAATTCCATTCAATTGTACATACTGAAAAACGATAAAATATCTTCCAATCTGTTTCTTGCAAACTTTGCAGATCTGATGAGAAAGGTGCTGGAAAACTCCCGGTTTCAGTTCATCAGCCTGTTCGAGGAGGTAGAAGCGCTTAAAACCTATCTGGAGCTCGAAAAAGCCAGGTTTGTGAAAAAATTCGAATATGAAATGATCTTTCCGGAGCATGTCTCGCTGAATGACTATCTCATCCCGACGATGATTCTCCAGCCCTTTGCTGAAAACTCTATCTGGCATGGATTCAGCACTCTTGAGAAAGAAGGAAACATCAAGATTGAGATTGTGTTGAAACAACCATCAGAATTATTGATCATTATGGAGGATAATGGAATAGGCCGTGAAAAGGCCGGAGAAATTATGAATAAAAACGGCAAAGAGAGAAAAACCCACGGGACAAAGCTGGTAGAGGAACGGTTCAGGTTATACAATCAACTTCATAAGACAAACATTGGCTTTGAATATGTTGATCTTTACAACGAACATGGTCAGCCCATGGGAACGAGAGTTTTTTTACATTTACAACAGATCGTGAAAAATGAAAGTCATATTGATTGATGATGAATTGGTGGCGAATGAATCCCTGGAGTTGATCATTCATGAATATCTGCCGGACCTTGAAATTATCGGCAAGGCAAGTTCGGCACATGAGGCCAGGAAAATTATTTCGGTAAACCAACCGGATCTGGTTTTTCTGGACATTGAGATGCCGGGAGAGGATGGGTTTGATTTCCTGAAAAGTCTACCTGCAATTGATTTTAACCTGATATTTATCACCGCATACAACCAATATGCCATTCAAGCCTTCAAATTCAGCGCGGTAGATTATTTATTGAAGCCCGTGAAAATACCCGAATTAATCAACGCGGTCAACAGGGTTAGGGAAATCATTCGGCAGAAACAATTGCCTGACTACAGGCTGCTGCTTGAAAATATCCAATTGTCAAAACCGGTAAAAATTGTCTTAAATACTTCAGAGAGCAGGGAATATGTTAATGTCGGAGACATTGTCCACATTGAGGGAGATGTCAACTATTCAAAGTTTTACCTGGTCGATAAAAGGGTGATCATGGTTTCAAAAACATTGAAAATTTTTGAGGATATGCTGGTGGGGCATGGTTTTTACAGGACCCATAAATCGAGCCTGGTTAATTTGAAGCATGTGAAAAGAATTATTTCCAGGGATGGTCTGTTTGTTGAAATGGCCAATGGCTCGCAAGCGATGCTCTCACGGCATTGCAAGGATGATTTTATCAGGGTTATGGACAGGTATATCAGATAGATTGAGTGTAGAATTCGGAGTGCGGATTAAAAAGTGCAGAGTGTGGGGTGCGGAATTCCTCAGATTTTGCACTCCACACTCCGCATTTGATCCTCTTGTGCCCGGAACAGGACTACTCGATATTTAATTCTATTTTTCTAAAGTTTTCTTTAATTACTATATTTCAATTACATACAAAATACTATTTACAGGAAGATAACAATATTTACGAGCTTTTCAAAATATTTTGGGTACTCATTCTGGATACCCACTTTTTTTATATCTTTGTCAGTATTCATTGATATTTTGAAATAATGGCAAATATACATTTCTATTTAAAACCAGGCAAAAAGAATAAAAAAGGGCAAAAACCTGTAATTATGAGAATCACTCATAATAATTCCAGGATGGTTTTTGCAGTTGGCCATATGGTTCATCCAAAGCACTGGAGTCAGAAAAATGAAAAAGTTAAACCTCCCAGGGCAGAAGAAGAAGACAACCATTATGAATCCATTAACAAGGCCATTGACGCATTTTATAAACGGGCAAACAATGCTATTGCCAAAGCTATCGGGGAGAATTTTCCCATTTCCGAGGCGTACCTCCGTAACAGTATTTCCATCAAAGTGGAAAAGCAGAACAATCGTTCATTTTTCTCTTTGTTCGATGAATACATTGAGTCCAGTAAACCAATACGGGCGCTTTGGACTATTAAAGGTTATAATACGGTTAAGCAATTTCTTCTCGACTTTGAGGAAGCATCAGGCAGAAAAATTGATATAAACGCAATTGACACTATCTTTTTCGATCGGTTCCGTTCCTATGCATTCTCAATCAGGAAAGTTCAGGACAATTACTTCTCAAAGATCGTTAATGTTTTAAAGTCTTTCCTGACCTGGGCTTACGACAGAAATTATACCAAAACAACTGCGCACCATAAATTTTCTGCTCCGGAAAGGGAGAAGGAGATAATCTACCTTTCTAAAGAGGAACTCTTCGATTTGCTAAATTATAATTTCGAATCAAAGAAACTCAGCCATGCGAGAGACCTTTTCTGTTTCATGTGCTTCACCGGTTTACGGGTCTCCGATTTGCGTGATCTGAAACGGGAAGATATCAAGGGGGATGAGATTCTCAAGACCATTGTTAAAACCCAGGAAATTGAACGGATCCCTTTAAACCGGTTTGCAAAAGAGATCCTGAAAAAGTATGAAGGCGACGAACACAAGGTATTTCCATCCATCTCCCCGCAGAAACTGAACGATTACATCAAAGATTGCTGTGAAGAGATCAAGATTAATGAAATGATCAGTGTCAAACAATATGTTGGAGGAACCGTCACGACAGTTACCAAACCCAAACATAAGTTCATTACAAATCACGTTGCCAGGAAAACTTTCGTGACGCTGAGCTTTATTTTCGGAATGGATACAAAGATCATCAAAAGCATCACCGGGCATAAAAAGGACAGCACCTTCAACCGGTATATAAAGATTGCCGAGGATCACAAAAAAGAGGCATTAAAATCTGCCTGGGACAAACAAACTGTGACGAAAAAACCTAAAAACTGATTTTTTTCTCCTGATTACGACTTGCATGACCTGAACTTTCCTCTTGTTTTGTAAATAGGCGTAAATATTTGTAATTTCCTGATAATCTGGTAATATAAAAAAATTTAACCAGTTTTTGTCCCTGGAATGTCCCCGGAATGTCCCCGGAAATGACTCATTCCAAAAACTGATTTCTCCTAATTCCACAACCTGATTTCGGTGTTTCGAAATGTAACCAGCGGAGAATGAATAACCAGGACAAAATGATCATTCCGGACCGTTTAAGGAAAGCAGTGCCCGGTCATTAAAAACAGGTTTGGCTTTCCCGGATTCAATCCGATTTATCGTTTTATATTCTGCTTAATTCCAGTCTATTAGGGCTCACTCCATTGTCCTTTATTTTGTTTTTGACAGCATTTACATTTGCCGAAAACTTATCCTATTTAATCCGATGGAAAACATTTTCATGATCATTAAAGACAAAAAAGAATTCTTCGAGCTGCTCGATAAATGGCATGCATCAGGGAATCCTTCCGGGAGATCCGAAACAAAGGAGGCTGATGAAGTTTATTTTTCGCAAAGGGAAGCCGCCCGGTTCCTGAGAATATCCCTGCCAACGCTCATCTCCTGGAAGAAAGCCAGGAAAATCCCCTTCTATCAGCACGGCAGGAAAGTGTTGTATAAAAGATCTGAAGTTCTTGAAGCGCTGAAAAACGAAGTCATCTGACCCATGAATTTCGAAGAAACCCCTTTGTTCGTCAAGGTGGAGCGGTTTATCGACTCAAAGTATGACCTGCAATTCAACGAGGTCAGCAATGAGATCGAATACAGGGAGAAGAATGGGGATGACTTCCTGCTGCTCAATGAAAACAACCTCTTCCGGGTGCTGCAGCACAACAGCGTCAGGATCAGCATGGCGAACCTGATGTCGCTGCTGCGCAGTGATTTTGTCCGCGTGGTCAACCCGTTCCGTGACTATTTCGACTCCCTGCCTCCCTGGACAGAAGGGGATCCGGATTACATTCAAATGCTGGCAGATCATGTGGTGGCCCGCGATCAGGCACAGTTCAACCATCATTTCAAGAAGATGCTGGTGCGGTGCATCGTTTGCGCCCTGGTCGATAACTATTATAACAAGCACGCTTTTGTGCTGGTGGGGAAAAAGCAGAACACGGGCAAGTCAACCTTCATCCGGTTTCTCTGTCCGCCGAAACTCCGGAAATACATTTCCGAGAACATCTCCTTCCAGGAGAAAGACAACCTGATCGGTCTGACCGAAAACTTTATCATTAACATCGACGAGTTGGCCGTGCTGAACAAGATCGAGATCAATGCCCTGAAGTCCTACTTTTCCAAAGAGATCATCAAGATCCGTCATCCCTATGACCGCAAGCCGGTGACCAGTCCGAGAAGGGCAAGCTTCTTTGGCAGCACCAACAAATCGGAGTTCCTTTCCGATGAAACCGGTTCGGTTCGCTGGCTATGCTTTGAGATCGAAGAGATTAATTTCAATTATTCGGAAACCATCGATATAAACCAGGTTTGGGCGCAGGCCTATTACCTATATAAAAATGGATTCCAATACCAGTTGAACACCCGGGAGCTGGAGCTGAATGAAAACCGCAACCAGGCATTCCAGCACTCCACCATCGAAATCGAACTTATCCAGAAAAATTTCTCACCGGGGACGAAAGAAAATCATCATGCCTTTTTCACGGCCACGGATTTTATCAATGAACTGGGGCAGAAGATTTCCGTCAAAACTACCCTCAGCGTGGTGACCGTCGGGAAAGCCCTCAGTTACCTGGGGTATGAGAAAGTGCAGGAATACAAGGGAGGCTCCTTCTATCCGGTCAAAGGGTATTACGTCAACTTTCAGGCACCTGCCTGAGGATAGCCGGTAAACATTAAAAGCTTTTTGAACAAAACAATCAGGCCATGATGGTCAATGGGAGAACTATGGATTATACACAAATCAAGAATGTACAAATGTCCGATTACCTGCAATCGATCGGTTGCAATCCTACAAAGGTACAGTATGGCAGCGCCTGGTACCTGAGCCCGTTCAGACAGGAACGGACCGCCAGTCTGGCATTCCCCAATGACAAGGGCGGATATGAACTTCGGAATGCCTTCTTCAAGACCGGCTCCAGTCCGAAATACTTTACCACCATCCCAGGGAAAGATGAGACCAGGGTCAGCATCTTTGAAGGATTCATGGATTTCCTTTCGTGCTGTTCCTATTATGGCCGATCGCCCAAAAGCCGGACCGTGATCCTGAACTCCCTCTCCTTTCTGCAGAGACTTGAACCTACCCTGGGGGAGTTCAGATCCATCCACCTGTATCTGGACAATGATCCGGCTGGCAGGGAAGCGACCCGCCGGCTGATTGATCGCTTCGGACAGGCCAAAGACCTGGCGCAGGACCTTTATCCTGGTTGCAAAGATTTCAATGAATTCTGGATTAAGTAGTTAAGTCATCCAGAATGTCAAGATTGGGGGAGTTTCGGCTTCCCCTTTTTTTTGTGCATAATTTCAAAATCATCTTACTATGTTACTATATAAGGCTTAATAACCTGAAAAGTAAGACGTTATAAGAATATATGTATCTTACTATAAGTTACTATTCATACTTGACGCGGGTTTCCGGAGGTTTTGCTTTAAAAATATAGTAACATAGTAAGAATAGTAAGTTACTTTTCAAACTTTTGAAAAGAAACAGAAACCAAGGTCCCCATCGGGGAGCAGGCATAAAAAATCTCTTGCTCCCCGCAAGATGGGGGATCACTTCCTTTTTCCGCCCCTTCAATCCGGATTTTTCCAGGCTGCTTTTTTTATAGCCTCGATTCATATATCCCTGAAAACAGAAGCGGTGCAATTGCACTTTCCGTTAGGGCGGGGCGGGCACTCCGTGGACAATTTGCAAATTAAAAGGTGTTTTTTCACCCTTTAATTGCTCATTATCAGAAAACTAACTTTTAAAATTTGTTAGAAGCAAAATCGGACTGCTTTTCTTTGTCAGCGGCAAGAAAAGCAGCAAAAGAAACCGCCGCCAGGTTGATAACAGCTAAAACCTGGCAATCAGCGGAGTTCTTTTTTCTTTGTCAATGTGGGTCAAAGAAAAAAGAACAAAAAAAGAAAGAATGACAGGCAACGATAAACCAGCAACGTAACCCTGCAAAAAGGTCATAAATACAAACAGAAGGAAATTCCACTGTACATTCTGCTGATTTATCCGGGGATCATCTTGCTGTTTTATTTAGCTTTATATTTGTAAAATGAAGTCAGATCAGGGAAAATATGACGAACTGCTCAGCAATATTGGATCAACCATTGAGCAGGCCAGGCAGAACGCTTACAAAGTTGTAAATACAGAATTGGTCAAAGCCAACTGGGAAATTGGCAGGCATATTATTGAATATGAGCAGCATGGATTGGAAAGGGCAGAATATGGAACTGAGCTGTTAACCAGACTTTCCAAAGATCTGCGGATTAGATACGGCAAGGGATTTGGCAGGCGGAACATTCTTGATATGCGCCGTTTTTATCTTTCCTACCAAAAATGGCAGGCGGTGCCTGCCAAATTGAGCTGGACCCATTTAGTAACCTTGCTCAGCGTTTCAGACGACACTGCAAGGAAATTTTATGAGAAACAGGCAATCCTGGAAAACTGGGGATATCGCGAATTGGAGAGACAAATAGATTCCTCATTATTTGAGAGGCTTGCATTGAGCAAAGATAAAAAAGGTGTACTTCATCTTTCTGAAAAAGGATTAATTGTCACTGATCCGGCAGAAGTAATAAAAGACCCCTACGTTCTGGATTTTCTTAAAATTCCGCAAAACCACCGGATGACAGAAAAATCGCTTGAGCAAAAGATCATTGATAATTTACAATTATTCCTACTCGAATTGGGCAAAGGTTTTGCATTTGTTGCTCGCCAGTATAAAATTTCAATTCGCAGCACTCACTATTATATTGACCTTGTTTTCTATCATCGGATTTTAAAATGCTTTATTCTGATCGACCTCAAAATCAGGAAAGTTGGTCATGGTGATATTGGTCAAATGAACCTGTATCTGAATTATTTCAGAATCGAGGAAAATGTTGAAGGAGACAACGAACCAATCGGGATAATTCTATCTGCAGAAAAAGATGAAGTGCTGGTTGAATTTGCAATGGGCGGGATTTCCAACAAGATATTTGTTTCAAAATATCAGCTGTATCTGCCAGACAAAAAGCAGTTGCAAATGAAAGTGAAATCCATCCTGGAAGGCAAATAGTTTGCCTGTACTTGTTTTTTTTGCCCCAGACTGCTCTTTTCCGGTTACGTGGTTTGCGGGTTCTTATGCCATTGATTCCCGGTGCTGATAACCGCTCATCCTGCCTGCTTGTCCGGTCGCTTTTTACTTCGGGCAATACTTTTCTCCTTGCCGGCTGCTGTGGATATCATTCCCGGGGATGCATGATCCTTTAGTCTCTGCTTTATTCCGATAGCTGTTTTCAGTTGTCAGGCCATGATAGCCGGTGTTGATCGTATGCTAAGCTATGCGTCCATTCCGGGGTGAAAAGCGCTGCTCATTCAAGGATTTTCCCGGCATATCCTCAATTACTTTCCGGTATTCCAGTTCCTCCCTGAGTGCCCCTCCATGGCCTGCATGACACTTGCATACATAAACACCTTAAAAATCACACCATGAAAACTTTTGAAAAAATCTACATCGGAAAAGGAAAGCAGGTAAATGACTTAAGGATCGTACGCGTATCCCTCAAAATCGAAGATATCCTCGAGCATGCCCACGATTACAAGGGCGAAAAGTTCATCACCTTCGAAGTGGCAGAGCTGCAAAATCCGGACAAATTCGGCAACGGCTACACGGTTTACGTCAGCAAACTGGTGGAATCCGAAACAAGCAAGGTGGCTGAACCGGTGAAAACCACTGAAAACAAGGAGAAAAAGAGCAAAAAAGCCCCGAAGAAGGCTGCGAAAAAGCAGGATCTGGAAAACATCGAAATCCCCTTCTAAACCGGGAAAGCTTAAGGGGTCGTGGTCGCCACGGCCCTTTTTTTATGGTCGGAAAGCCTATAAAATATCACGAATTCAAAGGCATACAAAGATGGTGGTTGCGCCTGAATTTCAGCAAAAGTACCTATGCCAAACGGAACAGTCAAGGGCGCCGGGCGCCTTCCAGGTTTATTCACGACGCCGGGGCGTCATGACCCAAACCCTTGACTTTATCCGTTTAGCCCGGTATGGCTGATGGCAAAATTCAGTACGAACCGCAGCCAAGCGGCTGCATAAAACCATCAGCTATGGAAACTTCAAACAACAACCAGACATTGACCAACTACGAACGCAGGATCCCCATGAGCGCCTGGGCGGAAGATGACATCCCCTCCAGCAAACTCCTGCTCAAGGGATCGGCCAGTCTCTCGAACGCTGAACTGCTCAGTATCATCATTGGCAATGGCATCGAAGGCGAGAACTCGCTTGATATTGCCATGAAAACCCTGTCCCAGTGCGGAAACAACCTCTGCGAATTCTGGCGCCTGGGAGTGACCGAGCTTCAGCAGATCAAAGGAATTGGACCCAAAAGGGCTGTCCAGATCGTGGCCATGTTCGCCCTGGCCCGACGCCGGAATGAAAGTGAGGTCATCCTCAAAGATAAAATCAAATCAAGTTCAGATGCCTTTCGGATCTTTCATTCCGTCATCGGAGATCTTCCGTATGAGGAGTTTTGGGTGTTGATGCTCAATAGAGCAAACAAGGTCATTAAAAAGGTCAAGATTTCAGAAGGAGGAATTTCTGGAACGGTCGTGGATCCCAAGAAGGTCTTCTTGTTCGCCCTGGAGCAACGGGCTTCGGCCTGTATTCTTGGGCATAATCATCCCTCTGGCTTGATCACACCAAGCGAAGCGGACATGAAGATTACCCGAAAGCTCGTGGACGCCGGCAAACTGCTGGAGATCGCAGTGCTGGATCACATCATAGTTGGCCAAGATCAATTCTATTCGTTCGCGGATGAAGGAAGTTTGTAGAACAAAAGCCCCGGGTGACCGGGGCTTTTTTGACTAACTACTATCAAAATTTACTTTTCATATCATATTAGTCAGGATAAAACTGACTAATATGATATGAAACATAATTTATTTACATCCAATTGCACTTCATCTCAATTATTATTTGTATCATTGTGGTCAGGTTTAACCTGACTAAGTTACTATGAGACGTAAAAACATCTCTACACAATCAAATGAACTTCTTTCCTATTTTTTTGGATTGAACCGGGTCTGTTTTGAGTATGCTGAGGCTTTTAACGTGTTTCCGCACGCGAATGAGAGCGCAGTGAAAGAACTGCTCAGTGATATGACAAAAAGAGGATTGCTGATGCGTCTGAAAGAAGGGGTGTATTACTTGATTCCATACGATCAGGATGCGGAAACCTTTATGCCCGACTGGCATCACATCGCGGGGTACCTGGTTGGTAATATCGGCCATTATGTAGGTTATTATTCGGCATTGCAAATTCACAATCTCATCACACAACCATCTCTGAGAGAGCAAATCGTCGTTTCAAGACAAATCAGACCGTCTTCAATCACAATCAGACAG
>CAYLVY010000082.1:0-17171 GCA_964387205.1 uncultured Draconibacterium sp.
TCGCGGGACAGCCGTCACTTACCATGACCCCTGCTATCTTGGCCGCGCTAATCAGATATATGATGAACCAAGGTCTATTCTCGGACAAATCACCGGCAGTCTGGTGGAGATGGAACGAAACCGCAGTTATGCGCTATGCTGCGGAGCAGGTGGGGCCCAGATGTTCAAAGAGGCTGAAAAAGGAAGCGGGGAGATTTTTATGGAAAGAACAGAAGAGGCGTTGAAAACCGGAGCCAAAGTGATCGCCACTGCTTGCCCGTTTTGTATGACCATGATCACCGACGGGCTAAAATATAAAAACGTTGAGGAGGAGGTTAAGAACCTTGATATCGCTGAATTAATTGTACAGTCATTGAACCTTTAAGCATCAAAACAAAAGACATGGAGAAACGCAAAGTACTGAAAAGCGGAGAGTTCCTGGTTGATGAAGTGTCAGCCAACGATATTTTTATCCCGGAAGAATTCAACGAGGAGCAAAAACTGATTGCCCAAACCATTCAGGATTTTCTTGAAACAGAATTATATCCCCATATTGAAAAAATTGACTCACCTGATATCCGGCTGATGCAGACCATTCTGAAAAAAGCGGGTGAACTCGGTCTTATGGGAATTTCCATTCCGGAGGAATACGGCGGATTCGGGCAGTCATTCATCACCCAGATGCTGGCAGCCGAAACGATCGGAGCAGGTTATTCCTTTTCAGTTGCCTTCATGGCGCACACCGGCATCGGTACCCTGCCAATCATGTATTATGGTAATGAAGATCAGCGCCAGCGTTATGTAACACGACTGGCTACGGGCGAATTGCTTGGTGCATATTGCCTTACCGAACCAGGGGCCGGCAGCGATGCCAATTCAGGAAAAACCAACGCTACACTGTCACCCGATGGAGGCCATTACATCCTGAACGGGCAGAAAATGTGGATCACCAATGCCGGATTTGCCGATACACAGGTTGTTTTTGCGAAAATCGACAAGGACAGGGTATTGAGCGCCTTTATTGTGGAAAAAAATTATCCCGGGGTAGTGATCAATCCGGATGAACATAAAATGGGGATCAAAGGCTCCAGTACCGCACAGATATTCTACAATGATGTGGCGGTACCTGTTGAAAACCTTATCGGTGGCAGGGGAGAGGGTTTCCGCATTGCCCTCAGCATCCTCCACATGGGAAGGATCAAACTCGGCGCCAATGTCCTTGGTGCGGCAAAAAAAGCTATCAGCGACTCGGTCAAATACGCCAATGAACGGAAACAATTCGGTGTACTGATCTCTTCATTTGGCGCCATCCGGTATAAACTTGCCCAGCAGGTAATCCGGACCTATGCGCTGGAGTCGGCCATTTACAGATTGAGTAAGGATATCGACGACCAGATCGAGTTTTTCAAGGCGCAGGGAACAGATAAAGGAAGGGCCAGCATCGAAGGGATCAGTCATTATGCAGTGGAAGCCGCCATTCTAAAGGTTTATGGTTCAGAAGTGCTGGACTTTGTGATCGATGAGGCTGTCCAGATCCATGGCGGTATGGGTTACTCTGCCGAAATGGCAGTGGAACGTGGTTACCGGGATTCACGGATCAACCGGATCTTTGAAGGAACCAACGAAATTAACCGCCTCCTTGTGGTAGATACCGCTATGAAACGTGCCATGAAAGGAGATTTTGACCTCTTTGGCAAAGCAGAAAAACTTGCCGCCACACCGGATCAGATAGGAGAAACCGGATCCCCGGAAGAAAGTTGGTTTGAATCCAAAATGCGCGCCATCCGGAATTTCAAAAAATTGATCCTTCTGGCCATCCATGCCTCTTCGGCCAGGTTTGGCAAAACGCTGATCCAGGAACAGGAAGTATTGAATAACCTTGCCGACATGATCATGGAGGTCTACCTCGCTGAATCCCTGGCGTTGAGGATAAGGAAAAGGGAGATGGTTTGCGGTGCCGACACAACCGGAATCTACGCCGCCATCATGGATGTTTTCGAACACGATGCCGCCGACCGGATCCGGAAATGGGCCATGGATGCCTTCCTCTCACTGGATAACTATGATCAACTGCCGGCTTTCAGGAAAGCAACGGAAAACCTGACAGTTGTAGCGCCCGTCAATGTGAAAGAATTACGCCGGAACATAGCCGCGAAACTGATCGAGGATAACCGGTATCAATTCTAGATTTCAGCCGGTTTCTCCACAGGGTTGATGGTAATGGCAATATCACCGGTCTCTTCATTGAAATCCAGCGTGATCAGGTCATTATCTGTCAGTTTGGTCCGGATGATCTCTTCAGCCAGCGGGTCTTCGATATACTTCTGAATGGCCCGCTTTAATGGCCGGGCGCCGAATTGGGCATCCCAGCCCTTCTCCGCGATATAATCCTTGGCCGGATCGGTGATCCGGATGTTGTATCCCAGGTTTTTGATACGGGTGAACAGATGCTGAAGCTCAATATCGATGATCTTATGAATATCTTCCCGTTCCAGTGATTCGAAGATGATGACATCATCGATCCGGTTGATGAATTCCGGCGCAAAAGCCTTTTTCAGGGCATTTTCGATCACCGACCTGGCATGGTCTGAGGCTGATGCCTGCTTGGCTGACGTAACAAAACCAACCCCCTGACCAAAATCTTTCAACTGACGAGACCCGATGTTGGAGGTCATGATCACTATGGTATTCTTGAAATCAACCCGGCGGCCGAAACTATCGGTTAAAACCCCGTCATCCAGAACCTGCAGCAATAAGTGGAACACATCGGGGTGGGCTTTTTCGATCTCATCCAGTAATACAATGGCATAAGGACGACGCCGGATTTTTTCGGTCAACTGGCCACCCTCTTCATAGCCCACATATCCCGGCGGAGCGCCAATCAGCCGTGAAACTGCGAATTTTTCCATATATTCGCTCATATCGATCCTCACAAGTGCGTCTTCGGTATCAAACAAGTACCTTGCAAGCACTTTTGCCAGGTGTGTTTTTCCAACCCCCGTAGGCCCAAGAAAGATGAATGTTCCGATGGGTTTGTTCGGGTCTTTCAGACCGGCGCGGTTACGCCTGATTGCCCTCACAACCTTATTGATCGCCTCACTCTGGCCGATTACCGAGTGTTCCAGCTCTTCCTCCATATGGATCAGTCTCTCACTTTCATTTTTGGCAATCCGCTGGACCGGGATCCCGGTCATCATCGCCACCACCTCCGCAACATTTTCTTCAGAAACGGTCTGACGGTTGGTCCGGGAATTCTCTTCCCAAAGACGCTTTTCACGCTCCAGGGTTTCCGAGAGTTTACGCTCACTATCCCTCAGGTCGGCTGCATCCTCAAACTTCTGGTTGTTAATGGCCAGCATCTTTTTTTTACGGGTTTCCTCGATCATGGTTTCGATCTGGATAATCTCCTGAGGAACATTGATATTGGCGATATGGACCCGTGCACCCGCTTCGTCCATCGCATCAATGGCCTTGTCAGGAAGATAGCGGTCGGAAATGTACCGGTTGGTAAGGCTGACACATGCCATTATGGCATCGGGAGTATAAGCGACCAGGTGGTGGTCTTCATACTTTTCCTTGATATTGTTCAGAATTTCGACTGTCTCCTCCGGCGTAGTAGGATCGACCAACACTTTCTGAAACCGTCGCTCCAGGGCACCGTCTTTTTCAATATACTGACGATATTCATCAAGTGTGGTAGCCCCGATGCACTGAATGTCGCCTCTCGCGAGTGCAGGTTTGAACATGTTGGAGGCATCGAGCGAACCGGAAGCATTGCCGGCTCCGACAATCGTATGTATTTCATCAATGAAAACAATGATATTGGGATTCTTTTCCAGTTCGTTCAGCACGGCTTTCATTCGTTCTTCAAACTGGCCCCGGTATTTGGTACCGGCCACCAGCGAGGCAAGATCGAGCGATACGATCCGCTTGCCAAACAAAGCCCGCGATACTTTACGTTGCACGATCCTCAGGGCCAATCCTTCCGCGATGGCCGATTTTCCTACCCCCGGCTCTCCGATGAGGATGGGGTTGTTCTTTTTCCGGCGGCTGAGTATCTGGGCGATCCGCTGAAGTTCTTTGTCCCTTCCCACAATGGGGTCAAGGCGGTCTTCTTCGGCAAGGCGGGTGATATCCCTCCCGAAATTATCCAGCACCGGAGTTTTGGATTTGGCTTCCTGTCCTTTCTTCTGACCGGGAGGTGTGCTCCGTGTGCTTTCTTCAGGATCGTCATCATCATCATCCCGGGAAAGAATATCCTGAGGGGCGATGTTTTCACCGGGTTCACCACCTCCCACTATCGCACGAAGTTCATCCCTGACCCTTTCATAATCGATCTTTGATGCGTTGAATATCCTGGTAACAAGATTATTCTCATCCTTCAGAATGGCCAGCAATAAATGCTCGGTTCCGATCAGATCACAATTAAATACCTTGGCTTCGAGGTGCGTGATCTTCAGGGCACGTTCAGCCTGGCGGATAAGGGGCAGGTTTTCCGAGTCAGGCGTGCGCTCAGTATGGCGCATGAGGGCGGTTTCGATCTTCTTTTTCAGATCGGGGAGGTTCATCCCCATGTTGCGGATTATCTTGATGGCCAGTCCGTAGCCTTCCCGGATTATGCCCAGCATGAGATGTTCAAGGCCGATATAATCATTGCCCAGGCGCTGGGCCTCCTCGCGGCTATATATTAATACGTCTTTAACGCGTTGTGAAAATTTTGCTTCCATATTGACATTAGTATTGCTCTGTTTGACAAAAACCAGGCCACTTTTTATAAGCATTGGATGACCGAATTTTTGCCCGGTTTCAAAAATACGATGGAATTACAAACAGAGGGTCAAAATTAGCGGAAATTATTAACAGCTGGTTGTTCATAAAGAATTGAAATAAATCGCCGGAAATATCAATGGTTCCGGAGAAAATCGCTACCTTCGTATCAAATATCATAAAAAGATATTTATTTGAATAACAATATTTTAAAACTTGATTGAAGTTTGATGGAACAAGGAGAAAAGATCATTCAGGTTAACATTGAGAACCAGATGAAATCAGCCTACATCGATTATTCGATGTCGGTCATTGTACAGCGTGCCTTACCGGATGTCAGGGATGGATTAAAACCGGTTCACAGAAGGGTGTTATTCGGAATGAATGAGTTGGGGGTGCTGAGCAACCGTCCCTACAAAAAGTCGGCCAGGATTGTAGGAGAGGTACTGGGGAAATTTCATCCGCATGGGGATACATCGGTTTATGACGCCATGGTCCGAATGGCCCAGGATTGGAGTTTGCGTTACCCTTTGGTGGACGGTCAGGGAAATTTCGGTTCAATGGACGGCGACAATGCAGCAGCCATGAGGTATACCGAAGCCCGGCTGCGGAAAATTGCAGAGGAGTTACTCGATGATATAGAAAAAGATACGGTAGATTTTCAACCAAATTTCGACGATTCCCTGAAGGAGCCGACCGTCCTTCCATCCCGGATACCCAACCTTATAATTAATGGCGCATCGGGAATCGCCGTCGGAATGGCCACCAATATGGCTCCGCACAACCTTTCCGAAGTGGTGGATGGTATTATTGCCTATATCGACAATAAACAGATCACGATCGAGGAGTTGATGAAATTTATCAAAGCACCCGATTTCCCAACCGGAGGCATCATCTATGGTTATGAAGGGGTACGGGATGCCTTTGAAACCGGAAGAGGCAGGATCGTGCTCAGGGGAGAATCGAAAATCGAACAGGATGACCATGGAAGGGAAAAGATCATCGTCACTTCCGTCCCTTATCAGGTCAACAAATCGGAAATGATCAAGAAAACCGCTGACCTTGTTAACGATAAAAAAATTGAAGGAATTTCGGATATCCGCGATGAATCAGATCGTAACGGGGTCAGGATTGTATATGAACTGAAAAAAGAAGCCATTACAAATGTTGTATTAAACAAATTATATCAATTAACACCGCTTCAGACGTCATTCAATGTCAATAATATAGCATTGGTAAAAGGTCGTCCGATGATGCTTAACCTCAAAGATCTGATCGTACATTTTGTGGACCACCGGCACGAAGTGGTCACCAGACGTACAAAATTCGAATTGGATGAAGCGCTGAAAAGGGCCCACATTCTGGAAGGACTGCTGATCGCCTTGGATCATCTCGACGAGGTGATTGCCCTGATCAGGGCCTCACGGACACCGGATGAAGCAAGGGAAGGCCTGATGCAGAACTTCGGTTTGTCCGAGATACAGGCGAAAGCCATCCTCGATATGCGTCTGCAGCGTCTTACAGGATTGGAGAGGGACAAAATCAGGGAAGAATATGCCGAACTGATGCAGTTGATCCAAAAATTGAGAGAAATTCTCGCCGATGAAGGCCTGCGGATGAAGATCATTCAGGACGAATTGAGAGAGGTGAAGGAAAAGTTCGGGGACGAAGCAAAAACACAGATTATATATGCTGCATCCGATTTCCGCATCGAAGATACCATTCCGGATGAAAATGTGGTCATTACCATCTCTCACATGGGTTATATCAAAAGGACACCGCTCACCGAATACAGGGTACAGAACCGCGGCGGCCGGGGAGTCAAAGGAACAGATATCCGTGATGACGACTTCCTGGAACACCTTTTTGTGGCCACTAACCACAATTATCTGCTCTTTTTTACGGAAAAAGGGAAGTGCTTCTGGCTCAGGGTTTATGAGATCCCCGAAGGTGGCAAGAGTTCCAAGGGGAGGGCGATTCAGAACCTCATCAATATTGAGCCGGACGATAAGGTCAGGGCATTCATCAATGTCAAAACCCTGAAAGACGAGGAATATATTTCCAATAATTACGTGATCCTGGCCACCAAAAATGGCACCATCAAAAAAACATCCCTCGAAGCCTACTCCAGACCACGCCAGAACGGTATCAACGCAATTACGATCCACGAAGGCGACCAGTTGCTGGAAGCAAAACTCACCCAAGGCTCCGATGAAGTGGTGATGGCGCTGAGATCAGGCCGTGCGATCCGGTTTAATGAACAAACCGTCAGACCAATGGGAAGGAATGCCGCCGGCGTTCGCGGAATTTCGTTGAGTGGTAAGGATGACGAAGTAGTAGGTATGATTTGTATACCGCTCAGCAAGAAATGTGAAGTATTGGTGGTCTCGGAAAAGGGATATGGTAAACGTTCCGACCTGGACGATTACCGGATAACCAACCGGGGAGGTAAAGGGGTTAAAACATTAAACATTACCGAAAAAACTGGCGCACTTATTGCTGTAAAAGAGGTAACCGACAATGACGACCTGATGATCATCAACCGTTCAGGCGTCATTATCAGGATGGCAGTAGCCAACCTGAGGGTGATGGGCAGGGCAACCCAGGGAGTACGTCTTATTAAAATTGATGAAGGCGACAGCATTGCGGCCGTAACCAAAGTGGATGTAGAAGAAGCCACAGAGAATGGTGACGGAAAAGATTTCACAGACAACGGGATATCCATGGATCCTGCCTCCGATTCACCGGACAACGATGATGTGAATGAGATAACAAATGAAGAGAATATTGAAAATTAATTATATTTGCACTTCATTATCAACCACAAACACTTAACAGGACAGAAAATGAAAAAGCTAACACTAACTCTGGTCATGGTGGCGGTTCTTGCTACGGCTTTCGGTCAGAAAAACGTTCGGCAGTCTGCCTCCAACTACCTGAAATCCGGGAAACTGGACAAGGCCATGGAAGCCATAAATACCTGTGTTCAGGATGCCAGTACTGCCAGGGATGCAAAATCCTGGATGCTCAGAGGCCACATTTACCTTGAAATTTATGATTCCAAAAGCGACGCTATCAAAGCACTGGAAGCCGATCCGGTTTCCAAAGCGCTGGAATCCTACAAAAATGCCGTAGAATTCGATCCAAAAAAGGAGTATTATGATGAAATCTTCGCCAAGGTCAACTGGCTGCGTGATCAGTATTATAACAAAGCGGTTGACAGATATAATAACAAAGATTTCAAAGCGGCCATGGAAAATTTTGGAAAGAGCGCCGATGTCCTGGAGATGGTAAATTTCAAGGATACTACCTCATTACTCTATGCCGCCGTCTGCGCTGGTTTGGCTGAAGAGAAAGAATCAGCCATCGGATTTTATAAAAAACTTTTAAACGCAAACTACAAGTCGGCAAATCTATATTTTTCGTTGTCTGATACTTACAGACAACTGAATGATTCAGCCAATGCACTGGCTGTTGTCAGACAGGGACAGAAGGAATTTCCGGCTGATAACAGTTTATTCTTAGCCGAAACCAATATCTATCTGACCTTTAACGATACGGAAAAAGCACTTAAAAATTTGAAACAGGCCCTTGTCCAGGATCCGGGGAACTATACTGTGGCATTCGCTCTGGGTACTATTTACGATAATATCGCGAATGACAACACCAAACCGGCTGAAACCAGGAGTGATGCGTTCAATAACGCGGTGGAGGCCTATAAGAATTCCCTGAAAATGAAACCCGATTATTTCGATGGTTCCTATAACCTGGGAGCATTGTTCGTAAATAAGGCTGCCACCAAACTTGACGAAGCCAACAACCTGCCGGTCGATGCCACTGAAAAATATGATAAACTGACCGGAGAAGCCAATGAACTGTTGGGATTTGCGCTGCCATACCTGGAAAAAGCTGCTGAATTGCAACCAACCGATCTCAATACACTCTTTTCGCTGAAACAAATCTATACCAGAACGCATCAGAACGATAAAGCCAAGTTGATTCAGGATAAGATCAACGAACTCCAGAAATAGGAGGGTAATAAAAACAAACCGGGGAAGTTTGCCCCGGTTTATTTTTAAAAATATTACTTAACATAATATTAATTATAGGACAATACAATTATCTTTTCTCTGACTGGCGTACTGGAAAGGCAATCACCGTTTCCCATTTAGCCGTATCCGGTCCGGTATCAGGCCCCGTGACAAAAATCTCCCATGGGCCTTCGGCCTCCAGCAATCCCGTCTCCTTCACATACTGATCGAGCACGTAATAAACCGGAGCCGTCTTTTCATATGAACCAAAATAATGCACCAATGCAACTTTTTGCTCCGGATAGTGCACAACCCTCGCCCTGCCTTCGGCTTTCTCCGCTGATGCAACCGGAATCCCCAGATCCATGACCGAAAACATCGTAACCGAATCCCATCGCAAATATCTGGCAAACGGAGCTCCTGTAACCTGTAAATTCTCTTTCCTTGCCAATTGCATTATCTCCTCAAATGCTTTCTTTGTTACTTCATTGTAATTGGCCGGACCTGCCGAATCGGTTATGGCAATAAAAGTGTGCGGTGGCCAAACCACCTCTTCAATCTTTGGCCATTGTGCACGCTCCTCAGCAATCAACTTCAGATTGGAAAGTCCTTTCTCAAAATCAGGTCCCATCATCAGATCCGCCAATAATCCAAAGTATCGTTCCATCGGAAAATTGCCCAGTGTACCTTCATCGCGCCATATAACCCTGCAACTGTCACCCGCACACTCCAACTCCATCAAACCGGACGAAATCATACTTCCCCGGTCAAAATCCAACCGATAGGTCATACGCTGCCCGGGTATCCCTTCCGTCATCGTCATAACACCCTCCCGGTACTTGTCGCCTTTCCATTTCCAGACAGAACCCGGTTGCCCTGGCGTTCCTTCAACGGTAAAAACGACCGTAGGATCATCCTCCTTGGTCCAGGGTGCCCATAACTCCCACAAACGGTAATCGGAAATCAACATATACAAGGTATGCGGGGTCGATCTCACCACAACACTTCGTTCAACTTTGTAACTTCGCGGTAATAAATACGATACGAGGATCAAAACCACTATGACTCCAAAAATCCAGATCAAAATTTTCTTCCATGTTTTCATACGATCCTAATGTTGATTGGTAAAAAAATCAACCACAAAAGTAAATAAATTCTTTGCTGAACGAATATTGTTAATTTTGCCCACCTGAAACAACCTATGATCATTGCGGTTACCGGAGCAAACGGCCATGTTGGGGCCAACCTGTGCCAAACCCTGACCCGGCAGGGACATACCGTACGCGCCCTTGCGCATCATCACACCAACGCATTGGAAGGCCTTCCGGTAATCCTGATAACCGGGGATGTGCTGGATAAAAAATCTTTACAACCACTGCTTTCCGGTGCTGACGTGGTTTTCCATCTGGCTGCCCGGATCTCCATTACCGGCGACAAAGAAGGGCTTGTGAGAAAAATCAACCTGGAGGGTACATCGAACATGCTGGAAGTTGCCCGCAGTCAGCGGATTTCAAGATTCATTCACTTCAGTTCGATCCATGCCATATCCCAACACCCGCTTCAACAGCCGCTGGACGAAACACGCAAGTTGGTTGGTCCTGCCGGATACTCCTACGACCGATCCAAAGCCGATGCCGAACGATTGGTGCTCGTGGCTGCTAAACGCGACCTGGATACAGTGGTACTGAGTCCTACCGCAATTATTGGACCTTCAGACCATGAGCCCTCTTTGATAGGACAAGCGGTTTTGGACCTCTGTCACCGTAAAATTCCTTCACTTGTCCCGGGTGGTTACGACTGGGTCGATGTACGGGATGTGGTGGATGGTGCAGTCGCCGCGATGAACCGTGGCCGCAGGGGTGAGAAATATCTCCTGTCGGGAGCATGGAGGAGCCTGAAGGAATTTTCCACCCTGATCTCACGGCAAACCGGCATCAAAACCATGCAAACGGTTGTCCCGATGGGATTGGCGAAATTCGGGCTGCCATTTATAATGCTTCACAGCCGATTGACCGGGAGGACACCTCTCTACACGCGCGAATCGCTGGTTGCTATCGGGGAAGGAAACCGGAATATCAGCAGTGCCAAAGCCAGAGCCGAACTTGGATACAATCCGCGTCCGCTGGAACACACGATGAAGGACCTGATTATCTGGTTTCGTGACCATGGTCGGCTAAAATATTAATAAACCTGTATGTCAGCTATCACTTTTCAATACCTCGTAACAGCCTGGATAATCGCCGGAATCCTGATTTTCCCGGTAGTGCTGAAGATCACCGCTCCCTATGGACGGCATACCAATAATACATGGGGCGCTCTCATGGATAACCGTCTGGGCTGGATCATCATGGAGTTGCCGGCATTATTGGTTTTCAGTGCTTTTTTCTGGCTGGGTTCCGGAGAAAAACCACCCGTTACCTGGCTGTTTGCAGCGCTTTGGATGATCCATTATATCAATCGCACCCTTATCTTCCCCTTCCGACTCCGTACCAGCGGAAAAAAGATGCCGGTGCTGATCGTCCTGATGGCAATATTTTTCAACCTTGTCAATGGATTTATCAACGGGTATTTTCTTGGCAGCCTTGCTGATTCAGACAAATATCCGGTCGATTTCCTGACCAACCCTGCATTTACCGCCGGTATTATCCTTTTTCTTGCAGGACTGGGTATCAACTGGCATGCCGATTATATCCTGATCCATTTGAGAAAGCCTGGAGAAAAAAATTATGTAATCCCTGATAAAGGATTATTCCGCCTCGTTTCATGTCCGAACCATTTCGGCGAAATTATGGAATGGGCCGGCTTTGCGCTGATGACATGGAGTTTGCCCGGCCTAGCTTTTGCCCTGTGGACGGCTGTTAACCTGATACCGCGTGCCTTGCAGCACCATCAATGGTACAAACGAACATTTCCCGCCTATCCTGCCAACCGGAAAGCGGTCATACCCTTCATTCTGTAAGGAGGTGGTCTATTCGATTGCTACCGTTAACCCCATCATTGACAAGGCTTTGTACATTGGTTTGAGCTCCTGGATGTCTCCGGATTTTACATGACATTTACCATTGAAATGTGCTGTCAAGGTACATTGCTCCGCCTGCTCATATTCATGCCCGCAAATGTCTATCAGGCATTTTATCACAAAGTCGAAAGTATTGATCTCATCATTGTACAAAATCAAACCCGGCTGCAATGCGGCAATATCCAACTCCCCTAATCCCGGTTTACCTTTTTCCCTGTTCATATGCAAACAACTCCATGCAAAAATACTAAAGAAACTGTCATCTATTACTACCTTTGCGGGAAAATTCCTCATGCACAGCGGAGAGTTTTTCAGTTGGCTCACGCACAGGATGAAACATCCGCTTCCGGGAATCCCCGCGCAGCAGCGTATGGCATCCCCGGTAAGGGTGCGTGAATGGAAGAAACTGGGTATTCCGGACAATGCCAGGCCAGGGGCAGTACTTATTCTGTTTTATCCCGGGGAGAAAACGGTTTCGCTCGTGCTGATCCAACGACCGAAATACCAGGGAGTACACGGAGGTCAAATCAGTTTTCCGGGAGGGAAACGGGAAGAGGGTGATGAAAGTTTGATCTATACCGCTCTAAGGGAATCAAATGAAGAAATCGGGATCAATCCGGACGACATTCATGTCATGGGTAAGCTGACACCTTTGTATATTCCCCCCAGTAACTATCTTGTCACACCGGTAGTGGGTTACACCTGCCATCCTCCCTCCTTCTTTCCTGATAAAAAGGAGGTAGATTCGATCATCGAAATCGCGTTCACGGAACTGATTAAGAAGGATATCATTGAGCACAGGACCATCCGTACCAGTGTCGGGCTTTTTACTGACACACCGGCATTTGTCATTGGACCACATGTTATTTGGGGTGCTACTGCAATGATTATAAGTGAATTGCTTGAGATCACCGGCGAGTACGGGAACCAGTTATTCCCCTATGAAACAAAATGAACCCGGGATACGTCCGGCCATAAAGGATCGGATCAGGGTACCATCCTGCCGGTAGTGATAAACTTTTCCGGTCTGCACATAATCAATGGCATCGCTGGTAAAGATCTGTCCGGTAGAGGGCTGTATGGCCAGGCCGTAAAGCAGGCGCCCTTCAGCAGGAATAAGAGGTTGTGTTGGCAGATCGTTATCTGTCACCGCCATCCTGCATACGCCGTTGCGCAGGTAGTACATGGTGTCGCCCGCAGCATTGATGCACAACCGGCTGGGTACCAGTTTTGGTTCAGAAAAAGTGAATACTTTCTCGATCATCCTTAGCTCAGGGTTGATTCTCATCAGTGAGGGTGCTTCAAAACTGTCATATCCACCCGAACAAAGTACCCAAACCTTGTCTTTTTTATCGATGACCATTCCGATGGGTTCTTTACCGGTCTGAATACTGTCGATGATCCGGTCGCTCCGGGTATCGATCAGGAAAAGTTGCGCCTTACGCCCGGAACTTGGCTCGGAAAACGAACCGATCGAAGTAACCAGTACGTAATGCTGATAACTGATCATATTTTCAGTCCAAGAGGAGGTTTTGATCGTTCCTGCAATAGAATGATTTTTCAGGTCGATGATCGTAATATTGCTCTGGAGATTGGTCACATAAGCTTTTCCGGGACCGGCCATCGTCATGAAACGCGGTGAATGGAGTCCGTTGATGGTGGCAACCGATTTAAAGCTTTCCGCTGTTACCACCTCGATCCTGTTGGAATTGTTGATCATCAGGTATCCGTTATTCCCTGCTATGCTCATGGATTCGGCCACATCGCCCAGCATTCGTTGGTTCACCAGGTTAAAAACATCATGAACTACTTTGTTGGATTTGTAGTCAAAAAATGTTACAGAGGCGTTTCCCCAATTATAATTGCCTTCATTGACAATAAAAACACCTTTTTCAAAAGAGGTGATAATGATCTTCGAGGTATCGTCGGGAGGGGTGATGGTGATCTCTCGGACCGGTTCTTTGCTGCACCCGGCAAAAATACTCAGCACAACCAGTGCAGTGATCAGGTATGGGAAGAATTTGTGGTAGTGGTTCGTCACTCTTCGTTATTTATTTTCGATCCCGGAAATGCCAACCTGATGGTTATCATCTTATTGATTCCCGGCATCGGTCTTCTCGCTATGGATTCATAATCCAGATTGAACACATTGTTCAAATCAAGCTGTAAAGATAAAATAAATTGTCTGAAATTGATCCTCCTGCCAAAAATTATGTTGGACAGAGAGTATCCCGGCATGAGGGTCATCTCGTCATTGGAGGTGTAGCGGTCGCTGTTGAAGAAAAACTGATACTTCAGGTAAAAGCCCCATCGGCCGGCCGACAATTCGGCATTCAGGGTGTGCTTCGGTATATAGAGTTGCTGTTTGCCGAGTTTTGCATCATTGGGTGAACCGGCTTTGGAGTATGTGGATTTGCAGTAATGGTAGTTGGTGATGGTCTGGATGCTGAAGCCGGCCAGATTGAACCCTGTATTTAATCCGGCTTCAACTCCGCGTGCCTTGATTTCGTTAACATTTTCAGGTTTCCAGATGATGGAGGACTCTTTTCCGGGTGCCCATGCGATCATGTCCACGATCCTGGAGTAATATCCCGATAATGTTGTTTCAATGGCTAATTTTCCCGGCTGGCCAATATGATTCCAGACTATCCCGGCTTCACCTGAGTAACTTGTTTCCGGTCGGAGGTCCGGATTTCCTGCATTGGGCCAATACAGGTCGTTCAGGGTGGGATTCCGGAAATTCCGGGCAAGGTTGAACGAAAAACCCAGGTTTGCTTTTTCCCATGGCCTGACTTCTACCCCCAGTGCAGGGATAAGTGGATTAGTCTTACCATCGGTCATGTCCATTCTCAGGATCAGGTTGGCCGTTAAAAATTTTACCGGATCATAGGTAGTTTCCAGTGAAGCAGAGGTTACCGACCTGGTTTTGATACCGTTGAATACCTCTGATTCCACATGGTCATAAGTGAAGTCGACTCCGGGCCTGAAGACCAGTTTACTGACGCCATGGCAGGTCAGCCTCAGTTTGTTTACCGATGAAATGTAGCGATAGTCATTGACAATGGAATCTTTGAGGTTGTATGACATATTTTGAACAATGACCGCACTTCTGACCAGCAGATGCATCGTTCGCCCGATCCGCTTGTACTCCAGGAGCGATCGCAAGCCATTATCCTGCAGTGTCTGTTTCACCGGCGGGTTAAAGCGTATCGCAGGAATATTGCGATAATTATAATTATACCAGACCTTTGCACTGATCAGGTTTTTCATTCCCGGCTTCCAGTAGAATTCCTGAACACCATTGAAAAAGGTATAGGCACCGTGCTGTTGACGGACCTTTAGACCGTTTTCATCGAATGGAAAATCGTTTCTGGAAGTATTGATATTGAGTTTGGTAGCAGATTGAAAAGTGGCTGTCCCGGCAGTCAGGTTAAGAACCGAATGCCATGTTCCAAAACTGCCGGCCGATTGAGAAACCAATCCCCTGAAACCCTTTTGCCAGTCGGGTCTGGTCAAAAGATCGATTATCCCTCCGAAAGCCCCGGCTGACCTTGTAATACCGGAAGAGCCAAAAAGAATCTCCAACTCGTCAAACTGGGAAACCTGGATAAGGGAAAAATCGGTTTGTCCCAGCATCGGTGAATTGAGGCTGATTCCATTCCACTGAACCTGGGTGTGATGGGCGGAAGTGCCCCGGAATGAAGGCGAGGCAAGGCTACCGTTACCATAATTTTTAATAAAGATGGTAGAATGCCGGGTGAGAACGGCCGAAAGATCTGCGCTGATCATGGGCATCAGGATGGAAGAGTCGATGCTGATGCGTTTAAATCCATGGTTTTCAGTTACGAATGAAGATCTGATCTCGAATTCAGGCAAGGATAAGGTGTCGGACAGGCTTTGTGACTGTACGTTACCTGCAATACCACCAAACAGGAGAAAAATAAGGAACGGCGTCAGATATGATTTTAAAAACCGCAATAGTGGAATATTCTTCGGTTATTTTTTAATCAGTTTCATGACCCGGGTCATTCCCTGGTCAGGTATGATCCTCGCCATATATATACCGGGGGTCAGAAACCCGGGTGTTATAATGGTTTTCTCCCGTATTTCTCTTGAAAACAATAATTTACCGCTTACTGCAAAGATATCCAGGATAGTCTTCTGACCTTGCAGGGGTTCCACAATCAGGTGATCGGCAAAGGGGTTCGGAAACAACTTTATGTCGGAAAATTCCTCCTCTTTACATTCTCCCTGCACAGTATTATGGATTACCCCGATGGCGTCGAGGTCAAACCCTCCGGTATCGAAAGGAGTGGGCCACGGATCATTAACCTTATGGCCCTGAGAATCATAAGTAGCAAACAACGGATCAATGGAGCCACCTGCATCCCTGATGATGATATGGGTGATGCGGTTCAGATCCACGTTGGTGCTGTCACGAAGATCTTCAAGATCAAATGGAGTACCGAAACCCATACGGTATTTACCAGCGAAATTATGGATCAGGCGGGCGTCGATTGTTCCGAAAGTCTCAACCTGAACATTTTCAGGAACGAATGTAACCGCCGGAAATCTTACAAAGTTTTCCCCGTCGGAGGAAACTTCCACGAAGGCCAGTTCAAGGAAAAAGTCACCGAAAGAGATTTCAAATACAGCAAAATCGGGCCCGGTTTTATTGACAATCGGGGGGTTAAAAGTCAGGAGGGCATATCCGTGATCACCAAGGCTCAGCACATATTCGTCCGAGGGGCCGGAGGCATACAGGACACTCCCGTAAGAGGCCCTCGTAAAACCATTGTAGGAAGCTGTCGTATCGCCAATGTTGATAAATCCACGCCAAACCTGGCAATCCTTTGCCCAATCGATGATAATGCTGCTGTCGCGGGCAATAGCCGTTGTCCCCGGTTGTCCGGCAGGTGGGGCAAACTGTGCCGGCAAATTCCGTATCATCAGGAATGGGGTAATCAGTAAAATCAGGAGTATTTTCAGGTCCCTTTTCATCTTCGGAAGAGGTTGGTGCCGTAATGACGCAAAAGTAGAAAAAAAAGAGGTGTAATAAGATAATTGCTATTTTTGCCTTCAGTGAAAAGGTACTTTCCCATACTGCTGTTATGCGGGCTGATCCTGTTCAGCGGCACCTCCATGTCCTGCAAATCACGGCAGGTATTATGCGGTGATAAATACCTTCATCAGAAACAAAAGAAACTCAAGAAGAACAAGAGTAACTACCAAAGAAAGTATAGTCTTAAGACACGGCCTGTTCCGAAATATTACATCATCCGTAATAAATAGGAAGGTTATGGGTAAAATTCTTTTTCTCCCGGATAATAAAGATCTTTCCGGGCCTTTGCCTTTGAAAAAGTGAAAAAGGTCAG
>CAYLVY010000083.1:0-16587 GCA_964387205.1 uncultured Draconibacterium sp.
TACCGGATCATTGATGCAGCAGGTACCGGAGGAACCGGCGGCGGTGGAGCAGCGATCGATCAGGTGGTTCAGTCCTTCATCAACCAGAGTGAGATGACCATCGTGCACAACCTTCATAAGTACCCTTCTGTTGTTGTGGTCGATACGACCGGCAGAGAGCTGATCGCCGAGATTACGCATGAATCAACTGATCAGATGATCATCCGTCTCAACCCGGCTGCAAGCGGAAAATTAATTTACAGTTAACTGTTTTATTAACCTCAAAATCAACCAACATGGCAAAAAAAGTTCTGGTCCCCCTGGACTTAAACAAAAATGAATTGCAGAATGCTGTGATTCAAAACCTGGCCACGGCGCCGGCAAGTCCGGTCAAAGGCCAGAAGTATTTCGATACCACCGACAACATCGAGAAGTACTGGAACGGTACGGCCTGGGTCAAGTCGGTTGATCCCTCTGCGATTGATCACAATTCGCTGCTCAACCGCGGCACGAATACACATGCGGCGATCGATACCCACCTGGCATCGACTTCCAACCCTCACTCAACGACCAAGTCCCAGGTAGGGCTGGGAAACGTCGATAACGTTCAGCAGATGCCTCTCTCTTACCTTGACACCGATGGAACGCTGAGTTCCAATTCTGATGTCAAGGTACCCAGCCAGAAAGCAACCAAGACCTATGTTGACGGTCAGATTGCCAATATCCAGGGCCAGATCACCTCGGGAATGGTTTACAAGGGAACCTTCGACGGTAGTCAGACCATTGCCGCCCAGGGTATCACCACCATTCAGAAAGGGTGGTTCTGGAAGGTTATTGTCGCCGGCACTACTTCCGGGGTTAGTACACCGTCGAATACCGGGGTGAACATCGGCGACATGGTCATTGCCAATGTCACCAAAGGTTCCGGTATCACTGCTGCAGACTTCGACGGCGTGGACAATACCGAATCCGCCGACCTGGTGAAACTGGCCGCCACCCAGACGCTTACCAACAAAACGATCGATGCTGACCAGAACACCATCACCAACATTGAGACGGCCGATTTCAAAGCTGGTGTCATCGACACTGACGGAACGCTCTCTGGTAACAGCGATACAAAGCTGGCAACTCAGAAAGCAACCAAGACCTACGTTGACGGTAAGACTGCCGGCAGAACCAAGAAATATGTCGGCACGATTGCCGCCGCCACCACCGGTACCGTCACTGCCGCAACACATGGCTGCGGGACGGATGTAGTCGTCATGGTTTACGAAACCATCTCGACGGTCCGATATGCTGTGGAAGCTGATATCTCAGTAAACGCTTCTGGGGATGTTACCTGGACATCGGCAACCTCGCTGACCGGCCAGATCGTGATTGTCGGTTAATACCTGAATCTGAATCGATCATGCCAGTTTTCAAGTCAAATCTTGATATTCAGCAAAACCAGCTTCAAAATGCTGTCCTTCACAAGCTACGGGATTTGCCCCCAAATCCCGTGGCAGGGCAGCTTTACTACAACGAAGGGAAGGGTCTTGCATATCTGTATGATGGCCAGTACTGGATTCCCTGGGGGTATGGCTCAGGAGGGGGAGGCGGCAGTGAGGTCAGACAGTATATGCTTACCATTCCGAACCCGTCCACGAAATCGTCGATGGTGTTCGTCAGATTGTATGAGAACCAGGATGTGGTCAGAATTGATTCGCACTTCAGCACAGAAAGCAGAGTTGAATTTATCATTCAATCCCGAAGCTCAGTCAATGATCCGGGCGCATCCTTGACATCAGATTCTATTCAGGCTCTCTATACAGGCACCGAGACGACTGCTTTCGTGAATTCCAGTTTGCCGAAGGATAACTGGCTGTATTTCGAATTGATTCAAAAAGACGGAGGAGCCGTTGTTCCAAAGGACGGTGAGCCGGTTGTCACTCCGGTTGAAGGGGATCCGACAGCCACTGCGGTAGATGGTGAAATACTTGGTTTGCTGACGATAACTATAACCTGTCTGGTTATATGAAACAAGGTGAATGAGAACAATGATCGCTTAACTGAAAAACGGATGATTTTTGAGTTTCTCTGCGGTCTCAATCTTTGTAACCCGTATGTATGTTAGAAATGAAGTTGTTGTCCGGTGACCGGTAATCTGCATAATATCCCGCATCGGAATCCCTGCCAGGTATGCATTGGTTGCGAATGATCTCCGCGCGGTATGAGTTCTGATCTCAAGCCATTTGGTGTAATTACCTGTGCCAAGTTTTTTTTCATGAGCCTTCTGGCCGATCCATCGTAAGGAATCATTCGTCTTTTGGTTCGAGGGAATATAGATGGATTCGTATTTATCCAAAATTTCCTTCACCAGCGGCTTTACCGGTATGATGACTGGCTCATTGGTTTTCTGTGTCCGGACATACAGTTTCCCATCCTGTATTTTGTCTTTGGTGACTTTGGGCCAATCCGAATGCCTTAGCCCAGTGTAACAATTCAGCACAAATATGTCACGGATTCTGCGATATCCGGGGAAATCGATCTCCATTTCATAAAGTGTTTTGATTTCCGCTTCATTCAGGAAAATGGTATCTGCATCCTCTTTGATGGCTTTGAAATCCCTTTTCTGGTGGTCACGGTTTGTGGTAAGATTATCCTGGTTCGCTTCATTCATCAACCGTTTGATTCGCTTGATATGGCTGCCGATGGTGTTTGGTCTGTAGGTTTTTGCCTTCAAATAATCTGTAAACTTGATATAGAAATCCTTGCCAATGGTATCGAAGTCGATCCGGAATGAATGCTTTTTTTCAAATTCTTCAAGATGGTTTTTTAGGCCACTATAATGATCAAGGTGCTCTTTCGTGATCTTGTTCTTATACCTCTCCTTGAAGATATCGAAATATGTATAGAGCGTTACTTTGGGAACTACGCTTGCCTTTTTCCTTCCGGTAAACACCTTGAAGGCATCATTCATCTCTTCCGACTTTCGGCTGACTTCCTCTTCGGATAGCTTGATTCCTTTGGGGAAAAGCTCATCGTATTTATCCAGAAAAAAATTGACAGTTTCTCTGAGCCTTTTATTCTCATCTGCAAAATCTTTGACCGGTTTTATTTTCTGCGCTTCCTGGTCCCACTTTGCAACCGGCACATGAACTCCGCTGGAAAGTCGCAAACGCTTATGATTAAAGGTAAAAGATATAAGTAACAACGCTTTGCCGTTTTTTTCTTTGTCGGGATAGAAGATTACAGAGGCCATAATTTGTACTGCATTTTATTGTCAGTTCAAAGGTACGAACTGTCAACTTCTTGTACAAGTTTGTCAGTAAAAGTTATTAACGGGTGGTAAACGCTTGTAAAGGTGATTTAATATTATTCAGCAATAACGGGCATTACAAAGATAGTGACCTGATTTTCAAGGTAACGTATATGACCCCTCCGGAGTCACCAGAACAAGTACGAAACGTGAAGTGCGAAGTGCGATTTAATGCTTTTCACTTCACGTTCTGTTTTACGCTTTAAATTATCACAAAACCTGGAACATGGTGAGATGAATAATTCCAGGCCAGCTGATCTCTCCCCGGGGCAAATGAAGATAGTCTGGTCAGGGGACAGCTCCGTTACTTCATGGTTTTATTCAAATGCGCCCAGGCTGAAATCCCATTCTTTTCGATCTGCAATATCCCAAATAATACGGCAATACCAACCAGTCCGAAGAAAGATTGTCCGATTCCCAGGCCAATGCTGATATTGATAAAAATAGCAGCCACACTTGTTATAACGAATCCCCAAAATCCTGCCTTCTTCCATTGAAAGAGCATGACGGAAAAAATCACGTTGGCGAGTCCGCAGATTCCCAGTAACAGGATATATAATGTGCTGACATCCCCTGGAAGTGTATCTATAATAAATTCACTGGCAAAAAGATACACAAATGCCGTTATTGAATTGACAATGATCATGAATACTAACCATGCGGTTACACAACCATGGCGTTCGATGGTATCCGGCGTATTTTCTTCCATGGGTTCCATTTTTCAAAATTTTAAATTTCCCTACTCATCTGGCTTTTCGGAAACGCCCCGTTTATTATCGTGGTCACCGGACTCCACTATAGTGAATGCATAACCATTCATGTATTCATTTTACGGATTTCACTAAACAAGAGCCGGACATTCAGTAGGTTTTTTGGTGATTCATCAGATAACCACTTAATTTCACCTGATTCAATTATGGAAATATGAAGGTGATTCCAAATCGAAAATCAATTCCCGAAAAATCCAGCACAACATTATGTTTGGATTGGTCATTGATGGTAAGGTATCTCCCCTGACTGTTTGATATTTCAGGAATGCGCGCATACCTGCCATTCCATCGGAATTCCAGTTCCAGAAACTTCCACGGGACAGTAGTAATCCCAATAACACCGTGATATGCGGTAGTACTGCCTGAATAAGACTCTGAATTTGAAAGATTGCTGACTTTGCCATCAATATTTTGCTCGCCTGTGGTTTGTGTGTTGAATTTCCCTTGCAGATTGCCAATTCCAAAGCCAATGGTCAAAAAAGTACGCTTACGTTTTGAGCCGGGCACAAAAAGCAGTGAAAGTCCTTTTTCGTCATAGACTGGCTGAAATTGATGGGTTGCGGTGTATGACCCGTAATGACTGTTATAATAGTTCTGGTAGGTAAAATCCATTTTCATATTCAGGGGAAAGGTAAAAAAGTTGTCCCAATATGGTTCCAGCTCAAAAACATTAAATATTCTCAGGCATGCCTTGAAAGAATATCCGTAACCGATAAAAATCTTTGGCACTCTGTCGTCTGAAGATGCATAGGCCCCCATCTGTTCAAACTGATCCGTAAGATGATCGTAAAAATCCCGGGTATAGTTATTGATGTCTTTCGGGTAAAAAAACGAAATCATTCCATGTGCGCCTGCACCGCCCCGGATGAAGAACCTTTCGTCGCTTTTTTTCTTTGACATGCCCGTCTCTTTATTCGGATTGCTGTCCTGTGAATAAACCCAAGCGCATCCCAGGAAAATCAATGGTATAATCAGCTTAAACTGCCTCATAACTTGTCCGGTTGAAGTTAGATTCTGAATAGTGGATCGATTGTTGTTAACAGATCATCCAGTTGCCGGAACCGTGATCACCTGGTTTTTACAAATTCAGACACGTGCTCCGTTATTGTTGGGTACACATGAGCAAATATAGTACATATCAGGAGAAAATCTTAACTCATAACAAAAAAAATTATAACCTTTCTTGGAGATCGTCGATCTTCTATGCGACTTATGCCGGTATCAGTATAATTGTCATCAATTAAAGCATTGATGCTGTGAATGGTATGGTTGTGATGGCTTACCTGATGATCACCTTCTCTGTGATCAGAGGTTTATTCTGGCTCGTGATAAGTAAAATATACATGCCTTTTGGGACAGGCCCGACAGGCAGGGTGGCCGGGCCTTTGCCATCGGGTAACCGGATCCGGAAGAGCGTTCGGCCGGTCAGGCTGACCAGCGAGGCCTCGGCGCCGGTCAGAAAAAGATTATAACCGAGGGTGAGTACCTCACCTGAAGGATTTAGGATGGCATGAAAACTGCCGGAGGGGTGTTGCGTGACCCTGGTGGCAAGAAGGGTCAAATCATGGTAATAGGTGGTAAAGTTAACACCATGGTCAAAACTTGCATCGATCCACAAACCCGGATAGGTATTGGGCGTAAAGCAACATTCATTCAGCCTGGCAAAGTAAAAGGATCCCGGCGAACGGCCAGCCGTGTAATAGAGATAATACGACATATCCGTCAAAATGTGTTGCTGTGTGACCTGCTGACCATAATCCGGCGAATGAAACAAAACCACGGTATCCGGGCATTTCCAGACAATAAAGTATAATTCTCCCGGAACGGCTCCCCGGTGGATATCGATTTGTGCGAAATCGCATGTGATTCCCGGCAGCACCACATCCGTATAAGTGAAATTTTGTCCGTAATCGCAACTATAACCTAAATGCAGGGGATTGTTGACAGGACTTCCAAGACAAAACAATTCACCGGGCAGGATCCCGGTATCGTGCAGTTGCAAAGCATAGGTATCGGGCATTTGCAACGTGAAGTTATTTGCGTAATCTGCGCCGAGATAGAGGCCGGAACTTTGAACGAAGAGTATCCCTGCTTCAGATCCTGCGGCCGTATTATATATATCCTGGTGATACCGTGTTTCAAAGGTAAACCCGTAATCAAAACTCACTCCGATCGAATCCGGAAAATGAAACGGGGCCTGGAAGAGTGCACCGGAAACCGGATCACCGAATAGCGCCCCGGATTCTTCTACCCAGTTGGCATCGCGTTGCAGGGTAAGGCTCCGGCCATGGTCATCGGATCTGAAAAGCCCGTTACGGATCACGAATTCCGGAGTAATATACCACTTACAGTTAATGTACAATTCACCGGTGTCTGCTCCTCTTGTCATGCTTCTGTACGAGAAACCCTGCGAAAGCAGCTGACTGCTCATGATCAGGGCCAATGAAAACAGCATGATACACTTCTGGAAATCTGACCTGTTCATGGAATACTTGATTCTTTGGAATAGGATAGGGCAAATATAATACAAATATTCTGTTTTTACATATTTAAATAGGAAAAATATAAAGAAAGTACACTTTCGGGAGAATACCCGTTCTACGCTCTTCGCTGAAATGATTTGAGTACCTTTGCCACATGGATGGTTCGGTTTTTTCAGTGGTTTACGGAATTATTAAGCTCTTTAATGTATGATCGAGCCGCGGGCGGTGAAGTTTACACCGGAGGGACTGAAAAAATTGTTCCGGCTCTATCGCTTTATCAA
Organism: uncultured Draconibacterium sp.; assembly: GCA_964387205.1. Classification (GTDB taxonomy): domain Bacteria; phylum Bacteroidota; class Bacteroidia; order Bacteroidales; family FEN-979; genus CAIVAT01. The sequence goes on from CAYLVY010000083.1 coordinate 6,812, forward strand.
ACCATACCGGTTGGAATACGCGCTGGGACTCATTTTTTTGCTTGGATCGAGTGTTTCCAGTCTTATTTTTCCGAAGTTGCTGGGCCAACTGGTGGATCTGGGAAACCAGGGAAAGCTGGCAGACGAGATCGACCGGATCGCTTTGATCCTAGGGGTTGTACTCATTGCACAATCCCTGTTCTCCTATTTCCGCATCTTTTTCTTTGTACGGGTCGCCGAACGAACCCTGGCAGATCTCCGGCGTTTTACCTTCAACCATCTGATAAGGCTGCCCATGCAATTCTTCCAGCATCGCAGGGTAGGGGAGCTTACCAGCAGGATATCTTCCGATATTACCCTTCTGCAGGATGCACTTACCACCACGCTGGCGGAGTTTCTGCGCCAATTGATCATTATTACGGGCGGGATTACCCTGCTGGTCATTACTTCGTTTAAACTCACCCTGTTCATGTTGTCGGTAGTGCCGGTGATCATGGTCTTGGTGGTGGTCTTCGGACGCTATATTCGTAAACTCAGCAAACAGGCCCAACGACAGGTGGCCGATTCCAATACCGTGGTCGAGGAGTGCCTGCAGGGTATCCAAAGTGTAAAAACTTACACGAACGAATATTTTGAAATGCTCCGTTACCGCGCCAGGACGAGTGAGATTGCCGATACCGGTATCCGCAACGGCAGGGTCAGGGGCGCTTTTTCTGCCTTTACCATTCTGGGACTTTTTGGCGCAATGGTGGCAGTGATCTGGCGGGGGGCTACCCTGTTATCCAACGGTGAGCTGGCCATGGGAGAGTTGTTTGCATTCGTGATCTATTCGATGTTCATTGGCGGAACGATCGGTGGTATGGCCGATGTGTTTGCCCGGGTTCAGAAATTTGTCGGGGCGACCGAAGATCTGATGGAGATACTGAATGAACCGGTGGAAGTTGTTTCTGAACAGCAGGATATACCTTCCGGGATGAACATACAAGGAGGAATACGGTTCGATAACGTAAGTTTCAGTTACCCGTCCCGTCCGGGGGTAACGGTGATAAGGAATTTTTCCACCGTGATCCAGCCCGGCACCATGATAGCCCTCGCAGGGCCCAGCGGTGCAGGCAAAAGCACCCTGGTGTCGCTTCTTTTAAGGTTATTTGAACCGGAAAATGGTGATATTTACTATGACGAAAAAAATGGCAGGGATATTCCACTATCGGCGCTGCGATCGCAAATGGCGGTCGTGCCCCAGGATATCTTTCTGTTTGGCGGGACGATCCGGGAAAACATTGCCTATGGCCGGATCCATGCCTCTGAGGCAGAGATCATTGACGCCGCAGTGAAGGCGAATGCGTGGGATTTCATCTGTCGCTTTCCGGAAGGACTGGATACCGTGGTAGGGGAGCGGGGCACGCAGCTTTCGGGTGGACAGCGGCAACGCATTGCCATCGCCCGGGCAGTGCTGAAAGATCCCCGGATACTGATCCTGGATGAAGCTACTTCGTCGCTCGATTCGGAATCGGAACGACTCGTGCAGGATGCATTGGACAAACTGATGACCGGACGTACCTCGGTCGTGATCGCCCATCGCCTCTCTACCATTCGAAAAGCCGACCGTATACTGGTACTCGACCACGGGGTGCTGGCAGAAGAGGGTACCCATGGCGAACTGATCGCCAGACCGCACGGACTCTATAAAAACCTGAATGACCTTCAGTTTGCGGTATAATGAAATTTCAGTCTCCCAAGCGGGAAGATTCAGTCGGATCCGCTGATCCTGCCTATAGCACAGCTGACATAAGATTTGGCCTTCGAAAGGGTGGAATTCCCACCGGCTTCGGGGTATCCCAGTTTCCTGAGTTTTTCTTTGCAGGCCCGGATTACCGCTTCGTCGCCTTCGTAATCAACGGTGACCACCGAGTGGTCGTGATCGACGGTCACACCGCCAACTCCTCCGATTTTTCCGACCTCCTTCCGGATCGTGGCCGCACATCCGTGACATTTGAGATTTTCGATGGTTATATGGATCGTGTTCATAATGTTACTTTTTAGAAGAGGTTCTGTACACTGGTTGTATGCAACTGGCAGTGTAACGGTTCGGTTGCAAAATTAGGAAATGTCCGGTACCCGGAGGTCTACGTCACGAGGAAGATTTCCCGATATGCGGATTGTTAAAAAAAGTTAAAATTTACTCTTATGTGGATTAAGCGCATGTTTGTGCTTATCTTTGTTATTTTAATTCAGACTAAATCCTCATCAATATGAAAAAATTGTACGCGCTCTTTTTATCAGCTTTGTTTTTACCGGTTTTAGCAATGGCCACGATCCGGGTGGTTCCGGGAAGTTACACGACGATCCAGTCGGCTATTAACGCAGCCAGCAACGGGGATACAGTTCTGGTGGCGCCTGGTACCTATTATGAGCATCTAAATACCAATGGGAGTAATGTGGTTTTAGGGTCATGGTACCTCACCACGGCAGATCCCACTTACGTGGGGGCTACCGTTATTGATGGAAGTCAATCGGGCCGGGCCCTGACTGTCAATAACTTTGAAGATACGACCTGCCTTATCATCGGTTTTACAATCAGAAATGGGAACAGTGCGTTCGAATCCGGATCGACCGGCGGGGGAGGTATCCTGATAGAGGATGCATCGCCTGTAGTGGAGCACTGCATTATCGAGAACTGTTCGGCCCCTGCCTTTGGCGGTGGGGTGAGTATAACCGGTAATGCTTCGTCAGCGAAGGTGCGCAATTCTACGATCCGTAACAATAGTGCCAACCATTCGGGAGGTGGATTATTTCTGGGGGACATTTCTTCAGATGCTGTGGTGGAAAACTGTATCATCACTGGAAACACCATCACCTGCGCCTGTGATTTCAATGGCGGTGGCGGTGGTGTGAACATCACACATCGCGGAAAACTCGTAAACTGCCTCGTTACCTATAATTCTGCCCCGAATGCATTGGTGGGAGGAGGAGGTGTTTTTTGCGACTGGGGGAACTATTACGGAAGCCAGGGCATTATTATCACAGGCTCTACCATTGCCAATAATACTGCGCTGGAGCACGGGGGAACAGGTTATGTGATCAATGGTGGTGATTTCAGAAATTGCATTATATATGGAAATACTGATGGCAACAGCGGAGTTTCCAATACCAACGGTGGCTATTATTACAGCTGCTGCAGTGATCTGTTGCCCATGGGGGGTGGCAATATTTCCGGTGACCCGCAGTTTGTCAACCCTCCCCTCGGGAATTTCAGGCTGACCTCCGGAAGCCCTTGTATTGATGCCGGGAACAATTATTTCAACACATCATCCACCGACCTGGATGGTAATCCGAGGGTGGCTGGTGTGGTGGACATGGGGGCCTATGAATTCGGCTCCGGTCAGAACTTTACCGTTCAGGTTGGCGAAGACTATTACATGACCGATGTTCTGCCCATCTTCACCTGTGACAATTACAACTACAGCCAGCAATTGTATATGGATTACGAAATTTCCGGCGGGGGAGGAGGCCCGGGATTTATCACCAAACTTAGGTTCTATTATTACTATGGAGGTTATGCCCCCGATTCGTGGGATGAGTGGACAATTTACTTAGGTAATACCACCAGGACAGAATTCCTGGGTGCTTCCGACTGGATACCGGTATCCGCCATGTCCCAGGTTTTCTCCGGCACCATTTCTCATCCTTCAGAGTACTCCTGGATGGAGATCGTGCTCGACAATCCGTTTTATTATACCGGTCAGAACCTGGTGGTAGCCATCCATGAAAATGCACCGGGTGGCGATTGCTATGCCAACTGGGCATCATATTATGCCGGGAGCGACCGCGGCTTGCTTTACAGCAGTTTTGTAGCCGATCCTGATCCTGGTTCGCCGCCAATGGCAAACTGGTATACCATGTCAGATATCGCTCAGATTCAGCTTGACTTTTCTCAGTCCATCGGTACCCTGGAAGGACATGTATTCCGGGAACCCTCCTGTCTGCAACCGGAGGCCGGTATTACGGTCACCAACGGGAGTGCTTCAGTAGTTACTGACGCCAATGGGTACTATGCGTTGGAGATGACAGCCGGTAATTATACCATTACTTTCATGAACGCACTGGAGAGTCATTCGGTTTCCCCGGTGTATATTACAGGAAATGATACGACAACCCTCAATTTTTGTCTCCCGCTGTACCTGCCACCTCCGGTTCAACTCGAAGCGGCCCTCCAGGGTACCTTTTCCGATTCAGTGAACCTGACCTGGAAAGCACCAGGATCTATAGCTGATCAGTGGCTCACATGGGACAATGGAATCAATGGAGGAAGCCTGGGTTATGGCAATAATAATATCACCTTTGAGGTTGCCGCCCGATGGCCGGTCGGGGATATTGAACCTTACGATGGCGCTTACCTGAAAAAGGTGCGGTTCTTCCCGACGGAGGCTACCGCTTTCTATACCATAAGAATTTATAAAGGGGCCGATGCATCGGTTCTTCTGCATTCGCAGCCGGTCTTCGATCTGGATATCTCCGCATGGAATGAGATAAATCTTACTTCACCGGTACAGATCGACGGAACTATGGAGCTTTGGATCGGGTATCATGTCAGTCAGACGGAGGGATATCCGGCTGGGATGGCAGCTGGTCCGGCTATTCCTTTCAAGGGCGATATGTTTAAGTGGGGTTCGTCATGGGTCTCTATCAAGAATTCCTTCGGCATCGATAATAACTGGCTGTTGCAGGGATTTGTCTCAGAAGATCCTATGCCATTTTCACCCGTAATTGCCATCGGTGCTGAAATCCCGGAAGCGTCTGTCAATCATGTTGCCGGTAATGGTAATGTGGTTCCCCTGGTCAGACCGGCGGAACAGGGAGTTTTGCCATTGCGGACTGCCAACTGCCCACCCACCCACCACCCGGAGAACGTTGTGAAAACACCCGCTGCAACCTCTCTGACCCTGGTCGGTTATAACCTCTACCGAAACAATGTGCTTCTCATAGATAGTATTACCGGTTTATCCTGCATTGATCCGTCACTTCCCAAAGGATCCTATGAATATAAAGTCACGGCCCTTTATGAAGAAGGTGAATCTGAACCGGCTGATCCGGTTAATGTGCAGATATACACCTGTTTCCCTTCGACCGGCCTGGAGGTCCCCAATTATCTGTTAACTACCACATCAGCCAGGGTGGAGTGGGTCGCCTCGGCTATTTCACCCTCCACCGAATGGTTGCTGGAGTGGGGAATCTCCGGATTTACGCCAGGATCGGGGAATCCGGAAGTGGTCACGGGTACACCTGTTTTTGACCTGACTTCACTGAACCCGGGCTCCGAATATGATGTCTATGTCATGACCGTTTGCAGCGCTTCCGACAGCAGTGAGCGGGTGATGAAACGCTTCCGCACCCGTTATTTTGATTGCCCGTTATCGGCCAATCCTGAAAATGAAGGATGCGGCGATACCATTAACAATGGATGCACACTGGCGGTGCCCGCATTTGATACGGCCTTCTGCGGCGATACCGTATGTGGTACGGCATGGCTGTACAAACAAACCAGGGATACCGATTGGTTTGTGCTGCAAATCAATGACACGACCGATGTCACCATGACATTCAAAGCTGAATTTGCCTGCCAGGCAGGAATTAAAAATTCTCCCTGTCCGTCGAATGACTTCATAGTCAGTTCGTGGTTGTCGCCTGGATGGCAGACCTCTCTGTTCCGGCAATTAGCACCCGGAACCTATTATGTATATTTTGCCCCCACATACAATGGTGATGTCAATTGCGATTCACTGAACCGTTACTGGTTTCATATTCAGTGCAATGATTGTCTCGGCCCTGGAAATCTGGAGGCAACGGCCCTAGGCACATCGTCGGTGCAACTGAGCTGGAGCAGCGAAAATTCACTGTGGGACGTCGAATATGGCGAATATGGTTTCACCTACGGTACCCTGATCACCGGTGTAACGCTTAATCCATTGACCATTACAGGATTGTCATCGGGAACACTCTATGAATACTATGTACGGAGTAATTGCGGGGATGGGAATTTTAGTGCATGGTCCGGCCCGCACAGTTTTTACATTCCGTGTGAAAATCATTCAATACCGTATTATGAAGATTTTACCTTCAGTAATATCGGTTACAATCCGGATTGCTGGGAGTGGCAAGGAGATGGTGTTCCTTCAAGCTGGTTGGTGGAGTATACTGCCATGGCCGGCGGTGAAACCCCAGAATTGACATTTAGTCCCTGGCAGTCCTATTTTTCTGGTACTTCACGCATCGTTTCACCGGTATTCGATGCTTCTCATTATGGGGAGATCTACCTTTCATTCGATCATTACCTGGATATCAGTAGTAATAATACCAGTGTGGAAGTGGCCATTACAGGCGACGGGATCAACTGGACTCAGGTATGGAGCAATTCGAATACTGGTGTCACGGGGCCGGAAAATATAAATCTGATGATTGATAATGCAGGTCTGGAATACGAATATTTCCGTTTTGCGTTTATTGTGAATGGTAATTCCTGGGATATCACCAACTGGAATATCGATGGCATCGTACTGGATGGCTGGTTCTGGGAATCCGGACTGGAAGGAACGGTAACAGATTGTCTCACCAGCCATCCTTTGTCCGGTGTTCAGGTTGTCATCGGGGATGATACTGCCACGACCGATTCTTACGGATACTATCACATATCGCCATTACCGCCGGGGTACTATGATGTGACCTTCGCCAAGCCGGGGTATTCAACAGAGGTAATTACCAATGTCTGGATCGATACATACTATACCACCTGGATAGGCACATGCCTTGATCCGGTATTAACACCGGAAAACAGAACTGTCCAGGATGTGACGGTTTCCAATGGTACCTCGGAGTGTTACGATGCCCAGCAAATCATCACGGTGGCCGGGGGAGGAACAAGCTTCCTCGTTCAGCCGGGAGGGGAAGCCACTTTTATTGCCGGGCAACAGATCAATTATCTGCCGGGTACGGTGGTTCAATCGGGAGGCTATATGCTGGGCCGGATTGCCCCGGGTGGTCCTTTCTGTGGTGTATATGAATCTCCGCTGACAAGCGCCGAAACCGTGCAGCCCGCTGTAATTGATAATCAAAAGGATATTATGGTATTTCCCAATCCTACCTCCGGCAGGGCCCGGATCATGGTTCCTGCAGGAATTGACCGGAGCCGCAGCGTTGTGGAGGTCTATAATTTCAGCGGATCGAGGATATTCATGGCAGAGACTGAACCAGGCCGGGAAATGTCGATCGACCTTTCCCCGGAACCGGCAGGAATCTATCTGATCAGGGTGATCACCGGCGGAAAGGTCTATTCAACCCGTCTGATCAGGATCAGGTAGGCGGTTACCGGTATCAGCAGGAGATGAAGCGGTGTGAAGTTTATTTTGGATTTTATATCTGTTCCGGTTGATTTTGTCAAAATGTGTAATAACTTTACAACTTGATTTAAAATCCCTTACCATGAAAGCAATCATCCGTTTCCTGCTGATGCCTTTTCTACTGCTGACGGGGCTTGCCCTGCAGGCACAGCATTTTGTCCCCACAGATCCTTCCAATAAAAATGTGATCTATGAGGAGTTCACCGGAGTGAAATGTCCCAATTGCCCATCCGGTCATCAGATGTTGGCGCAGATACTGGCGGCCAATCCCGGAAGGGCATTTGCCGTGGCCTACCATCCCTTCAACTCCAGTTATACCCTGCCCTACACCGGGGATCCCGATTTTCGGCGCCATTATGCCGATTCGTTGTACATGACACCCTGGTGCGGGACCTCAAGGTACATGCCCAGCGCCTTTGTAGCACGCCGTTTATGGGCACCAGCGGAGAGGCTGACGCAGCGAACCAATTGGGAACAGTATGGAAATACGATCATGGCAGAACCTTCACCGCTGAATGTCGGTATGGCAACCCGTTATAATCCGGCCACTCAGGATCTGACAGTAGTAGTGGATGTATATTACACTGCCGGTGTGACCGGAACCCATGACCTGATGGTGACGCTGGCGGAAAATGACCTGCAATCGCAGCAGTCGGGAGGTACCAATCCCTATACCCATAAGCATACTTTCCGCGAGGCATTCGTGGGACAATGGGGAGATTTTCTGTCTGAAAATGCCCAGCAGGGAAATTATTACCGAAAGACCTTTACCTTCAACAATGCCGCGATGGGTTACAACATGGATAAGTGTGAATTGGTGGCCTTCGTGCTGGATAAGGGATCGGAGGAGGTGATTTCCGGGATCGGATGCGATGTGAATGACACCACCTTCATTTCAGCAGCTCTTGCCTATTCCTCCGATACACTTGTGTTTGAAACTGCAGAGCAGTGCCTCGACGGGCTGACTACAACGATCTCAAACCAAACCGGAAATCCTGTCAACCTGAACTATGTCCAGCAGGAATCCATTGGATCGCCATTAAGTTGGTATGTATCTCCCTGGCCATTCACAACGTTCCCCTATGCCATGGCACCGGGTGGTTCTGTGGATCTGACCGTCTATGTCAATGTGCCGCTTGACAATGTTAATACTGTTTACTATTATGATTCTCTCGAGATTCAAAGCGATCTGGGAACCAAGTACATCATCATTGCCGTAAACAGGGATATTTACACAGGACTGGACGGACAGGTGCCGGAAGGCAATCGGGAAGCTATGCTCCGCGTAGCGCCGAACCCGGTCAGGGATGTTGCCCGGATTGAGTTTTTTATCCCCGGGGAGAGCGACGTTACCCTGGATATCATGGATATGAACGGACGACTGGTTAAAACCCTGTTGACAGGCAGGCTCGCGGCGGGTAACCACACCATAAACTGGAACGGAAATACCAATTCAGGGAGTGAATGCTCCGAAGGTGTCTACTTTTGCCGGCTCTATGCGGAAAATGCCCGGTTGCACCAGCGGATATTGCTGATGCCTACAAACTGATCCGGAAGAACTTACTGCCGGTTGACGGTTGCCATTTTGTCCAGCAATTCATCCACAATCCCGATTCTGTAACCCTCAGAGAGGTAATCAATTTCCTTGCTTTCATTGATATGGATCACTTGTGCTGCAGTCATATAACCATCTGCAGCATTAGTAGCGGCTGTAATTATTTTAGTTTTTTGAGCTTGAGTTAAATGTACATAAGAAGCATTCCCATCTAAACTTCCTAAATCACTATGTAATAATGCTGCAAATTCATATGCTGTATTACCACTATTTCTTCTAAAAACCCTTGATGCAGCTGTAGTAGCAGGAAAATCTGTTAAATCTCCTAATTCCGTTGGAATAGATAATCCTGTAATTTGAGTGGAAGCAATGGTTAAAGCAGCTTCATGCTGTGTAACATCTGCTTCTAATACAAAAGTTTTATATCCTGCTGATGCATGATTACCCCATCCATAAGCTGTATCCCATTGAGATTGCTTAGTTGTTGTAGGAATACTATACCCAGCAGTTAAAGTTAAAGCTAAAGTACCATTTGTAGTAATAGGAGAACCAGACACAGTTAATCCTGTTGGTACACTTAGTCCTACTGAAGTTACTGTTCCTACAGTACTAGATGTACCAGCACCAATAGCTGTTCTAAAATCAGAAGCACTTAGAGTACTTACTGTATTATTAGCGTTAACACGTAAAAAAGTTATTGCAGAAGGATTTGTTAGTTTAACTAAATTTCCTCCAACAGTAGTACTATCAGTTACATCAGCTATTACATGGGTATGTGTACTTGGGGGTAATGAACTAGGTTTATCTGTTATTTCACTCCAAGCTGGTGTATAATTTATATCTTTATA
>CAYLVY010000084.1:0-16572 GCA_964387205.1 uncultured Draconibacterium sp.
AACACACGACGAATTGGGTGGATCCGAATGGTTTGCCCTGCACAGCGCCATCGGCTCTACCAATACATTGGAGACACCATCCCAGACAAATGGGGTCGTAAGGGCAATGTCCCGCCAGCCGATGCCCGGGACGCCATAATTAAACTGGTAAACAGTATTCAGTCCGGTAGTGACCCAGGATGTCAGGGTTGCTGAAGAAGTATTCCCCATTTTAATGGTGAAGTTTTGCATCACCTGGGGGTAAGCTGTAGCCACATTGAAACCGAGGCTGTTGAAGGTGCCTGCGGTGGCACCTGCGGACGAGAGTTGTGAAGCAGTATATAACATTTGGGTGCGGCTCCCCATGTAAAAGGTGTAATAGGGCCATCCTGTGGTGGTCGTGCCATTCCCGATCGTCACAAAAGCCGGCGCAGCAGAAGACCCTGCAGTCACATGCACCATGTCCAGGGCACAGTTGTTCCCGTAAGCTGTCGAAAAGAGAAAAGCGATGTATAATGTCGGTTGATTCGCGGCTCCTGACGGAAGCAGCACGTTTTTAAATTTCCAGCCCGGGATGGAGTTGAACCGGTTGAAGGTTGCAGCTGTGGTCCAGTTGATCCCGTCGGTGGACCATTGTACAGCGACCCTGTCGGCACTCGATGCATACCCGGGATCTTCGTGCCAGGCAAAGTCAACCATGACAAACGTCCTGTTTACAGTTGAGATTGCAGCATTCTTCTTCAACCGGGTCGATCCGGCACTGATGTAGAATGATGTGTAACTGACGTAAACCGATCCGTCATAAGCAGAAGGGATGACCGGATAGTTGGATGAAGTGACAAAACTGATCCCCGGGGTGGTTCCTGTAACCTGCTCAATAGCCCAGCCAGCAGGTGGTGTACTGCCTGCTCCTGACTCGAAACTTTCCGAAAGTAAAGTCAGCGCCTGCGACATTCCGCCGTTTACCATAAATAGCACGAAAATGGCCTTCAATAGCCATACTTTGAAAAAAGTTGCTGATGATCTCATTGTTTAATGGTTTAAGACATTGATAAAGATCTGTTCGTAGAAATGTATGTTAGGTTGAAAATTATATTCGAATAAATGAATCATGCACACACCCTGATATTTACTTCAGATTTTCTGTTTAAAGCAGAACATAACAAAGTGAAATAGAATGTTATAAGACAAATTATCTTTCAAATATAATATTAAATATATGGTTTTATACCTCGTTATATAATTTATATTTGTTATAAATAGATGCAGATTTGCTTCCACAACAGGTTTATTTTGAGACAAGTTTTATTATGATATTGATTATTAAGATATCAGAAGCGATTAGCACCTTTGATGCTCTGTTTAATTTTTGTGGAGATTCTGTCGATTCCGGAAGTTTTCAATGTATATTTGTAATCTCAGAACCTATCAATTATCCATAATTTCATTAAATCGATACTATTATAAATAAATGCGAGTATTAACCATCAAACAATGTTTCGGATGATGAGGCTGCTTTTCCTGATAACACTGCTTGCATTTGCCATACAAGGCCAGACGCAGGTAGGGATCAATACCGATGGGAGTTCCGCTGATAACTCTGCGATGCTGGATGTGAAATCGACCGTCAAAGGGCTGCTGCCTCCCCGTTTGACTACGGCACAGCGGGATTTGATTGGGAATCCGTCGGTAGGTCTGTTGATTTTCAATACCGATTGCAACGATTTGCAATTTTTCAACGGATCAGCCTGGACCCCGATGGGCAACCACGGACTGATCGGAACCCCGGGCAGCATCACCGGAAATGCGACGCCATGCGCGGAAGGTACGGGGGTCATCTATTCGGTCGGAACAGTGGCCAACGCTACTGGTTATCACTGGACTCCGCCACCCGGCGCCAGTGTGGTGGCCGGTCAGGGCAGCAATACCATTGCCGTGAATTTTGGCTCCGGAGGTGGCCCTCTGTGTGTCTCGGCATTTAACGATTGCTACCGGAGCATGCCCTCCTGCCTGACTATTACCCTTTCTCCTGTCATATATGCCAGTGTATCGGTATCAGCCAATGCTACCACCGTGTGCCAGGGGATACAGGTTACTTTTACCGCCACGCCGGTCAACGGTGGCCAGTCACCAGTTTACCAGTGGAAGAAAAACAATTTCGATATCCCGGGCGCAACCAACTCCACCTATGCCTATGCCCCGCTCCATAATGACAAGATCTCCTGCCGCATGACCTCCAACGCTCCCTGTGTGGCTGTGGCCAATGTTTATTCAAGCGCGGTGACCATGACCGTGTTGTCAAGTCAACCCGTCAGCGTGTCGGTAGGCGCTTCCGCCAACAACATTTGTGCAGGCACCCAGGTGACATTTTCAGCCACCCCCGTCAATGGAGGTACATCTCCGGCTTACCAGTGGAGGAAGAATGGCAATAATATCTCCGGGGCGACCAACAACACTTATACCTATGCACCATCGAACGGTGACGGGATATCATGCGTGGTTACGTCAAACATAACCTGTCCGTCAGGGAACCCGGCTACCTCCAACACGATAACCATGACGGTAAACCCGGTAGTGCCTGTCAGTGTGACCATCGCAGCCTCTGCCAACCCTTCGTGCGCCGGGAGCAGTGTAATTTTTACCGCCACACCGGTCAACGGAGGCACCTCCCCGGCGTACCAATGGAAGAAGAACGGGAACAATGTGACGGGCGCCACCAATGCCACCTACGCCTATGTTCCTTCGAATGGCGACCAGTTGTCGTGCATCCTGACTTCAAACATCAACTGTCCATCCGGAAACCCTGCCACTTCCAATACTATTGCGATGACAGTAAACCAGCCGGTGGCGGTGAGTGTCTCCATATCGGCCAATGCCACCCTGGTGTGTTCGGGTACCCAGGTGACTTATACAGCCGCGCCAACCAACGGAGGGGCCAACCCCGGATATCAGTGGAAAAAGAATGGGGTCAATGTTTCCGGGGCTACGATCTCCACTTATACTTATTCACCTGCGAATAATGATGTCGTCACCTGTCAGATGACCTCCAGTCTGACCTGCGTGACCGGAAACCCGGCTACTTCGAATGCCATCACTATGACCGTCATTGCTGCCCAAACGGTGAGCATTACCATTGCCGCTTCGGCAAATCCGGTGTGTGCGGGGACCAGTGTTATCTTCACTTCCGGCATAGTTAATGGAGGAACATCCCCACTTTACCAGTGGCGGGTGAATGGTTCCAATATTACCGGGGCCACTGCAAACTCCTATGCCTATGTTCCTCTCCATGGCGATCAGGTTAGTTGTGTGTTGACCTCCAACGTTTTATGCGGTACAGGATCACCGGCAACTTCCAATATTATCACTATTTCGACCTCCTTAAGCATCAATCACGTTACAACCGGTGGCGTAGCCCCGGTAAATAAACAAACCAACTATGGTACGGTACGCAATATTCCCGGTGAACCATCCAAATGCTGGATAACCAGTAACCTTGGATCTAACAGTCAGGCCAGCACCGTCAACGATGCTACCGAAAATGCAGCGGGATGGTATTGGCAGTTCAACCGGAAGCAGGGTTACCGTCATACCGGTTCATCCCTGACTCCCGCCTGGACGGTTACAACAATATCGGAGAATACGGACTGGCAGAGCGGCAATGATCCCTGCTCGATTGAACTTGGAGCAGGATGGCGAATACCCTCATTTACGGAATGGAGTAATGTGGATAATACCGGTGGTTGGACAAACTGGACCGGGCCATGGAACTCCGGGTTAAAACTGCATGCCGCGGGGTACCTCATGTCAAGTAACGGTTCCCTGACCAACAGGGGCGTTTATGGCCAGTACTGGTCTTCAAAGCAAAATGGTTTATCCCTGGCGCATTACTTAGGTTTTTCCGGCAGTGCCAGCCAAATAGATAATAATTTCAAAACCTATGGGTTATCCATAAGGTGTTTAAAAGAGAATTGAGACTGGTCAATTCCCGGCCAATGCGATGATCCTTGCCACCTTGTCCCTGTCGGTGATCAGATGTTCATATTCCGATTGTCCGGGTCTGCCCATGGATACCGCTGATTGCCGGTATATCATCCGGCTGGGTTCGTACCGGTCGGGATGGATATGGATTTCACAGGCTCCTGTCAGGGTAAGGATCTTACTGATGTTGTGTTCTCTGACTCCGCTGCCCGGCATAATGGTGATCCGGTTTCGCGCCTGACGTATCAATTGATCAATCAGTCCGGCTCCTTCAAGGGCCGTAGGTTTTTGCCCGGAGGTCAGGATGCGGTCGATCTTTAACCTGATCAACTCCTCCATAGCCGCAAACGGATCGGCAGTCATATCGAAAGCCCGGTGGCAGGTGATGCCCATCGGTCGTGCAAGCCGTACCATGATTTCCATTCTCTCCGAATCTATGGTACCGTCCGGTTTCAGTATTCCGAAAACCACGCCGTCGGCACCGGATTCTTTGGCCACCTTAATATCTTCCGTCATGATATCAAATTCCTCATCAGAATACAGAAAATCACCACCCCGCGGGCGGATCATGACAAACAGGCTGATATCGATTTTTTTTCTGGCCAGACGGATGGTTCCGGCACTGGGGGTGGTACCTCCGTCATGGAGGTTTTCGCAAAGTTCCACCCTGTGGGCGCCGCCCATCATGGCCTCGATGGCCGAAAGGGCGGAATTAACGCAAACTTCAAAGGTCATATCGCGGCATTAAAAGGATTGGGTACAATTCAGGCACATATCGATGTTTTTCCGATTGGTGAGGATCTGCTTCCGGAAGTGTTCGGCACGTTTACCGTGCCAGATATCGCGGAACGATTGTCTGGTCAAATCACCCAGGGAATGTGTTGCATCTTTGTCGAAGCAACATGGGACCACCCGGCCGTCCCAGGTGATCACACAGGAACTCCACATCCGTAGGCAGGCATTAGGTTGACGGTGTTTGATGGTCAGTGTCTGATTTGCGTTGCGACGGTACCTGGCATATCTTGTCGTGACAGGCATCAACGGATGGTACTGGTCCAGGTTCAGAAACTGGGCTGTTTTGAACCTGATCCTGTCAGCCCCTGCTTTTTTGCCCATGTGGCGGATCTGGTCAAACTGATGCTCGTTCGGGCGAAGCATAAGGCATTGCATCACAATTTCAGGAGTGCAGCGGTGCATTTGTTTTCTGATTGCCGCCAGGGTACCTATGCCGTCGAGCACTTGCTGAAGGTTGCCCCCGGCCCGGTATTGCGCATAGGTATGCTGATCGGCGCCATCCACAGAAATGATCAGCCGGTTCAATCCGGAGTCAATTGTGGCGCGTGCATTCTCTTTCGTCAGAAAATGGCCATTGGTGGAACTGGCCACAAATATCCGGCGTTCCCTGGCAACAGAGACGAATTTGCTGAAACCGGGATGCAGGTATGGTTCCCCCTCGAAGTAGAGGGTAAGATAGAGGAGTTGTGGTGACAATTGCCCTATGATGTCCCGATAAAACTCTTCCTCCATAAATCCCCTGGGGCGCGTGAGTTCACGTCTCCCTGAAGGGCATTCGGGGCAGCGGAGGTTGCAATGGTTGGTGGGTTCTATGCTGACAGCGAGCGGCATGCCGTGGTGGGTAACTCTCCCTGTCAGCAGTGACCAGAGATAACTTCCGCCAACAGATGCAATGTTAAGAAACCGGGTCATACAGGAATTCAGGGTGTCTCCTGTATTTTATCCTTCATGGGTTTCTTTTTTTTTCTGTGGAAGAATGATTTCCCGATGGCCACTGCTTTTGAAAAAGTCGATGAAGTGGCTGAGATATCCTGGACAAGCGAGGTGGCCAGGTTCCGGAAGGTAAAAGCGTGGAGCAGGTTATGGTAGCTGGCCCTGATCGTGGTTTCAGTCTTCATGATCTCCAGCCTGAGCCGCTGTTTCTCAAGCTCCAGGTCCTTCAGGGAGTGGATCTTTTCCGGCTTCACCACATAGCGGTTATTCGTTTTCATTTTTCTCCTCCATCAGAATCCTGGTCAGTTGCGTAACCAGCGGGTTAATGAACAATTCATGTCGTTTCCAGTAGATGAATATTCCCCCGAGAACATATAGGCCAGTGACGATCAGGGTGCCCAGCCAGAAGGGACCGATCTCGGCGCCGAACCAGAAAACGAAGGCCATCGAAAGGAACAGCAGCAGAAACATCGCCAGGATGAAAAACAGGATCAGCAGCAGGAAAAAAGATGCCAGTTTGGCTAATTTTTCCGTGATGATCAGTTTAGCCAGGTCGACACGGAGGTTGATGTAGGTCTTGACATTTTCCGTCAGGGAGGAAAAATTGTCAGAAATTTTTCCGGTATCCATTACCTTGTCTCCTTTACCTCATCGATGCATTCATCGGAATCGTTTTCATCAAATTCCTTATCGGTCAGTGCCGATTTGAAAGCATTGATCTTTTCTGAAAGATCTTCCTGCATAAGGTCGGCGATCCCCATGATCCGCTTTTTCAAACGTTTCCGTGTTTTGGAACCTTTGGCCGGGGCAATCAGCATGCCAATACCGATTCCGGCTGCCACGCCAAAAATGGCGGCGAGGGCGATTTTTGAGCCTGAATTTGCCATGATGAAAAAATTTATCGGGTGTAAAGTTAACTCTTTTCGGAGAATCTTCTTACCAGACGGAAGTTGGTCAGGAATTCCCCTGCTACAATTTTAACAAATCCGTAAGCCGGAACGGCCGCGATCATCCCGATGATCCCTCCGAAACTACCGGCCGCGATAACCACCAGGAAAATTTCCACCGGATGGGCTTTCATGCTTTTACCCTGTATGATGGGCGCAAAAAGGTTATTGTCGATGATCTGGGTTATACTCATGGCTACGGCAATTTTTATCACCATGGGGAGGATCATCTGGTACTCTCCGGCAGAGATCACCCCGGTCACTCCCATCAGGATGCCCAGGATCAGGGAAATAATGCCTCCGATATAGGGGATGATGATCAGGATCCCGGAGAAGAAGCCTATAACCAGTGGATTTCTGACACCGGCAATGTACAGGGCAAGGGAATAGGTGAGAATATTGAGCGCTATCTGGATCAGAAGTCCGATGAAATAGCGGGACAGGAGGTTGCGGCTTTTATACATGACCTTTTTCATCGAATCCGTATAGTCATCCGGGCTTAGCAGCAGGATCAGCCTGGGTAGCATCTTATTGTCCTTCAGAAAGAAAAATGAGAGAAAAAGGATGGAAAAGAGATTGAAGAAAAAGGTTCCGGTAACCGAGATCAGCGAGGTGAGGATATTGGAGAAGAGACTGAGGTCCAGAAAATGTTTGATGGAGTCTCTGAGCAGTGATTCGATGGTGGCTCCGCGAGGCATGATGCCCTGCTCCAGTAAAAAGGATTGGACAGCCAGGATATCGTGCCGGAAATAGTCGCTGAGCGCTTGCGGGTCGATGGAATTGATCATCTGCACTTCGCTGACAATCATGGGGATGAAGAGGGTAAAGGTGCCTGTGAATAGAATAATGATCGCCAACAGGGTTATGATCACGCTGAGGGTATGCGGAAAAGCAAACCGTCGGATGCGCAGGCGGTCGAAGAATTCGACCATGGGGGTTCCGATGATCGAGATCACGCCCGCCGCGATAATGAACATCACGATGTTGGAAAAATACCAGACCAGGAACCCAATGGCGGCGGTCAGCAGGATCAGAAAAAACAACTGATGTTTCCTGTAAAGAGCTCTCATGGTTCAGTTAGTTTATCCACCATCATCAGTAAAAGGAGGATAAAGATATACATATTGGCCGACATGACCATCAGTTTGAAATTGGGGCGGGTCGCGATCAACAGGTGATAGGAGAGGATAACGACCAGGATAGCATTGAGGCCCAGCAAAAGATAGATTACCGGTTTCAGGGTAACCATGCCGAAATGGGCGAACATCAACGATACGGCAGATGCAGCGAGTATCCAGAATAAGACAACGCGACGGATCTGACGATCGGAAAACAGATCGGGCAGTACGCGAAATCCGGCCTGCTGGTATTGATGGCCATATTTGAGCATCATCATCCAGAAATGCGGCATTTGCCATAAAAATACAAAAAAGGCAAGGAAGAGCACATAGGGGTCCAGAATGTTACCTCCGAAAGCTGTCCATCCCATCAGAACGGGAACGGCACCGGTAAGGGCTCCCGGCACCACGGCAAATGCTGTTTTTCGCTTCAGCCATGTATACAGTCCGTTGTACCAGATCAGGTTAAAGATCCCGAGGAGGAAACAGATCCAACTGGCATGGTACATGAGGATGATCAGGCCACCCGCGATGCAGATCATGGCGATGCGAACCCCTTCGGCGGGACTGACCCTGCGGGAAGGGATGGGCCTGCGCCTGGTGCGTTCCATCTTTTCATCCCAGGGCCATTCCTGGTATTGGTTGAATGCAGAAGCCCCAGCCGCCAGCAGGAAAATCCCGGCGGTGACCCATGCGGTTTCAATAGTGGCCTCAGCGGTTTGCAGCACCATCGCGGCAAAAGCGGTGAAGGTGACGGCCAGCGTGACCGGAAAACGTGTCAGGATCAGAATATCCTTTAGACCAATGTTTTGCAAACCGGTCTTTTTAAATGGTGGAGAATTATTTGAGGGTCTTGAGGTATTCGACTACCTGATTGACCTCTTCTTCGGTGATCAGGCCTTTATAGGATTTCATCATCCCTTTGGGGAAACCGACTACCTGGTCGGCATCCGGCTCATAGATCGAACGCTTGATGTATTCCTCATCAACAGTGACCGTTCGTTCTTTTCCGTCGGTGATTACCTTGGCCCGTGAATTCCATAATTTCTTAAAAGAGTTGCTGATTAGTTTCGATCCGTCGATGGAGTGGCATCCGGTACAGGCGTTTTTCTTCAGAACAGTCAGTCCGGGATGTTCCAGGGTGGGATCGGGGAGCTCCTTCAGCCACTTTTCATATTCTTCCATGGTGACAACCCTGGCTTTGGTTTCCATGTAAGAGTGGCGGACACCGCAGAAAACCGTACAAAGGACATCATATTCGCCAAACTGGGTCGCCATGAACCACAGATAATTATCTTTACCCGGCACAACGTCTTCCTTTACCCTGAACGCCGGAATGTATAAGGCATGCAGCACATCATCGGAATAGAGGTTAAGCCTGACGGCCTGGTTAATGGGTACGACAAGGATCGGCGCCTGTTTCTTGTTCGGATATTCGAAGGTCCAGGACCACATGCGGCCGATCACCTTGATGGGAATGGCATCTTCAGGGACATTCCGCATCGGGCTGAACGCGACATATCCATAATAGAACATGAGTAAAACCAATATGAAGGGGACGAAGATCCAGGTAAACTCCAGCCAGGGACTCTCTTTGATCTGAATGGCTTTCGGATGTCGCTTCCGGTTGTAGCGATAAAGAAAATAGAGCATAACTGCCGTGATGCCCACCAGAAAGAAGATGCTGATCCCGAAGATGACCTTGAAAGCAAGGTCTACTCCTTCAACAAAATTTGATGCACCCATATAATTGATTTACAAGTTTCTGAATAGGTTTGATTTGCCGGTTTCTACCGGAATATATAGTCCGACAAGGTCAGCCCGATCACCAGCACATAAATAAGCATTACCATGATCACGAAAACACGGAATAATCCGGATTCGAACTTCAGGTGCATGAAATAGGTGAGTACGATGTATGCTTTGACGGAGGCGATCAACAGGGCCACGGCCACCGTCCATGCCGAGAGATCAATCCAGGTAACGGTGACGGTGATCACGGTCATGACCAGCAATCCGACAAGAACCCACATATGTGCGGTGTACGAACTGATATGTACTTCCTCTTTATCCATTGTTCAGTTTATTATTGGTTTGCAAATTGAAAAGTAGTCAGATTGTTAAGTGAGCAGGTATAACAGCGGGAACAGGTATATCCAGATCAGGTCCACGAGATGCCAGTATAATCCTCCGTTCTCCAGCAGGACAAACTTCCCGGCATGGATGGAGCCGTTGTTCACCCTGATCATGATCACCATCAAAATAATGGCGCCGACCAGCAGATGGAACATATGAAGACCCGTCATCAGGAAGTAAAGCCCGAAAAACATCACGGTTCCGTGTTTCAGGGAGATCATAAGGTCGGAACCGGGATAGAGCCCCAATTCAAATTTGTGCCCCCATTCGAAATATTTATTCACCATGAAGATCGCTGCGCATACCAAGGTGATCCCCAGCATGATCAGGGCTTTTTGTTTATCACCCTTTTGCACGGCTGTGATCGACATGGCGACTGTTGCGGAGCTGACCAGCAGTACCACGGTGTTCAGCGCTCCGATGAATGCGTTCAGATGATGGGCGGCCTGATGAAATTCATCGGCATAATGGTGCCTCATGATTGCATAAACCAAGAACAAACCGCCAAAGAGGAGGATCTCCGTGAAGATAAAGATCCACATTCCCAACCTGGCGCCTACGTCATCCCGATGTTCCATATAGATTTGATTCTGTGTGTTTTGTTGTGATTAGATCATTTTTTAATGGTGGTATGTCAGGTTATTACCGGAGGCTACCGGTAGTCATAAGGTCCATCATTTTCTTTGAGTTCAGGCATCTCCTCAAAATTTTCCAACGGGGGGGGCGAGGGGATCTGCCATTCGAAAGTACGTCCACCCCAAGGGTTGGCAGAGGCTTTCGCACCTTTTTTGCTGGCGAGGGTGACCAGCATGAGGATAAACCCTGCCAGAAGGATCAGCCCGCCGTAAAAAGAGAGTTGATGTCCGAAGGTGAACTGGGGAAGGTAATCGAAGTACCGGCGGGGCATGCCCATGATCCCGATAATGAACTGCGGAAAATAGAGCAGGTTGAAGCCTGTAAAAAGAAGGATAAAGGACCAGTTTGCCTTTTTAACATCGTACATCCGGCCATACATTTTGGGGTACCAGTAGAAAAGCGCCGCGAAGAAGGCGAAACCGACACCGCCAAACACGATATAATGGAAATGGGCAACCACGTAGGCCGTGTCATGGACATGGATATTGGTGGCGAGGGCCCCCAGGGATAGGCCGGTCATACCGCCGATCATGAAGAGGAAAATAAATCCGACAGCATATAGAAATGGCGGGGACATCTGGATCGATCCTTTGTACATGGTGCTGACCCAGTTAAAAACCTTGATTGCGCTTGGGATGGCCACGATAAAGGTGAGCAGGGAGAAGACCCAGCGGGCGGTGGTGCTCATCCCGGAGGTGAACATGTGGTGGGCCCAGACGAAATAGCCAACCAGGGCGATGGCAAGGCTGGAGATGGCGATGGCTTTGTATCCGAATATCCTTCGCTGGGCGAAAGTCGGGATGATCTCGCTGATCACGCCCATGGCGGGGAGAATCATGATATAGACGGCAGGATGGGAATAGATCCAGAAAAGATGCTGGTAAAGGATCGGGTCACCACCCAGCGCAGGGTCGAAAAATCCGATCCGGAGCCAGCGTTCCGCGATGATCATCAGCAAGGTGATCCCCACAATGGGGGTGGCCAGTACCTGTATCCAGGCAGTGGCATACAGCGACCACGGGAAGAGCGGCATACGATAGAACGACATTCCCGGTGCGCGGAGACGGTGAATGGTGACGATAAAATTCAAACCGGTAAGAATGGAGGAGAAACCCAGGACAAAGGCCCCGAAGACAGCGGCCACCACGTTGGTATGTGTCTGAATACTATAAGGGGCATAGAATGTCCAGCCGGTGTCCGGTGGGCCTTCACCCATAAACTGGGAAGCCAGGGCGATAGCTGCACCCGCAATGTATAAATAGAAAGAGAAAAGATTAAGCCGCGGGAAAGCCACATCCTTGGCACCGATCATGATAGGCATGGAGAAATTTCCGAATACGGCTGCCAGACCCGGGATCACCACGGTAAATATCATGATGATGCCATGGATGGTAAAGATGCCGTTGTAAGCCTGTGGCCCGTACACCTGCTGTCCGGGATAAAAAAGTTCAACACGCATCAGGATGCCAAGAAGCACGCCCACGATGAAAAATATCATCATGGCGTACATATACATGAGCCCGATACGCTTATGGTCGGTGGTCGTCAGCCAGGCCATTAGCCCTTTGTACCGGCCGGTATCCACGAGATAACTGGGTTCCGGGTGATGTTTCGATTCCTCTGTCATATGCTTGGTGTTATTTTTTTGTTTTTTTTCTGGATGACCTGATGATCAGGAAAATGAAAAGCAGGGCGGCGAAAAAGATAATGATGGTGGCGGCGACTTTGGTCACCTGCAGCGTATATTTTCTGCCTTCGGGATCGTAGCTGAAACAGTATTCCAGCACACGGTTGATGGTAGGCCTTGACTGTCCTTTCTGTGCTTCCACAATGGCCATTTTCACGTCAAAAGGCAGGTAACTGGTGCCATACAAATACCGGGTCACCTTCGCTTCAGGGCTTAACATGATAATGCAGGAGGGATGCATGAAGTCATTCCCGATGGGTGAAAACCGGTATCCTACCGAGTTGGTAAGGGCATGGATGTTGGCGCTGTCGCCGGTCAGGTAGATCCAGTGGGCCGCGCGTGGTCTGCTGTGGTCGCGCAGGTAATTTTTCTTGAGGTCTACCGACATCTCAGGTGTATCCTTCTCGTTGAAACTGACTGTGATGATCTTGTAATCCTTTCCCAGTTCCATCCCCAGTTTTTCCACCACATCTGCTATCCCTGACAACTGGGCCGGGCAAATGCCAGGACAGTCATAGTAAACAAGCGATAAGATAGTAGGTTTGTCAACCAGACTGGTGAGTGGTACCGTATCTCCGCTTTCGTTTCTGAAGATCAGTCCGGGAGATAAAACGGTATCGAGTTTTTCGACAATACCCACCTGTTGCCGGAAATCAAGCTGAGCCATGGATACCGCAGCAGACATCATGAAGAGGAATACAAATGGTACAGCCAATCTTTTAAACAGCCTCATAGGTAATATTTTAAGATATTTTTCTGATTTTTAATATCATAAATAGAATATAGAATATGAATCCCCAGACAATTAAAACGCTGGAGCCATAGAGTGCGACAATCCAGACCGGGGCCTTATCGCGGGTGGTCCACCACGCCCTGGTGTCGGTCAGCCCCGGGAGATCGGTTGCCTTGGCAATAGTGAGGGTGGCAGTGGCTGCTTTGGTCTTCATCAGCCCTTTCGGATCGTTTACTTTAGCGGTCAGTTCAACTTTTCCTTCTTTATCACCGGGCAGATCGGCGGGGAAATCGACGGCGATCATTCCGCGTGCGTCTGATGTTTTAGGGTCGCCGACGGGCAGATTACCGAAATAGCGTTTTGCATAGAGGATAACCTCAACTCCGGCGGCAGGCGCCGTAGTACCGTCTTTTAACTTTTCGGTGGCGGTGATCAGCAGTTTATGGAGGGTTTTGTCATAATTCAATGCCAGATCCACGATCCTTCCGGCAAAATCGGCAAGAGTGGCTAATTCCGGCTGGACGTACGAGGGGTTGAACGATCGGATATACGCTACCAGGTTCCAGCGCTCCTCTTCATTGATTATGTTGCGAAATTCAGGCATCGGGGCTTTACCGGTGGTAATTTTGTAAAAGAGTTCTCCATCGGTGTTCTTTTGGGCAAGTTCTTTGGCCAGGTCGCCCGGGGGGGGGGCAAGCCGCGCCCAATCGTCTTTCCCGGGTGTCCCATGGCACGACTGGCAATTTTTCTGATAGATATGTTCGCCGGCCTTCTGGAGTTCCGGTGTGAATTTAACCGGTGACCTGACAGCTTTCTGGTCGGCCGGAACCTCCCAGGTGGCGAAGGCGGGAAGGTTTATGATTGTAAGGATGCCAACCAGCGCAATGACTTTTCGATGTAAGTGCATATTTTCAATATTTCCGGTTAATCTTACTGGGATTGATGTTGCTCTTTTTCCAGGATGGTTTCGTGAATAGGAATGACGGGGAAAAATTTCGAAATGAGGGTAATGATCATCAGCACCAGGATAAAGGGTGCAACCGAGATCAGGGTTTCGGGCAGGGTGGGGGTGTAGTGAACAAAGTTGTCGGGGACATGCTGAATCGGCAGGAACGGATTTTCCTGTGTCGGGATCACGATGAGATAGCGTTTCAGCCAGGCGCCTGTGATCACGGCGAGGGAGATCAATAACAAGGGTAGTGGTCTCCGGAACCTTCTGAAAAGCAACAGGATGATCGGCAGCAGAAGTCCGCCGACCTGCGTTATCCAGAATAATAAAGCATCCTTTCCTGCGAAAAGGTCGTATAAATGAATAGCATCGGCCCTTTTCAGTTTATAACCCGGGACGATGAATTCATTGAGATTAAAGTAGAGATACACCAGTGAAACAGTAGCCAGCACCATTCCCATCTTATTAAAATGGATATCGGTCAGATAATCCTGCAGCCGGTAGTTCTGCCGGAAAAAGTACATGGCGATGATAACGGCGGCAGCGCCTGCCACAAAGGCACCTGAAACGAAGTAAGGGCCAAAGATCGTAGAATCCCAGCCTGCCCTGGATGTGACGGCGAACAGCCATGAGGTCACAGTGTGGATGGACAATGCAGCGGGGATCAGCAGAATCAGCAGAATCCTGACCGAACGCTGAATAATCCGGTTTTGTTCGGGTTTATCGGTGAAATTGAGCGATAGCACTTTGTAAACCGGTTGCAACCAGGATGGGAGTTTTGCCGCAGTCCGGCGGATGATGGCCAGGTCGGCGATCATCGGAAGATAGAGCAGCAACAGGCTCAATACAAAATAGGTAGTGATGACGGTCACATCCCACAGGATCGGGGATTGAAACCGTCCGTAAATGAACACATAGGCCAGCCGTTCAGGGCGCCCCATATCCGAAACGATCACCAGCCCTGCCACTGCAGCAAAGGCCACGGCAATGGTTTCGGCGATGCGACTGATCGGGGTGACCCACTTCATGCCGATCAGTCCGAGAACGGCGCTGATGAGCATTCCAATGAGGCTCGAGGCGACAAAAAATACAAAGTTCGCCAGGTACATGCCCCAGGTAACGTAATCGCGAATGCCGGCAACTCCTAATCCTTCCACCAACTGTTTATAGTATGCGCCAAGGCAAACGAGCAGGGCGAGGGTGAGGGCTCCCATCCAGATCAGAAAGCTGCGGTTGATGCGGATATGGTGGGTAAGATCATATACGATCCTGTCCATTGGTGCATTACTTTTTATCATACAATACTATACTTTTTTGGGTTCATCAGGTTTGCCTTCTTCAAAGGGAAAAAGTCTGTTTTTGGGTGGCAGGTAATAGACCCTGGGTTTGGTACCCAGTTCGGGCATAAGTTGGTAAGCTCCATTGTCACGCAGCAGTTTGCTCAGCCTGACTGTCTCCCGCGTGGTACCGTTGGTCACGGCATCCTCATTTTCATCCCCGAAATAATATACACCGTTCGGACAGGCGGTGACGCAATAAGGCAACTCTCCTTTCCGCACCAGATCGGCGCTGAACAGGCATTTGGAGATGGTTCCGAGTTTCTGCGGGACATTGAGTTCCACATCATACTCCTTCTCCTGGTGCAGGGCGGCATCTTTGGGTTCGATCCAATTGAAAATACGGGCTGAATAGGGGCAGGCTGCCATGCAGAACCGGCACCCGATGCACCGTTCATTATCGATCAGGACGATCCCGTCGGGGCGTTTATAGGTAGCGTCAACCGGACAAACCGAGACACAGGGAGGATTGTCGCAATGCTGACAGTTCTTGGGCATGTGGTACGGAGCTGTTCCGGGCGAATCCTGCATCTGGAGCGTGTTCATATGGTATTGCTCGGGCCTGAGCTGATGGGCACCCTGACAAGCTGTGATACAGCGCCGGGCATTCCGGCATTTCGAAAGGTCGGTTACCATCACCCACCGCTTTCCCGGAATACCTTCACGGCCGCGGGAGGTCAATAGTTCACCTCCGGTCTTTTCGTGCGATTTGATCTCCAGGGAGTCCACCCTGACCAACTTTCCGTCCTGCGTGAGTAAAATCTTCTGATCCCCCGACTTGTGTTTCTTTTCTTCAAAAATCTTTCCGGAGTAAAGGGCGGCAGCCCCTGCCGCAACAGCCACTCCGGCAAGCCCCATGTTTTTCAGAAAATCTCTTCGGGAGGAGCCGTTTTTCCCCTCATGATCCGGATGAGGTGTGCGGGGAGTATTATTGTCTTCCATAAATTGATCCAATGAGGTTTAATATGTACAAATGTAAATAAATAATCAAATCTGCAAAACCATCGGACACTATTCTTAAAAAAAAATCCATCCCGTGTCAGAATGGAAATACGAGGCTGATCTTATAACCGAAGTTGTCGCCGGTTTTGTCCATAGAATATGGCCCCCAGCGGTAAAACACACCGGCTCCGACCTTATAAAGCCGGAGGTTAATTAGATTATTCACCAAAACACCCGACTCGAAAAATCCCAGATCCATTTCGCGGGGTTGATTCTGCATTGCCTGATAACGTTCCTTGTGGTCAAGCCAGCCAAAGCCGATATTCTGGGAAATGGCAAATTCGGGGTGGAACCATTTTTTTCCTTTGAATAGCAGGTAACCGAAATCATGGAACAGGAACA